>DVKM01000048.1 GCA_018716015.1 Candidatus Enterenecus stercoripullorum | reverse complement strand
AGATGCTGACCAAGGCCCTGGGCGACCGCGTCCAGCTGGTGGGCGACGACCTCTTCGTCACCAACACCGAGCGCCTGAAGATGGGCCTGGAGAACAAGATCGCCAACGCCATCCTCATCAAGGTCAACCAGATCGGCACCCTCACCGAGACCCTGGACGCCATCCAGATGGCCAACCGGGCGGGCTATACCGCCGTGGTGTCCCACCGCTCCGGCGAGACCGAGGACACCACCATCGCCGACATCTCCGTGGCCCTGAACGCCGGCCAGATCAAGACCGGCGCCCCCAGCCGCACCGACCGCGTGGCCAAGTACAACCAGCTGCTGCGCATCGAGGAGGAGCTGGGCGACAGCGCTCAGTATCTCGGGCTGAAGGCGTTCTTCAATCTGAAGAAGTAATTGACCCAACGGAACTGCCCGGGCTTAGGCCCGGGCAGTTTGTTCTCTATCGCCCAGCGCCTTCTCGGGGGCCCCATCGCAGATGGGGCGGCGCTCTGCGCCGCACAAGCGTTTTTGCCAGGGGCGAAAACCTTGGCGAAGGGCGGATTCATTCCGCCCGAGCATGATAAAACAGAGGGGCCCCGGGGAAGCCCTCAGATTTTCCGGGGGCCCCGCCGAAACCCAGCACAGCGGTTTCGGTGGGGAGAGGAGGAGCAAGGAAACGGAACTGAGCGGACTTTGCGACGACAGGGCGACTCCGCCCAGTACCTGGGCCGGAAGGCGTTCTTCAACATCAAGAAGTAATCAGGATATGGGAAAACTGCCCGGGCTTTGGCCCGGGCAGTCAGCCTGCCAATGAAATGTTAAGAAAGGGATTGGTTGAGTATTTCTAAGATAGTGGTTTCTTATTGATATAGATGCTAAAGCAGTCGGATAGAGGTAATTCCATTTCTGCCCGACTACTTTGCAACTAATGAAAGCGGATGATTACAGTCAAAATAAAAATAAGCAATGAAAGAAGGAAAAAAATTGCAGATGTTGTGATAAGTGACCTATATTCAAATCTGCTTTCTTTTTTCGGGGTCATTATAACGATGGCGGCAATAACAAGAAAAAGGTCAATTATGAAAGAATTGTTTGTGTCGTAAACCGCAGAAAAGATGCTGTTGGCAAAAAAGAGTATACATATCAGGGCAAAAATAATCCATTTTAATGGACAAAACCTATTTTCCATGTTCATTTACCGTAGTTAGTGCCTACAGTAGCAGTAAAATATCCGCGGGCCGCATACATAAGTTCTTCTTGAGTGGGCTTGTGGGAATATTGATAGGACTCCCGCGCAAGAGTAATGGTAGTCTTATCTGTAACAGCGTTTTCAGATACCAACCAAAGTTTTGTTATATACGCATTGGGATAAACGTTGTAACCCTCCACAACAGGAGCATATAAGATTTTTTGGGTACTATAGCAAACAGATCCTTGAATGGCATTGTTAATGATATACTGAGCCCCTTGTGTAATAACAGCCGCGCCCAAAGAACGTAAGACAATCCATGTTGTGATACCGCCAGTAGTAAGAAATCCAGCTAAGATTCCTGCAAGAGTAGTAAGGGCGATTTTCGCAGGAAGGTTTAATGTTTTTCGAGAAAACCGGTTGGAGTCTGGTTCCTGATCGTAATTCATTGCATAAAGATCAATAGAATAAGGAGACGCAGGGGCAGGAGGTAAATGATTAACAAGGCTCCACTCTTCGTCATTAAAAACGGGGAACGGTATATTTGCTTGATATTGAGGTGTATCTATCATAGAAAAGTTTTGGGATTCATCCGGTGAAAGTTCGGCAGCAGGAGCAGCAGAAATTAAGTCAGAGTAAATGTACTCTTTGGCGGTTGCAGAATACGAATCATGGAAGGCGAGAGTGGTCTGACTATGATACTGATATTCTACAATGCGATTTTTGACGGGATAGACAAAGGTTTCCTGAAGGAGGATTCCATTGCTATCATACAGAGCTGCATGAGTGTCAGAATTTGTTTTGATGCTATAGGTGAGTTTGAAAGTATTTCCAGTATCATCTGTAATAATTTCTGTTTTCTGCACCTCATTGTTATCGGGAGATGCTGCAAATGCAGTAACAGAGATTGAAAGTAAGAGTGCAAGAACCAATGTCAAAGATACTAGTCTATAAAGATATTTTTTCATGTACCTTGCTCCAATCTTTGTTAAAATTTAATTAAATTATAAAGAAAGGAAATTTATTTTACTATCGAGATCGTGTAATATATGTGTAAATTTTATAACGGTTTACCCGTACATGATAACGGGTAAACCGTTCAGTCTATGGAAAAAGTCTCACAGAGTTTAGCCCTCACACCGCCAAAACGCCACGCTGTAGGGCGCCAGCGTACTGCCGCCGCCAAAGTCGTGGATTTCCCCGGTGAGCAGATCCACCCCTTGGCCGCAGCCCGCGTCAAAGTGGGCGGTATAGGGCTGGCTGTCGGCGTTCACCGCCACCAGCACCCGCTCCCCCTCCGCCTGGCGCTGGAAGATGAACTGCCGGTTGGTGAGCAGGATTTCCTGATAGTCCCCATCGCACAGGGCACGGCTGCCCCGCCGGGCCTTTGCCATGGCGGCAATGGCATCGGTGAGCGCATTCCACTCCGGCCGGTCGAAGGCGGGGCGCAGGGCCTGATCCCCCTGGGACTTCTCTCCCCGGGCGCCCCACTCGCTGCCGTAGTAGACGCAGGGAATGCCCGGCATGCCGAACAGCAGGCCGTACAGCACCGGCAGGTGATTGGAATCCCGCAGGATGCTGGCAGCCCGGGTGACGTCGTGGTTGTCCACGAAGGACAGCAGGTGCTTGCCCCGGTACAGGCACCAGGGCTCTGAGCCAAACTGCCGCTTCAGGCTGTGGGCGATTTCAAACAGGTTTAAGTCGTTCAGGCTGGAGTACAGCCCCTTGTAGCATTCATAGTTGGTACAGCTGTGGAGCATGCCGTCGTTGACCCACTGGTTATAGTCCCCGTGGAGCACCTCCCCCACCAGAAAGAAGTCAGACTTCAGAGCCTGCGTGAACTGGCGCAGCCGGGCCAGAAAGCCCTTGTCCAGACAGTAGGCCACATCCAGCCGCAGCCCGTCGATGTCAAACTGCTCCACCCAGAACTTCACACAGTCCAGCAGATAGTCGGCCACGGCCTGGTTTTGCAGATTGAGCTTCACCAGCTCGTAATGGCCCTCCCAGCCCTCGTACCAGAAGCCGTCGTTGTAGTTGGAGTTGCCCCCGAAGTCAATGTGGAACCAGTCTTTGTAGGGGGAATCCCACTTTTTCTCCCGTACGTCCCGGAAGGCCCAGAACCCCCGGCCCACGTGGTTGAACACCCCGTCCAGAATGACGCGGATGCCGTGGTCATGGAAGGTGCGGCACACCTGGGCCAGCTCCTCATTGGCACCCAGGCGCACATCTACCCGCCGGTAGTCCCGGGTATCGTAGCCGTGGCTGTCGCTCTCAAACAAGGGGGAGAGGTACACCCCGTTGGCCCCCAGCCGCTGGATGTGCTCCGCCCAATCCCCGATCTTGCCGATGGGGTGGGCCTGCACCCCGTCGTTGACCCAGGGCGCTGCGCACAAGCCCAGGGGATAGACCTGATAGAACACGCTTTCTTCCGCCCACATATGGATATGCTCCTCTCGGAATGAAATGTTTCGGATAGAAAAACGGCGGCGCATACCCAGGCCGCCGGGATCCCTCGATAGGAGTATCATACCCCATTTTACAGGCTTTGGCAAGGGAGGAACTTGACAAAACAGAGCGTCAGCCTATTTACAGATGGGTCGATACAGGGTACAATGAGGAAAAAGAACGAAAAGAGAACGGGAGCGGTTCGGAGAAATGACATGGGCAGACATTTGAGGAGGTGGCTCTATGAAACTGACCTTTTTCGGTGCGGCCAAGGCGGTCACCGGCAGCTGTCACTGCGTGGAGTGCGGCGGTAAAAAGATTCTGGTGGACTGCGGGCTTCAGCAGGGCAGGGACGAGCGGGACAACCGGGAGCTGGACTTCAACCCCGGCTACATCGACGATGTGATCGTTACCCACGCCCACATCGACCATTCCGGCCGGCTGCCCCTGCTGATCAAGCAGGGCTTCGCGGGCAACATCTACTGTACCCGGCTCACGGGGCAGCTGCTGTCCATCATGCTGCGGGATTCCGCCCATATCCAGGAGAGCGACGCCAAGTGGGAAAACCAGAAGGGCCAGCGGGCGGGCAGGCCCCCGGTGGAGCCGCTGTACACCCTGAGTGATGTGGAAAAGACCATGCGTCATGTGGTCACACTGGAGTATGGACAGGAGACGCCCATTACGGAAGGGGTCAGTCTGCGGTTTGTGGACGCGGGGCACCTGCTGGGCTCGGCCAGCGCGGAGCTGTGGCTCACTGAGGGGGGGCAGACCAAGAAGATTGTCTTCTCCGGGGACATCGGCAACCGGGAGCAGCCCATCATCCGCAATCCCCAGTATATCACGGAAGCGGACTATGTGGTCACCGAGAGCACCTACGGCGACCGGCTCCACAACATGAACCAGGACCCGGACTATACCGGCGACCTGGCCCGCATCATCGACGACACCCTGGGAAAGGGCGGCAACGTCATCATCCCCTCCTTCGCGGTGGGCCGTACCCAGGAGCTTTTGTACTTCATCCGGGAGATCAAGGAGGAAGGCCTGGTCAAAAGCATGCCTGATTTCAAGGTCTATGTGGACTCCCCCCTGGCGGGAGAGGCCACCCACATCTTTTCCGGAGACCTCCACGGCTATCTGGATGAGGAGGCCATCGAGGCCCTCAAGGGAGGAGCGCTGTTCCAGTTCCCCGGGCTGTGCATCACCGAGAGCACCGAGGAGTCCCGGGCGCTGAACACGGACCAGACCCCCAAGGTCATCATCTCCGCCTCGGGCATGTGCGACGCCGGCCGGATCCGCCATCACCTGAAGCACAACCTGTGGCGGCCGGAGTGCACCATCGTGTTCGTGGGCTTCCAGGCGGAGGGCTCCTTGGGCCGCCGGCTGGTGGACGGCGTGAGCAAAGTGAAGTTGTTCGGGGAGGAGATCGCCGTGCGGGCCAGGATCGTGAACTATCACGGTCTGAGCTCCCATGCTGACCGGGACGGCTTGCTGCGCTGGATCGAGGCTTACCAGCCCAAGCCCCAACATGTCTTTGTGGTCCACGGAGAGAGCCAGGTGACAGAAACCTATGCCCAGACCCTCCGGGACCACGGTTTTGAGGCCCACGCACCCAACTATGAGGAAGTTTACGACTTGGCGGCCAACAGGATGCTGGCTCCCGGCGTGGTCCTCCAGCCAAAGTCCCCAGAGGCCCTGCCTGGCTCCGCTTCCCCGGCATACCGCCGCCTGGAGGAGGTGGGCCAGCGCCTGCAGCAGGTCATCGCCCGCAACCGTGGGGGCACCAACAAGGACCTGGGCAAGTTCGCCGACCAGATCCGGGCCCTTATCGACAAGTGGGACCGGTGAGAGGGTTTGCAGCTTGATGATGTGCCTGCAAGGCGGAAAAGAATGCTGAGATCAAAGAAGAGAGCGAGGGCCGGTGAGGCCCTCGCTCGGCTGTTTCCTTAGGTTTGCTGGATGAAGTACCGCCGTTTTCCCTGCAATTCCTGATCATAGACCTGCCCCAAAACTGCCAGCCGATCCAGGTGAGCCATGGTCTCTCCCACGGCGAAGAATTTTTGGGTGAGGGGAAAGTCCTCCCAGCTCCGGCACCGGATGCTCCAGGCCATCCGGCCGGCGATCTCATAGGCAGTGAGGCCAGGCGCTTCCCGCACCGTGTCCAGAGCGTTTTCCAGGCGGCGGGCGTGGTGCGCCTTCAGCTGGGCGATCCGCTCCTGGAGATTGCCGGTCTCCGCCCGGTGGGCGGGGTAGAGTTCCGCCACATCCAGGGCCGCAGTCTTGTCCAGGCTGTTCAGATAGTCCCCCAGGGAGTCGGTCACGCCTGACCAGCGGCAGATGTTGGGGGTGATATGGAAGAGGACGTGGTCGCCGGAGAACAGCCGCTTCAGCTGGGGGTCATAGAGGCACATGTGCCCGGGCGTATGCCCGGGGGTCAGGACGCAGCGCAGGGTGTGCCCGCTGTAGTGCAGCTCATCCCCGTCCTTCAGATAGGTATACAGCCCCTCCCGCCAGGGGGGCGCCGCGCTTTTGGCGGGATTTGCCGCCCAAAGTTCGGCCATCTCCTCCGGGGAGAATCCGTCCAGTATGTATTCTTGATAGAGTGCCTCCCAATAGGCCGCGTCCGCTGCCTTTGCCAGTCCGGGTCCGTCGATTTCCCCGATGAAGATACGGCAGCCGGGCCGGATCAGCTCCGGGGCCAACCCTGTGTGATCGCTGTGAAGATGGGTGCAGAAAATGTCCAGCCGGTCCCGGTCCACGCCGATCTCCGCCAACTGGCGCTCCATGGCCTCCCGGCAGGGCTGCTGGCGGAAGCCTGTGTCGATCAGTAGGCTCCGCGCTCCGGTGAACAGATAGCTGTTCAAATTTTTCAGGGGATTTCCCACCAGGGGAATGTCTAGACGCCAAAGGTCTTTGGTCAACTGTTCCGCCATCATGTGCTCCTTTCACAACCGTGCGTTTTTTACTTAGTATAGCAAATGCCCAACCACTTGTCCAGACAGGCGGTTGGGTGTGTGATCGGAGGGGGGGGAAGGGGCGCGAAATACTCCCGCTTTGTCCGCAAAGAAAAGGGGGTGGGCATTTCGGCCCACCCCCTTGGGTGATGATTTCTGGTTGAAATCCTTGGGTTTAATTAGCCGAAGTACCGCTCCAGCAGGCCTTTGAACGCCTTGCCGTGGCGGGCCTCGTCGCGGGCCATCTCGTGGACGGTGTCATGGATGGCGTCCAGACCGTTCTTCTTGGCGCAGGCGGCCAGATCCACCTTGCCCTGAGTGGCGCCGAACTCGCAGTCCACACGCCAGGCCAGGTTGGCCTTGGTGTCCGCCTTCATGTTGGGCTCCAGCTCCTCACCCAGCAGCTCAGCGAACTTGGAGGCGTGCTCCGCCTCCTCATAGGCGGCCTTCTCCCAGTACAGGCCGATCTCGGGATAGCCCTGGCGATGGGCGATGCGGGCCATGCACAGGTACATGCCCACCTCGGAGCACTCACCGTTGAAGTTGGCCTTCAGCTGGTCCAGGATGTAGGTCTTGTCCTCGTTGCTGATGTCGGGGTTGTTCTTGACAGTCTTGGCGTAGATGCCGTACTCGTGCTCGGCGGCCAGCTTCATATCGCCGGTCTGCTCCACAAACTTGGAGCCAGGGACATGGCAGACGGGGCACTCAGCAGGGGGATTCTCCCCTTCGTAAACATAGCCGCAGACAGGGCAAACCCATTTTTTCATGATACAGTTTCCTCCAATGTAATGAGATTTTTGCAGTCCTTGCACAGACCGCGGAGATTGAATTCATGTCCTTCCACAATGAATTCATATTGCTCGCTGAGGGACTGGACGTACTGCCGTGACGGTGCATAGTCGGGCAGATCCATAACAGCCCCGCAGCAGTTGCAAACAAAGTGGGCGTGGGGATAGGTGTCCGCGTCGAAACGCTCCTGACCATTGATGACCCCCACACGGCGGATGATATGCTGCTCAGACAGCTGATTGAGATTGCGGTAGACCGTGCCCAGGCTCAAGTTTGGATAGTCATCCTTGAGCTGCTGGTAGATCCAATCCGCCGAGGGGTGGCATTTGGTGCTGCGTATCAGACGCAGGATCGCATCCCGCTTTTTACTGCGTCGAACGATAGCCATATCGTCACCTCAATAACAATAACTTTTTCTGTTAAGAGCATAGCACACTTTCCGGCGTTTGTAAAGAAGAATTTTTCTTGTTAATAAAAAGTTCACGATTCTCTTACAAAAGGCAAACATCTCCCTGCTCCGGCCTGCGCCGGAGCGGGGAGATGACAGCGCAAAACACCTTAGAAATACTTACGTATGCCATCGCTGGCTTTGGACGCGTCCTCGCTAATGGAGACGGTAAACTTGATGCCGCTCTTTTGGGAGAAGGCTTCCAGCCAGTCCAGGAAGGGCTCCACATCCTCATTGCCCACGGTGGGGACCAGCTTGTTCAGGCTTTCGATGAACACATGGGTGATGTCGTAGTTGCTGGCGTACAGCCCGTATAGAAAGCCCTTGAGGGTGTCATAGTTGGGGATGGCATAGTCCGAAGTGTCAATCAGGCGGATCTTGTAATTAATATCGTAAGTCAGCTTGGAATCGTGGGCGATGGCAACCACATTGCCATGCTCCGTGTTCACAGCTGTATTGATGAGATCGATCATCTGCTTGGTCTTGCCGGTGCCCTTCAGGCCCATAATTACCTTGACCATCACAATCACTCCTTGATTCATTTTGGGGGAGTCCCCATCGGTATCACTATGTTACCATCTTTACAAAAAGATTTCAATATCTCTCCTGAAAGTTTCCGCCCAAACGCCGGGAAACTTATTCAAGGCCCAGCGCAAAGTGGGCGGCTGTCTGCCCCTGTCCCACTGCCTTGGCCAGCTGGAGGGGCGTGCCGGTGCAGTCACCGGCGGCGTAGATACCGGGCAGATTGGTGGCCATGTGCCGATCCACCTGAATATATCCGTTTTCCAGCTCCAGTCCGGGGGCCAGCTGGGTGGGAGCGATGGAAGAGCGCAGCAGGAACACCCCCTGGCAGGGGATCTCCTCCCCGGAGGCGGTGCGCACGCCGGTGACCTGCTCCTCCCCCAGAATCTCCAGACCGGGCAGCCGGGCGGTGGTGACGAGGCAGCCGATGGAGCGCAGATACTCCGTCTCTTCCTCCAGATCGGGGGCGTCCCCCGCCACCACGACGGACTTGTCCCGGTAAAACATGCCGTCACAGGTGGCGCAGTAGCTCACGCCCTTGCCCAGTAGCCGTTCCTCTCCCTTCAGGGGGGTGGCCCTGGCCACACCTACGGCCAGGACGGCGGCGGCCGCCTCTTCCACCTGGTCGCCGATGGAGGCCATCACGCTGTCCCCCAGGGGCACCAGGCTGAGCACCCGGCCCAGCCGGATGGGAATGCCAAGGTCCGCGGCCTGGGCCAGCAGCCGCTCTAACAGATCCAGCCCTTTCACATGGGGGATGCCGGGATAGTTATCCATCCGAGGAGCCCTGCACAGGGGGCTGGAGGTAGGCTGGTTGGACACCACCAGCACAGATTTATTCCGGACCTTGGCCTGGATGGCCGCGGTGAGGCCGGCGGGGCCGGCGCCTACGACCAACAAATCATATTTCATATGAATACCTCATTTCAGGAAGCAGAATATTTGAATAGACGTATTATATCAAAGGAACCGCCCGGCGGCAAGTTGCAAAATTCCCCCGCCTCTGCTATACTGCTTTTCTGACAGAACGGGGGAATGGCGCATGAAACGAATCTTACTGCTGACCACGGGGGGGACCATTGCCTCCCGTCTGACGGAGGAGGGGCTGGCCCCCGGCCTGGACGGTGCGGCGCTGAGCAGGTATCTGGGTGCGCTGGCGGACAGCTATGAGCTGACGGTGCGGGACATCCTCCACTTGGATTCCGCCAATATCCAGCCTGAGGAGTGGAAGCTCATTGCCCGGTGTGTGTTTGAGGCTCGGGAGCGGTTTGACGGCGTGGTCGTCTCCCACGGCACGGACACCATGGCCTATACTGCCTCGGTGCTGTCCTATATGGTGCAGAATATCCCCATCCCGGTGGTGCTCACCGGGGCGCAGCTGCCCATCGAGCACCCGCTGACCGATGGGCTGGACAATCTGCGTACCGCCTTTGCCATGGCCGCCTCGGGCTATCCCGGCGTGTTTCTGGCCTTCAACCGGAAGGTGATGCTGGGCTGCCGGGCGGTGAAGACCCGCACCACGGATTTCGACGCATTTGACAGCGTGAACTGGCCGCCGGTGGCCGTGGTCAACGGCTCCGGGCTGGCGGTACGCCGGTCGGCCATCCCACCCCTGCTGGGGCCCTGCCGCCTGCGGGACCGGCTGTGCCAAGAGGTCTTTCTCATCAAGCTCACCCCAGGCCTCAATCCGGAGATTTTCGACATGCTGCTGCAAATGCACTACCGGGGCGTGGTCATCGAGGCCTTCGGCGCGGGTGGGCTGCACTTCATCCGCCGCAACCTGATTGAAAAGCTCCACACCGCCAGCCGGGCGGGCATGGCGGTGGTGGTGTGCAGCCAGTGCCTTTATGAGAGCAGCGACTTCACCCTCTACCAGGCGGGGCAGAAGGCCCTGGCGGAAGGGGTGATCCAGGGGTATGACATGACCACCGAGGCGGCGGTGACCAAGCTGATGTGGGCGCTGGGCCAGACGGAGGACCTGGACCAGGTCCGGGCGCTGTTTGCCCGGAGCCTGGCGGGCGAAATGCGAGAGGAGGACAGAGTGTGAATCAGAATTGTGGAAATATGAGCCAAAAGGAGAGAATGCTGGCGGGGCTGCCCTACAAGGCATGGCTGGACGGCCTGCCCCAGAAGCGGGAGCGGGCCAGGCGGCTGTGCCATGAGTATAACCACCTCCCCCCGGAGCGGTGGGGGGAGCGCACGGCGCTCTTGAAGGACCTGCTGGGCAAGACGGGGGAGCGGCTGACCATCGAGCCGGACTTTCACTGCGACTACGGCACAAATATCACCGTGGGGGAGGACTTTTACGCCAACTTCAACCTGGTGATTCTGGACGTGGCCCCGGTGACCATCGGGGACCGGGCGCAGATTGCCCCCAATGTGTCCATCTACACCGCCGGGCACCCCATCCATCCGGACAGCCGGGCCTCCGGCTATGAGTACGGCCAGAGCGTGACCATCGGGGACGACGTGTGGATTGGAGGTAGCTCGGTCATCCTGCCCGGGGTCAACATCGGCCGGGGGGCGGTGATCGGCGCGGGCAGCGTGGTGACAAAAGATATCCCCCCCATGGTGATCGCCGTGGGCAACCCCTGCCGGATGGTCCGGCCGATCACCGAAGCGGACAAGAAGTATTATTATAAGGATCGAAGCTTTACCCAGGAGGAGCTTGACTGGATGGACAGCCAGCGAGACGAACAGGGATAAACGTTTCCTATCATGACAGAGCAAAAGGGCGCCAAATCGGCGCCCTTTTGCTCTGTCATTCCGTTATTCCGCTTTGGCGGACTGGCCAAGCCTCTGGCTGTGGCGCTTGAGGGCCTCAAAGGTCTCGGGGCTCAGGTCGTGCTCAATTTTGCATGCGTCCTCGGCGGCCACCTCGGGGCTTACGCCCAGCTGGATCAGCCACTGGGTGAGCAGGCGGTGCCGCTCATAGATGCGGGAGGCCACCTCCATCCCCGACGGGGTCAGGGTGAGCAGGCCGATGTCATCCATAACCACATAGCCGTTTTCCCGCAGCAGGCTCATGGCGCGGCTGACGCTAGGCTTGGAGAATCCCAGGTGCTGCGCCACGTCGATGGACCGCACAGGGCCCTTTTCGCTCAGGGCCAGGATGGCCTCCAGATAGTTCTCTCCGGATTCATGAATCTGCATAAAATCACCTGTGGAAATGATAGCACATATTTTGCGCGGTGACAATCCTAAAAAATTCCGGGTTAGCTATTGACAACTCCAGACCGAGGTGATACACTTCCTGGTGTTAGAAGATGCTAACTGACAGAACGGAGGGATCACCATTATGCCGCTGACAATGCTGACCAATGGTCAGGAGGGAACGGTGAGAAGGATCACCGGGAAAGACGAAGTGCGCTCGTTTTTGAAGGGCTTGGGCTTTGTGGAGGGCGGAACGGTGTGCGTGGTCAACGAGATCGGGGGAAACCTGATCGTCAAGGTGAAAGAGACCCGCATTGCCCTGAGCCGGAATATGGCCAGCCGGATCCTGGTATGACCGTTCTGCCGGATCAGGTAACTTTCTTAACTTTCTGGAGAGGAGGCGAAGCGGGATGAGAACGCTGCGAAACGTCAAGGTAGGAGAAACGGTTTCTGTGGTGAAGCTCCATGGAGCGGGGGCGCTGCGCCGGCGCATCATGGATATGGGGATCACCAGGGGTACCAGCATCTACGTGCGCAAGGTGGCCCCCCTGGGCGACCCGGTGGAGGTCACGGTCCGGGGATATGAGCTGTCTATCCGCAAGGAGGACGCGGACTGCGTTGAGGTGGCATAAAACCTGTTGGGAAAATTTTTTCAACAGAAGAGATTTGGCCCGCCGAAGCGTATTTGACGGGCTTGCGGGCTTGCAGGCCGAGACGTGTTTTTGCCCACATACACGCCGGGGCCGAAAACAAAGTTCCATTTATTTCGCCACCTGCGGACATCGAAGCTCTGTGAGGCGATTGACAAAGCGGCGTGAGAGTGCGCCCTTATTTTTTGAAATGTGGTTAGCAAAAACTAACTACATGCGCGAAGGAGGAAGCAGAAATGTCGATCAGACTGGCCCTTGCCGGAAACCCTAACTCCGGAAAGACAACCATGTTCAACGC
Organism: Candidatus Enterenecus stercoripullorum; assembly: GCA_018716015.1. Taxonomy (GTDB): domain Bacteria; phylum Bacillota; class Clostridia; order Oscillospirales; family Oscillospiraceae; genus Enterenecus; species Enterenecus stercoripullorum. The sequence continues at coordinate 17,379 of DVKM01000048.1, read as the reverse complement.
TCTGACCGGTTCCAACCAGCGGGTGGGTAACTGGCCGGGCGTGACGGTGGAAAAGAAAGAGGGGCGGCTGAAAAGCGATCAGGAGGTCACCCTCACCGACCTGCCGGGTATCTACTCCCTGTCCCCCTATACTTTGGAGGAAGTGGTGGCCCGGGAGTACCTGGTGGGGGAGCGGCCCGACGGCATCATCAACATTGTGGACGCTACCAATATTGAGCGAAACCTGTACCTCACCACCCAGCTCATGGAGATGGGCATCCCCGTGGTGGTGGCCTTGAATATGATGGACCTGGTACGCAAGAACGGGGACAGTATCGATGCGGCCAAGCTGTCCAAGGCCCTGGGCTGCCCGGTGGCGGAGGTATCCGCCCTGAAGGGGGAGGGCCTGGACCGGCTCATTACTGAGGCCAAGAGGCTGCAGAGCGGAAGCGGGCCCAAACCCCTGGCCTATTCCCCTCCGGTGGAGGCGGCTCTGGATGCCATCCAGGCGGCTCTGGGCTCCGTATTCCCCAAGGGGATGGAGCGGTGGTATGCCGTCAAGGTGTTTGAGCGGGACGACCAGGTGATGGGCAAGCTGACCCTGTCTGCTGATGTAAAGGGCTGGGTGGAGCAGGCCATTGTGGACTGTGAGACCGCCCTGGATGACGACGCGGAGTCCATCATCACCAATGAGCGGTACGAGTACATTGCCAAGATCGTGGCCGCCTGTGTGAAGAAAAAGCGCGCTGGGCTGTCCCTGTCCGACAAGATCGACCGGGTGGTCACCAACCGCATTGCGGCTCTGCCGATTTTCGTGGTGGTCATGGCCCTGGTGTATTCCATCGCCATGGGGGGCTGGACCATTTCCATCGGCACCCATCTCACAGACTGGGCCAATGACGGATTGTTCGGCGACGGCTGGTTTGTCCCCTTCACTGTGGATGCTGAGGCATGGGATGAGGACTCCGGTGCCTTTGAGGAGGCCTCCGCCATCATCGCGGCCTATGAGGCGGGGGAGAGTGAGGCCTACCTGTATGATGACGAGACAGGGGACACTGCGGTGCTGGAGGTGAATGAGCAGGCCTATCAGGAGGCTCTCACTGTGCCTGAGCCTGAGCCCACCCAATATGGCGCATGGGTGCCCGGTATCCCGGTGCTCATGGAGAACGGCCTGACCGCCATTGGCTGCAATGAGATCGTGGCCTCCCTGATTTTGGACGGCATCGTAGGCGGCGTGGGCGCCGTGCTGGGCTTTGTGCCACAGATGCTGGTGCTCTTTTTGCTGCTGGCTATTCTGGAGGACGTAGGCTACATGTCTCGCATCGCCTTTATCATGGACCGGATTTTCCGCCGCTTCGGGCTGAGCGGCAAGTCTTTTATCCCCATGCTGGTGGCTACCGGCTGCGGCGTGCCCGGCATCATGGCCTCCCGGACCATCGAGCAGGACCGGGACCGGAAGATGACCATCATGACCACCGGATTCATCCCCTGCGGGGCGAAAATGCCCATTATCGCGCTGTTTGCCGGGGCGCTGTTCGGGCACTCCCCCTTGGTGGCCACCTCCGCCTACTTCATCGGCGTAGCGGCGGTGGTGATCTCCGGCATCATCCTGAAGAAGTTCAAGGCCTTCGCCGGAGAGCCCGCCCCCTTTGTCATGGAGCTGCCCGCCTACCACGCCCCCAACCCGGGCAACGTGTTGCGTTCCATGTGGGAACGGGGCTGGTCCTTCATCAAGCGGGCCGGCACTGTCATTCTGGTCTCCACCATCGTGCTGTGGTTCCTCCAGGGCTTCGGCTTTGAGAACGGGGCCTTCGGTATGGTGGAGGACAACAACCACTCCATCCTGGCTAACATCGGCAACACCATCGCCTGGATTTTTGCTCCCCTGGGCTTCGGCACCTGGCAGGCCACCGTGGCCACCATCACCGGCCTCATTGCCAAAGAGGAAGTGGTGTCCACCATGAGTGTGTGTTACCCGGGCAACCTGACGGCCAACATCGGCGCGGCCTTCACCGGAATCGGCGCCTACTCCTTCATGATCTTCAACCTGCTGTGCGCCCCCTGCTTTGCCGCCATGGGCGCCATCAAGCGGGAGATGAACAACGCCAAATGGACCCTGGCCGCCATCGGGTACATGTGCGCCTTTGCCTATGTGATCTCCCTAATCGTCTATCAGATTGGCGGGCTCATCACCGGAGACGTCAGCTTTAACCTGTTCACAGTGGTTGCGATTGCTCTGGCGGCGGGGATTATCTGCCTGCTGTTCCGGAAGGGCTACCGGGGGGAGACGAACAACCAGCGGGCCGTGGATGCGGTCAAGGTGTAACGCGGCTCCAGAAAGGATGTGAAGTATGCAAACCGCTATTGTTGTAGCTGTTCTGGCTGTCATCGTGGCGCTGGCCATCCGCTCGCTCATCAAACAGAAAAAGAGCGGCGGCGGGTGTAGCGGCGACTGCGGCCACTGCAGCGGGTGCCACTAAATTCTTAAAATATCGTTAAGAGCGGGCCTGCCGTCTGGCGGGCCTGCTCCTTTTATGCTATGCTGTAGAAAAATGGGGGAGGAGCGTGCTGCCCATGGTCTGGAAACGAATCTGGCCGGTTTTGCTGCTGGCATTGGCCCTGTCCGGCTGTACGGCGGGCAAAGTGGACCCGGTGCCCGGCAATCCCTATTCCGCGGAAGATTTCGTGGTGGCCGACGGGTTTCTCACCTATGACGGGGACGCCCCCAGCTATGTGGGGGTGGACGTATCCAGCTATCAGGGGGAGATCCAATGGGAGCAGGTGACGGACGCCGGAGTGGACTTTGCTATAATCCGCCTGGGCTTTCGGGGGTATACCGAAGGCGGACTGTATGAGGACGACCGCTACCGCCAGAACATGGAAGGGGCCCTGGCCGCGGGGCTGGATGTGGGAGTCTACTTTTTCTCCCAGGCGGTGAGCGAGCAGGAGGCCCGGGAGGAGGCGCAGTTTGTGCTGGAACGCCTGGAGAGGTATGACATCGCCTATCCGGTGGTGTTTGACTGGGAGCGGCAGAACGCCCAGGACTCCAGGACGCTGGAGACGGACGGCGCCACCCAGACCGCCTGCGCCGCGGCGTTCTGCCAGACCATAGAGCAGGCGGGGTATCTGCCCATGGTCTATTTCAGCCCCTCCAAGGCATATGATGAGCTGGACCTCAGCGCGCTGATAGAGTGGCCCTTCTGGCTGGCCCACTATACCGAAAACTGGCAGGCCACCAGCTTCCGCTACCATTTTGCCATGTGGCAGTATACCAGCCAGGGGGCGGTGGAGGGGATCTCCACGCCGGTGGACCTCAATCTGTGCCTGACGGAGTTTGTCCAGGACCGGGGAAAAAAGGGCTGAAGACGGGGGCTGAATCGTGGCAGCCAGGGAGCGCTGGAGAGATTGACGGAGGAAGTGTCAGCAAGACCGGAAACGTTTTCGATATTGCCAAAAAGATAACCCGTCATTTTGCCAAGATAATGGGGAATAAAATTGTTATATTTGATGATTTTGCATGATAAAACAAAAATATATTGCATTTTTTTGGGAAATAGCTATAATAGAAGCGTGAGGAAGCGGAAACGTTTCCGACAATTGGATGTGTCTGTATGGATCCGAAATTCTATGAATTCAGGAGGGAATCTTATGAAAAAGAAGTTGCTTGCATTGGGGCTTGCTTGCGCTATGGGCCTGTCCCTGCTGGCTGGCTGCGGTGGCGACGCCGGAGAGTCCAGCCAGACCCCCGATAACAGCGGGACTCCGGCCAGCCAGTCCGGAGAAGAGGCCGCCGGCCAGGTCTACTATCTGAACTTCAAGCCGGAGCAGGACGGCCAGTGGCAGGAGCTGGCGGAGATCTACACCGCTGAGACCGGCGTGCCCGTCACGGTGCAGACCGCTGCCTCCGGCACCTATGAGACCATGCTCACCAGCGAGATGGCCAAGTCGGATGCTCCCACGCTGTTCCAGGTCAACGGTCCTGTGGGCCTGAACAACTGGCGGGACTACTGCTACGACCTGTCCGGCTCCCAGATTTACGGTGAGCTGACCAGCGACGATTACGCCCTGAAGGACGGCGACAGTGTGGCGGGTATCGCCTACGTCATCGAGTCCTACGGCATCATCGTCAACCAGACCCTGCTGAGCGAAGCGGGCTACACCGTGGAGGACATCCAGTCCTTTGAGGATCTGAAGGCCGTGGCCGAGGACATCACCGCCCGCAGCGCGGACCTAGGCTTTGCCGCCTTCACCTCTGCCGGTATGGACAGCTCTTCCGACTGGCGCTTCAAGACTCACCTGGCAAACCTGCCCATCTATTTTGAGTACCTGGATCGGGGCATCACCTCCACCGACGCCATCGAGGGCACTTATCTGGACAACTACCGGGCCATCTGGGACCTGTACATCAACAACTCCACCTGCTCCCCCGCGGAACTCACCGCCAAGACCGCCAACGACTCCCTGAATGAGTTTGTCTCTGGCCAGGCCGTGTTCTATCAGAACGGCTCCTGGGAGTTCGCCAACGTGGTAGGCGAGGGTAAGCTGAGCGAGGATGAAGTGACCATGATCCCCATTTACTTCGGCGTGGGCGACGAGGCCAACCAGGGCCTGTGCACCGGCTCTGAGAACTACTGGTGCGTGAACAAGAACGCCAGTGAAGAGGATATCCAGGCTACTCTGGACTTTATGTACTGGTGCGTCACCGACGAGACCGCCCTGCAGGCCATGACCGGCGGCGAGGGCGCCATGCCCTCCGGCGAGGCTGGCATGGGCTTTGCCATCCCCTTCCAGCAGGCTCCCGCGTCCGCAAACCTGTTTGTCCAGCTGGACGCTGAGATGACCGCAGAGGGCAAGACCCCTGTGTCCTGGAACTTCACCACCATGCCCTCTGAGGAGTGGAAGAACATGGTCGGCTCCGCGCTGTCCGTCTATGCCGCGGATCAGACCGACACCAACTGGGACGGCGTGGTCAGCGCGTTCGTGGACAACTGGGCCGCTGAGTACGCCCTGGCCAACGGCGGCTGAGAAGGCGGAACACAACGAGAAAGCGTGAGCTTTCCGGGGCTGCCGGAGCGACTCCGGCAGCCCCTTTTTCCAACGCTGTCCGGGCAGGCCGCGCGCCTGACGGGAGGGCGGCCTGCCCGGGCAGCGCCATGTTTCACAGGAGGTGACTGTGCGTGCAAAAAGCAATCAAAAAGTACTGGCCGATCTTTGTACTGCCCACGCTGGCCGCGTTTATCATCGGCTTTATCATCCCGTTTATTCAGGGGGTCTACCTGGCCTTTTGCCAGTTTACCACCGTCCGGGACGCCACCTTCAATGGGGTCTCCAATTTCATTCGGGCGTTGAGCGACAACACCTTTACCCACGCCTTCTGGTATAACTGCGCCTTCGTGGTGGTCACCACCATCGCCATCAATGTGGGCGGCCTGGCCGTGGCGCTCATCCTGACCAAGGCCATCCGGGGCCGGAATATCTTCCGCACGGTGTTCTTTATGCCCAATCTCATCGGCGGCATTGTGTTGGGCTACATCTGGCAGATCCTGCTCAACTGCGTGCTGAGCCTGCTGGAGAAGCCCCTGCTGAACCTGGACGCCACCGCCGGTTTCTGGGGCCTGGTCATCCTCATGTGCTGGCAGCAGATCGGCTACATGATGATCATCTATGTGGCAGGCTTGCAGAGCATTCCCGACACCCTGGTGGAGGCCGCTGAGATCGACGGCGCCACCCGCTGGCAGACCTTCTGGCGGGTCAAGCTGCCCATGCTCATGCCCTCCATCACCATCTGCCTGTTTCTCACCATCACCAACAGCTTCAAGCTCTTTGACCAGAACATGGCTCTTACCGGCGGCCAGCCCGCCCACCAGAGCGAGCTGCTGGCCTATAACATCTACTATACCTTCTACGGCCGCTCCGGGCCCCAGTGGCGGGGCATTGGCCAGGCCAAGGCCGTCATCTTCTGTGCCATCGTGGTGGTTATCGCCCTGGTCCAGCTTCGCCTGACCAGGAGAAAGGAGGTCCAGCAATGAGACGAAAGAACCAGCGGGCAAACCGCCTGTGGAGCGTCATCATGACCATTGTATGCGTGCTCTACCTGTATCCCATCTTCATGGTGCTCATAAACTCCCTGAAGGTGGAGAGCGCCATCAGCACCAGCACCGCCTTTGAGCTGCCTACTGCGGAGACCTTCGCAGGGCTGGCCAACTATGAGAACGCCATTTCTGTCCAGGGGTTTTTATCCAGCCTGTTTTACACTACGTTCATCACCGTGACGTCCGTGCTGGCCATCCTCATTTTCTGCTCCATGTTCGCCTGGTACATCACCCGGGTGAACACCAAGGTGACCAAGGCGCTTTACCTGCTGTGCGCCTTCTCCATGGTGGTCCCCTTCCAGATGGTGATGTTCACCCTGTCCTCCATTGCCGACACGCTAAAGCTGAACACCCCCTGGGTGCTGTGGATCATCTACCTGGGCTTCGGCGCTGGGCTGGCGGTGTTCATGTTCTGCGGGTTTATGCGCAGCGTGCCCATCGATATGGAGGAGGCCTCCCTGATCGACGGCTGCAGCCCCCTTCAGACCTATTTTTACATCGTATTCCCCCTGCTGCGCCCCACCATGATCTCTGTGGCGGTGCTGGAGGCTATGTGGATCTGGAACGACTACCTGCTGCCCACCCTGATCCTGGACTTGGAAAACTATAAGACCATCTCCATGCTGATCCAGCTGTTCCGGGGCAGTTACGGCCGGGTGGAGATGGGCCCCATGATGGCGTGCATCATGCTGGCCATTCTCCCCATCATCGTGGTATACCTGGTGGGGCAGAAGTACATCATCAAGGGCGTTGTGGCCGGCGCGGTGAAGGGGTAATTGGCATTTCGCCATTCACTGGGGGTGAATCCATGACCATTAAAGATATCGCCAGACTGGCCGGGTGCAGCGTGGCGACTGTGTCCCGGGTGCTCAACCAGTACCCGGATGTGAGCGACGCCACCCGGCAGCGGGTGATGTCGGTGGTGGAGGCATATCACTTCCGGCCAAACAGCAATGCCCGGCACTTGAAGCAGCAGGTGGGACAGCGAATCTCAGTGATTGTCAAGGGTACGCAGAACATGCTGTTTTCAGAAATGGTGGAGAAGGTGCAGCTGCGGGTGCAGGACCGGGGCATGGACGCGGCGGTCTACTATGTGGATGAGGACGCCAACGAGGTGGCCTTTGCCCTGCAGGTGTGCCGGGAGTACAAGCCACCGGGGATTCTGTTCCTGGGCGGCGACCTGGAGCATTTTCAGCGGGACTTTGCACCCATCGGCGTGCCCTGCGTACTGCTGACCAATTCGGCCCAGTCCCTGGGATTTGCAAATCTCTCCAGCGTGTCCACAGATGACGCCGTGGCCGCGGAAAAGGCCACGGATTACTTGTTTGACCATCAGCACCGGGAGATCGGCGTGCTGGGCGGGAACTGGTCCGGCTCTCAGATCAGCTACCGGCGTATCGTGGGATGCCGCAACAGCTTTGAAAAGCATGGGGTGCCCTTTAACGCAGAGCGGCAGTGCGAGCCCTGCCGGTACGCTTTTTCGGATGCCTATGCCGCTACCAGAAGGCTGTTGGACCGCAACCCGGGCCTGACTGCCATTTTCGCGCTGTGCGATGTGATTGCCATTGGGGCGATCCGGGCCCTGAGGGACCGGGGGTATCGAGTGCCGGAGGACATTTCCGTGATGGGATTCGATGGAATCCCAGTGGGTGCGTACTCCCTGCCCAGGCTGTCCACCATCCAACAGGATACCAGGCGGATGGCGGAGCGGGGGGCGGATATTCTGCTGGAGCGGCTGGAGCGAAAGTTGCCGCCGGTATACGAGACCACGCCATTTCAAGTGCTTTCGGGCGAGAGTGTGGCGGCCAGGAGAGACTGGCGCTGAGTGCAGTTGGAATGATTCTTCGCAGAGAGGTGAGCTGCAATGCGGCAAGCGGGTATTTTGATGCCTGTGTTTTCCCTGCCCTCCCCCTATGGGATTGGCACCATGGGAGGAGCGGCCCGGGAGTTCATTGTGTTTTTGGAGGCGGCCGGACAGTCCTACTGGCAGACCTTGCCCCTGGGGCCCACTAGCTACGGGGACTCCCCCTACCAGTCCTTCTCCTCCCGGGCGGGCAACCCCTACTTCATCGACCTGGACCTGCTGGAGGAAGAGGGGTTGCTGCAAAAGGCAGAATACCAGGACCTGAACTGGGATGCGGACCCGGAGCGGGTGGACTATGGTCTGCTGTACAAGACACGCTACCCAGTGCTGCAAAAGGCCTGCCAGCGCCTGCTGGCGGGGGACCGGACGGAGTTTGACCGCTTCTGCCGGGAGCATGCCCATTGGCTGGAGGACTATGCACTGTTCATGGCCCTCAAGGACAGCCAGGGAGGCGCGGCCTGGAGCCAGTGGCCGGAGGGGCTGCGGCTGCGCCGACCCACCGCCCTGGAAAAAGCCCGGAAGGAGTTGGCGGGGGACGTGATGTTCTGGAAGGGGGTACAGTACCTGTTTTTCCACCAGTGGGGACAGGTGCGGGACTTCGCCCAGGCGCACCATGTGGAGATCATCGGGGATCTGCCCATCTATGTGTCCTTTGATTCCGCAGACGTGTGGGCCAGCCCCGAACAGTTCCAGCTGGATGAGCAGCTTTTGCCCACAGAAGTGGCCGGCTGCCCGCCGGACGGGTTTTCCGAGGACGGGCAGCTGTGGGGCAACCCCCTGTTCCGGTGGGACCGGATGAAGGAGGAGAATTACCGCTGGTGGACAGACCGGGTGGCCTTCCAGTTCCGGCTGTACGACGTGCTGCGCATCGACCATTTTCGGGGCTTTGACGAATACTACGCCATCCCCTACGGGGACGAGACCGCCCGAGACGGGCACTGGCGGCCCGGCCCCGGCCTGGAGTTCTTTCAGACGGTGGCCGGGCAGCTTGGAAAACCCAGGATCATCGCGGAGGATTTGGGATTTCTCACCCCGTCGGTGCGCAAACTGTTGGAGGACACCGGCTTTCCCGGCATGAAGGTGCTTCAGTTCGCCTTTGATCCCCGGGACACCGGCTCCGGATATTTGCCCCACTGTTATCCACGGCACTGCGTGGTTTACACCGGCACCCATGACAACGATACCATTCAGGGGTGGATGGAGACGGCGCCTGCCGGGTCGGTGAAGCGGGCCAAGGAGTACCTCCGGCTGTCCAAGCGGGAGGGCTACCACTGGGGGATGATGCGCAGCATCTGGGCCAGCGTGGCGGATCTGGCGGTGGTCCAGGCCCAGGATTTGCTGGGGTTGGGCAACGAGGCCAGGATCAACGTCCCCTCCACAGTGGGCGCTAACTGGTTGTGGCGGGCCCTGCCTGGCAGCTTTCCGGAAACGCTGGCCAGGAAGCTGCGCCACGAGATGGAGCTGTATGACCGCCTGCCTTAAAAACAAAAATTTTTCAAAAATTTTACTCCACCATAACTGAGGTATGGTGGAGTTTTTTTCGGCATATCCTTAAGATACCATGGGAAACATAGGCCCCTATTTCATAAAAGGGGCCATCAGTTCGTCTCAAGGTGCAAAGGAGATTTTTCATGTACGCAGTCATTGACATTGGTTCCAACACCATGCGCTTGGTACTCTACCGGGTGGTGGACGGAGAACCCCGGCAGATGCTCAACAGCAAGCAGGCGGCGGGGCTGGCAGGATATGTGGACAAGGAGCAGCGGCTGAGCCCCAAGGGGATCCAAAAGGCCATCGAGGTGCTGCGGCGGTTCCAGCTAATCCTGGACAGCGTGGTGCCCCGAAAGACCTTCGTATTCGCCACGGCCTCCCTGCGCAACGTGGTAAACACCCAGGAGGTGGTGCAGGACATTCGGAAGGCCTGCGGCCTGGAGGTGCGGGTGCTCACCGGCCAGGAGGAGGCGCTGCTGGACTACTCCGGCACCCTGCGGGCGCTGCATACCCAGAACGGCCTGCTGGTGGATATTGGGGGCGGCAGCACCGAGCTGGTGCGGTTCCGGGACGGGAAGGCACAGTGTGCCTGCTCCCTGCCCATGGGATCGCTGAATATGTACACCCGGTATGTCCGGGACGTGGTGCCCACCACCCAGGAACTCAAGGAGATCACCCACCATGCCTGCGCCCTGCTTCAGGACGCGGATTTCCCCGTAGAGAAGTCCGCAGTTCTGTACGGCGTGGGTGGCACCTGCCGGGCCAGCTGCGCGCTGAGCGACGAGCTGTTTGACGAGCAGTCCGGCTATGCTGGGTATCCCTGCAAGCGGCTGAAAAAGATACGCAGGATGCTGAAGGAGGACCGAAAGCGCCTGATCTCCGCCATCATCAAGACCGCGCCCGACCGGCTGCACACCCTGTTGCCGGGCTTGGCCATCCTGGAGGCGGTGGCTGCCCGGTATGGCTGCGCCTCCTTCTCCGCCAGCCCATACGGCGTGCGGGAAGGCTATCTGCTGCATATGCTGGAAGGAGAGACGGAGCATGAGTGACCACAAGCTGAGCTTTACCCAGAACCGGGAGCTGTCCTGGCTGCGGTTTAATGAGCGGGTGCTGGAGGAGGCCACCGACGAGTCCGTTCCCCTGCTGGAACGGCTGAAATTTGTATCCATTTTCACCAGTAACCTGGACGAGTTCTTTATGATCCGAGTGGGCAGCCTCCATGATCTAGATGCTATGGACCACGGGGCGGTGGACAAGAAGTCGGGCATGACCTACCGCCAGCAGCTGGGCGCCATCTACGCCGCCGTGCGTCCCCTCATCGCCCGCAAGGATACGGTGTGTACCGGGCTGCAAAGGCAATTATCCGAATACGGCGTGTGCGAGCTGTCTATGGACCAGCTGGAGAAGCCGGAGCAGAAATATGTCAAGCAGTATTTTGCCCAGGAGATCGACCCCATCCTCTCCCCCCAGATTGTGGACAGCCACCACCCATTTCCCCATTTCGTCAACAAAGTGCTCCATGTGGGGGCGCTGCTGCGGGACAAGCGGGGCGAGGTGTTTGGGGTGATTCCTCTGCCCGCCTCTCTCCCGGAGGTGCTGTTCCTGCCCGGGGCGGATGTACGCTATGTGAAGATGCCGGATATCCTGCTAAGCCAGGTAGAAAAGATCTTCAGCAACTATGAAGTGGTGGAAAAAACGGTGTTCTGCGTCACCCGCAACGCCGACATTACCCCCAACGACGAAGCCTTTGAGGTGGACGAGGATTTTCGCGCCCAGATGAAAAAGTTGCTGCGCTCCCGCACCAAGCTGGCCCCCGTGCGTCTGGAGCTGGGCAGCCAGGTGGGCGGCCGCTTCCGGGACTACTTCTGCCATCACCTGGACCTCACCCGGGAGCAGGTCTATACCACCTCCTCCCCCATGCAGATGGGCTATGTGTTCTCCCTGGCGGACAAGCTGCCCCCCACCCTGCACTCCTCCCTGACCTATCCGCCCTTTGTGCCCCAGGATGCAGCCGATCTGGAGCCCGGAGAGAGCGTGCTGCGGCAGGTGCTGCGCCGGGATGTGCTGCTGTCCTATCCCTATGAGAGCATGGAGCCCCTCCTGCGCCTGATCCGGGAGGCGGCCAGCGATCCGGAGGTCATCTCCATCAAGATTACCATCTACCGCCTGGCCCGGCGGGCCAAGCTGGTGGAGTACCTGTGCGCCGCGGCGGAAAACGGCAAGGACGTCACGGTCATGATCGAGCTGCGGGCCCGGTTTGACGAGCAGAACAACATTGACTGGTCCCAGCGGCTGGAGGAGGCGGGTTGCCGGATCCTGTACGGCTTTGACGGCTACAAGGTGCACTCCAAGGTGTGCCTCATCACCCGCAAGGACCGCAGCGGCGTCTCCTACATCACCCAGGTGGGCACGGGAAACTATAACGAAAAGACCGCCGCCCAATATACCGACCTGTCCTATATCACCGCCGACCCAGGCATTGGGGCGGACGCCACCGAGTTTTTCAAAAACCTGGCCATCGGTAATCTGGAAGGGGAGTACCAGCATCTGATGGTGGCTCCGTTTAGCTTGAAAAAGTGTCTGATAGCCCTCATCGACCGGGAGATCGCCAAGGGGGGGCAGGGCTATATCTTTCTGAAGCTCAACTCGGTCACCGACCTGGACTTGATTTTGAAGCTGCGCCAGGCTTCTCAGGCGGGGGTGCGGGTGGAGATGATCGTGCGGGGCATCTGCTGCCTGCTGCCCGGCGTGGAGGGGGAGACAGATCACATCCAGGTCACCAGCATCGTGGGCCGCTACCTGGAGCACGCCCGGATCTATCTCTTCGGGCGGGAGCAGGAGGAACTGCTGTATATCTCCTCCGCCGATTTTATGACCCGAAACATGGAGCGGCGGGTGGAGGTGGCCTGCCCCATCCGCAGTAAGGCCGCCCGGGAGGAGATCCACCGGATCATTGAGGCCCAGCGCATGGACAATACCAAGGCCCGCCGCCTGGGGGCCGACGGGTTGTACCGGCCGGTATCCGACCGCACAGGGCTGGTCAACTGCCAGGAGGTGTTGATGCGGGACGCCGCGGAGGCGGCGGCCAGAATCCAGCCGGCGCGCCAGAAGCGGCCGGGCGGGTCCCTGCTGCGCCGCCTGCTGGGCCGCAGAGGCAGGTAAATTTGGAAAAACAATGAAGGGGCTGGGCGCCCGCCATTTGGCGGATGCCCAGCCCCTTGTCATATGGGCTCAGCGGAAGCAGGCTTTGCCTTTCTGTTGGGGAACTTACTTGCCGGTGCTCACGCAGAAGCGGTGCAGCAGGGCGGCCAGCTCCGCACGGGGCGCCTGCTGAGTGGGGGCCAGGCTGGTGCCCCGGCCCTGGATCAGGCCGATGGAGACAGCCCAGTTCATAGCCTCCCGGGCCCAGCCGGACACTTCATCGCTGTCCGGGAAGGCGGACAGGTGATTCTGGCTGACGGCGGGCTCACCGGCGTAGCGGTACAGCATGGTGACGACCTGCTCCCGGGTGATGTTGCCCCCGGGATTGCTGCCGTCGGAAACGCCGTTGTCCACGGCCCAGGCCAGGCCCTTCTCGTACCAGGGGCTGCCGCCGCTGGTGTCCTCGCCGTCCAGGCGGGCCAGGACGGTCATGAGCATGGCCCGGGTGGCAAAGGCGTTGGGGGCGAACAGACCGTCGCCCACGCCCTGCATCAGGCCGCGGTCCCGGATGTAACGGACGGATTCAAAGTACCAGTTGTCCCCGCTCACATCCAGGAAGGGCAGTTCCTCCTCCACCTGAGAGAAGGTGACCGCCACGGTGACAGAGAAGGCAGGCATGGTAAAGGTGTAGGTGCCGTCCTGATGGTCTGTGACCGTTACAGTGCTGCCATCCTGGCCGGCAACCACAACAGCGGACACCGCAAAGCCCTCCTGGGGAGTGACGGTGATGGTCACGTTCTGACCCTGGGCGGCGCTGGAGAGGTCGGTGGTGACCTGACCGTTTTCAGAGGGGGTCACGGCCACGGGGTAGGTGACGGGGGGGACGGAAGTGGCAGTCCACTGGGCGTGGAAGGTATAGGTCTTGGCGGCGTCCACCGTCAGGGTGACGGTGCCGTCAGACACGGACACATTGTCGCCGTAGTCCCAGCCGGCAAAGGTGTGCCCGGCCTTGGTGGGGTCGGCGGGCTGGGTGAAGCTCAGCACATTGCCCGACTGGGTGAGTACGGTGGTGTACCACAGCTGATCGTCCGCCAGGTAGGTCACCCGGTACTGGTCGGCGTCAGAGGGCTCGGAGGCGGTGACCTGACCGGTGATGGAGCCGTGGTTGACGATTTCGCCCTCGCTGGTGAGCTGGTCGTTGGTGGCCAGGGTGACCCCCTCGTCCACCGTCAGGGTGACGCCGGCGGGCAGGGTGGCGGCGCTGTCCAGCGCGGCGCTGCGCACCACCCGCAGGCGGTGGCCGTCAGACACAGCGGACAGGGCGGCGTCCAGGTCCTCATAGACGGTCTGGGTGGTCTCGTTGTAGCCCTCGCCCAGCTGGGACACGTCGTCGGTGTAGTAGGTATAGCCCTTCAGAGTGGCGCCCTCGCCCTTCACGGGCTTCAGGTTGGACTGGCTCACGTCGATGGTGACGGCGCCCTCGCCCTGGCTCTTCTCGGTCCAGAGCTTGACGGATTCGTCCATGTTATTTTCCGTGCCGGTGAGGGTAAACTGGCCGTTGTTGTCCACGTTCACCGCGCCCCACACGTTGCCGGAGGTGGTCAGCCCCGAGGCGGTGACCTGGCTGTTGTTGATCACCATGCCCGCAGTGCCGCAGTTGCGGATAGCAACGTTCTCCAGGGTGAGAATCACCCCGCTGCCTTGATCCGCAGCCCACACGTTGATGCCGTGCTTGGTGCTGGCGTTACCCTCAATGGACAGGTCCTTCATGGTAACCTCCGCGCCGTTCTCCACGGAGATAATGTGGGTCTGGGGGTTGTCTGAGCCGTCCAGCTCAAAGCCGACGGCGGTGATGGTGTGGCTGCCGCCGTCCAGGACGATGTCGCTGGTGATGAGGATGGCAGCGCCGTTCTTACCTTTGCCCGCACCGGACACGGTTTCGTCCCGGAGCAGTTGGATGGTCTCGCCGTCCTGGGCCGCCCCGATGGCCTCGGCCAGGGTGGGGTACCGGACGGAGGTGGTCTGGTTGACCGCCGCGTCCCCCGCCGGCTCTACGCCGTCGGCAAGGGCGGTGAGGGCCGTGGCGGGCAGGACCGCCACTGCCATGCAGACGCTGAGAATGGCCGCAAGTAGTCTCTTCTTCACTGGTAACATTCACTCCTTATAAAATTGGAAAAGATTTTTCGGAGGGCTGCGGCTGCGGGACGCAGGGCCCTTCCGAGGTTCAGATTGTAGCATTGCCCCCGCGGGAAATCAAGAGAGGAACTGCGCATTTTAATGCAAAAATATTTCCTAAAAACGATGAAAAAACCAATAAAGTAAACTTTCTGAGAACAAATATGGTGGAAGAATCCACCAGAGAAGCGGCCGGAATAAGTTGCAAGCAATTGCGGATAATATTGGTGTAAAAATCATCTCCGAGAGAACGGGCCGGGAGGCTCCGGGAGGGAGACGGAACACTGGCAGAAAGAAAAAAGGAAGGGTTTGAAAATATGAAAGCAACGGGAATTGTCAGGAGGATCGACGACCTGGGCCGGGTGGTCATTCCCAAAGAGATCCGCCGGACCATGCGGATCCGGGAAGGCGATCCATTGGAAATCTATACCGACCGGGAAGGCGGCGTCATTTTCAAAAAGTATTCTCAGCTGGGCGATGTGACCGACTTTGCGGTGCAGCTGTGCGACACCCTCAGCCGGGTGGCTGGGTCCCCGGCTGTGATCACCGATCGGGACAACTGCATTGCCGCCGGGGGTATACCCCGCAGGGAAGTGGTGGACAAGCGGGTGTCTGCCCGGGTGGAGCAGATCATGGAGGGCCGGCAGAGCTTCCGGGCCTCCGGCCAGCCGGTGTACCTGTGCGACGGCAGCGAGAAGTACCGGGTGCTGGTGGCGGTGCCCATCCTGTCGGAAGGGGATGTGCTGGGCTGTGTGCTGTTCATCAGCGAGGGGGAAGGACCCCAGCTGGGCGATGTGGAGATCAAGCTGGCCCAGACGGCGGCCGGTTTTTTGGGTAAGCACATGGAGAGCTGATAAAAGAAACGAGCGGCCCCGGCGCAGATGCGCCGGGGCCTAATTGCTATAAGTTATTTTTCTGGCAAATAGTCCTCTGGGTTGACAGCCTGGCCATCCTGATACATGGCAAAGTGCAGATGGGAGGCCCGGCCGCTCTCCGCCGGGGCAGTGTCTCCCACCGCCCCGATGATGGTGCCGGTGTAGACCGAGTCACCCACCTGGACCGAGGGGGTATCGGTGAGATTGGCATATAGGCTGGTCAGGCCGTTTCCGTGTTCGATGACCACGGTGGTACCCATGAGGGGGTCGTCATAAATGGCGCTCACTGTACCTTGGGCGGTGGCCAGTACTCTGGTATCCAGCTCGGCGGCAATGTCCAGCCCGTTGTGGGTGCGCCAGTCCCCCATGGTCTCATCATAGGACAGCGCGTCCAGGGAAAAGGGGACAATGACCGCTCCGCTCACCGGCCATGTAAACACCAGGTTGGCGGGCTCGGGAGCTTGACTTGCCGTAGGTTCCGGGGTGGCGGATGGGGTGGGCTCAGCACTGGGCTCTGGGGTGGCCGGTGCGCTGGGCTCTGGGGTGGCAGATACCTGGGGCCGGCTGGTAATGGTGGGGCTGGGGGTCACCACGATGTGGGCGGAACCTCCCACAGGCTGGTCATCCACCTCGCCGCCCAGGCCCCGCTGAACGCTGCGCACCAGGAAATACCCGGACAGACCGATGGCGGCCACGCAGGCCAGTACGATGAAGTAGAATCCTTTCCCTGTGACAAAATCGGCAATTTTCTCGAAAATACTTGGTTTTCGGTTCATAATAACACCTCCGCCCCTATTGTGGACAGGGCGGAGGAAACTTATACCTACCTCAGGCCGACGAAAAAGGCAGAGCCTTTTCCAACGGATAGGCTGCGGCCCGCTGCAGCGCACTCGCGGTCAAAAGAGGGAAGACAGCTCGCACGTTTGCGGGCGAGAAGTGTTTCCGTCTACGCCGCAGCGTGAAGAAAATATGCCAGTGGCACATTTTTAGCGTAGGCCGCAGCGGCTATGCCGCAAGGAGAGACAGCTCGGGTCGCGGCCGAAAACGAATTTAATTTTATTCGCGCCTGCGGGCGCGAACTCTGCGAGGCTTTTTAACAAGTTCCGGTTCCCGCTGATGAGAATTCAGCGGGAACCGGGTAAACATCTTATTTTTTGGTATCGGCGGCGTCGGGCTCCTGGGTGTCAAAGATGCTCTTGGCGGTGGCGGTCAGACCGGCCAGCCCCTGAAGCTCGCTTGGGATAATGATCTTGGTGGCCTTGCCGTCGGCTACCTTCTGCATGGCCTCCAGAGCGCGGATGGTCAGAACCCCCTTGCCGGGGTCGGCCTCGTTGATGAGTCGGATGGCGTCGGCGGTGGCCTGCTGTACCTTGGTGATAGCCTCCGCCTCGGCCTCGGCGGCCATGATGCGGGCGGCCTTGTTGGCCTCCGCCTCCATGATCTTGGCCTGCTTGGCCGCGTCGGCCCGAAGGATGGCGGATTGCTTCTCACCCTCGGCCACCAGGATCTGGGACTGCTTCTGGCCCTCGGCCTGGAGGATGGCCTCCCGGCGCTCCCGTTCGGCCCGCATCTGCTTCTCCATGGAGTCCTGGATGTCCTTGGGGGGCATGATATTCTTCAGCTCCACCCGGTTGACCTTGATGCCCCAGGGGTCGGTGGCCTCGTCCAGAATGGCCCGCATCTGGCTGTTGATGTGGTCCCGGCTGGTGAGGGACTGGTCCAGCTCCAGATCTCCGATGATGTTGCGCAGGGTGGTGGCGGT
>DVKM01000047.1 GCA_018716015.1 Candidatus Enterenecus stercoripullorum | reverse complement strand
GATGTCCAGCTTCTTATTATACTTATAGCGGCCGACTGTCGAGATATCGTAGCGGCGGGTGTCAAAGAACATGGCGTCCATCAGGCTGGTCGCCGACTCAACAGAGGGCGGCTCGCCCGGGCGCATCTTCTTGTAGATCTCAATGAGGGCTTCCTCCGCGATCTTGGAGGGATCGCGCTCAAGCGTTGCCAGGATGCGCTCGTCCTCGCCGAACATCTCCAGGATCTCGGCGTCGGTCTTGACGCCCTGGGCGCGGATAAGCGAGGTAATCGGGATCTTGCGGTTCTTGTCGATGCGAACGTAGAACACATCGTTCATATCGGTCTCGTACTCGAGCCAGGCGCCGCGGTACGGGATCACGGTCGCGGACAGGATGGCCTTATCGGTCTTGTCCAGCTCACGGCCGTAGTAGACGCCGGGCGAACGGACGATCTGCGAGACGATGGCGCGCTCGGCGCCGTTGAAGATGAACGTACCGGACTGGGTCATGCGCGGGAACTCGCCCATGAAGATCTCCTGCTCCTTGATCTCGCCGGTCTCCTTGTTACGCAGGCGCACCTGCACCTTGATGGGCCTGGCATAGGTGGCGTCCTGGGCCTTGCACTCCTCGATGGTATACTTGGGGGGGTCATCCATGGAGAAGCCGATGAAGGACAGCTCCAGGTTGCCGGCGTAGTCCGTGATGGAGTCTACGTCGTCAAACACCTCCTGCAGCCCAGTCTCAAAGAACCACTGGTAGGACTTCTTCTGGATCTCCAGCAGGTAGGGCATCTCCAGAATTTCCTCGCTGCGGGCGAAGCTCTTGCGCAGGGTCTTGCCATAGTAGACGTCTTTGACCGCTCTTGCCATTTGCTGATCACGCTCCACTTCGTAGAAAAATTGCCGGGCAGAACCCATTTTTGATACGCCCGGACTTGTTGTTACTCTTTCAAAATTCCCTCTTGCCTTTTGTCCAGCAGTCTGGTATACTGAACTTAGCGTGGGGTAATATTCTCCGCATTGGTTTTCCACGCATACAAGCAATTTATAATACCATAAGAAGATGGGCCTGTCAAGGCCCTTTTTTGTTGCCGTGGGCAATCTGCCCTCGAAATTTTTTATCCCTCCGGCTACCATTTTCCGCCCTGTTATGGTATGATACTTGGCAGTTTACCCCATGCACGCTCCGCCTGGCCGCAGCGCTGCGGGGCATTATGAAGGAGTATGGTTTATGATCACTGTTTCCGACCTGTCCCTGCATTACAGTGGGCAGCCCCTGTTCTCCCATGTAGACCTGCAGTTCACCCGGGGCAACTGCTACGGCATCATCGGCGCTAACGGCGCGGGCAAGTCCACTTTCCTGAAGATTCTGTCCGGCCAGCTGGAGCCCACCGGCGGTGAAGTGTCCATTCTGCCCAACGTGCGCATGTCCGTTTTGAAGCAGGACCAGAACGCCTATGACGCCTACAACGTTATGGACACCGTTATCATGGGCAACCAGAAGCTATACGATATCGGCCATGAGATGAATGCCCTGTATGAAAAGGAGGACTTCACCGACGAGGATGGCCTGCGGGCGGCCGACCTCCAGGCGGAGTACGCCGAGATGGGGGGCTACGAGGCGGAGAGCGACGCCTCCCGCATCCTCCAGGGCCTGGGGGTGGGCACCGAGTATCACGATAACGGCATGGCCACCCTGGACGCCCGGCTGAAGGTGAAGGTGCTGCTGGCTCAGGCCCTATTTGGCCAGCCGGACATCCTGCTGCTGGACGAGCCCACCAACAACCTGGATATCGCCGCGGTGGAGTGGCTCAACGACTTTCTCATGGACTATGAGGGCACCGTCATCGTGGTGTCCCACGACCGCCACTTTCTCAACACCGTGTGCACCCACATCGTGGACATCGACTACAACAAGATCAAAATGTATGTGGGCAACTACGACTTCTGGTACGAGTCCTCCCAGCTGGTGCAAAACCTGATCAAGCAGCAGAATAAGCGCAACGAGGAGAAGATCCGGGAGCTTCAGGAGTTCATCTCCCGCTTCTCCGCCAACAAGTCCAAGTCCAAGCAGGCCACCGCCCGGCGCAAGCTGCTGGACAAGCTGACGGTGGAGGAGCTGCCCGCCTCCTCCCGGCGCTACCCCTGGGTGGGCTTCTCCCCCGATCGGGAGGTGGGCAAGGACATTTTGTTTGTCACCGACGTGTCCAAGACGGTGGACGGGGTGAAACTGCTGGACAAGGTGTCCTTCATCGTGGGCCACGGAGACAAGATTGCCTTCGTGGGGGACAACGAGAACGCCCACACCGCCCTGTTTAAAATCCTCACCGGGGAGTGGGAGCCGGACGAGGGCAGCGTGAAGTGGGGCCAGACCGCCACCTTCTCCTACTTCCCCAAGGACAACTCCCCCTTCTTCAACGGCTGTGAGCTGAACATCCTGGACTGGATGCGCCAGTTCTCCGAGGATCAGCACGAGAGCTACCTGCGGGGCTTCCTGGGCCGGATGCTCTTCTCCGGAGACGACATTTTCAAGCCCGTGAAGGTGCTGTCCGGCGGCGAAAAGGTGCGGTGCATGCTCTCCCGGATGATGCTGTCCGGAGCCAACGTGCTGCTGCTGGACCAGCCCACCAACCACCTGGACCTGGAGTCCATCGCCGCGCTGAACAACGGCCTGGAGGCAGTGAAATGCAATGTGTTGGTGTCCTCCCACGACCATCAGCTGGTGCAGACGGTGGCCAACCGCATCTTCGACTTCACCCCCGGCGGCCAGCTCATCGACAAGCGCATGAGCTATGAGGAATACCTGGAAAGCCAACTCAGCCATGGATGACGCCGCCCGCCTGCTCCTGATCTGGTTGGGCGCGGTCAGCTTGCTGACTTTCATCCTCTTCGGCTGGGACAAGCTCATGGCCAGGCTGAGGCGTCGGCGCATACCTGAGTGTGCTCTGCTGGCAGCCGCCTTGTGCGGGGGCGGGGCGGGCGGCACACTGGGCATGGCGCTGTTCCGCCATAAGATCCGCAAGCGGGCTTTCCGCCGGATTGTGCCCGCCGCCCTGGTTTTACAGGTCGCCCTGCTGGTTTGGGCGCAGTTTTATAAATAGCCCGGCGAAACAGACAAAGCCTGTTCCGCCGCTTTTCGCCGGCCCGGGCTCCCCCGGGCCGGCTTTTGCGCTGAATGGACAAGATTTTCCCCCATCCCCTATTTTTATAGGAAAAGCCTGTTGACATTGGTAATCAAAAGCGTTACAATGGGTTACAAATCGGTTACAAGTTCAAGGAGGTTGCGTATGGCTGAACAGAAAGGCGGCCTGATATACAAGGGACATCCCCTGCGCCGCAAGGACAATCTGATCTATTACGGCTCCATGGCCGACAAATATATCATCATGATCCAGGTGATGGGGTCTGAGAAGGACGGAGATCTGGAGCTGGCCAACAAGGTACACCTTCAGCTCCAGCTCACCGACCCCGACCTGAAAAGCCGAGACCGGGTGGTCAAGAAGAGCGACCTACCCGATCTGTTTTCCGCCATCGACATGGGCTCCATCTGGCTGATGCGGGCGCTGTCCGGCAAATAAACCAGCCGCGGCGGTATCAAATTTGACGAAACCGGGCTCAGCCCATATACAAATGACGCACAACATGATTGGAGGACGCACCCCATGAATTCAAAACGCAATGTGGTCAAGGCAATTGTCGCCGCTGGTCTGACGGTGGCCTTGACCTCCGGAATCGCCCTGGCATCCATCGGCACCGGCACCGTCACCGCCTCCACCCTGCGCCTGCGCAGCGAGGGTACCACCCAGTCCGCCACCCTGGCCTATGCCCCCCGCAGCGCACAGGTCACCATCCTGTCCGCCGTGTCGGAGAACTGGTACAAGGTTACATATAACGGTGTGGAAGGCTACATGTCCGCGGAATGGCTGGATGTGGATCTGTCCGGGCCTGACGGTTCCGCTTCCAACGAAGTGGTAGAGCCCAGGCAGGCCGTGGTCACCGACGGGCCCTTGAACGTGCGCGCCGGAGCCGGCACTTCCTACGACCGGGTGGGCACCTTGCAAAAGGGCGACATCGTCACCGTCACCGACCAGAGCACGGAGGGCTGGTATGGTGTCACCTGCGGCGACATTGACGGCTATGTCTCCTCTGAGTACATCTCTTTCGATCTGGACGCTGTGGAGGACGAGGCCCCCGAGACCGGCGCGGACAACTCCGTGGACGCCGAGCCCCAGCAGGGCGTGGTCACCGCCGACGTGCTCAATGTCCGTTCCGGGGCCGGCACCTCCTATGACCGGGTGGGCGTTTTGAAAAAGGGTAACGTCGTTACCGTCACCGACCAGAGCGTGGAGGGCTGGTACGGCGTCACCTGCGGCGACGTGTCCGGTTATGTCTCCTCTGAGTACATCTCCTTCGATCTGGACGCTGTGGAGGACGAGGGTGACAGCGCTCCCTCCCAGCCCAAGCAGGGCCGGGTGAGCACCAGCGTGCTCAACGTCCGCTCCGGGGCCGGCACCTCCTATGACCGGGTGGGCACCCTGCGCCTGGGCGCCGTGGTGACCATCACCGACGAGAGCGTTTCCGGCTGGTATGGCATCTCCTCCGGCAGCCTGGAGGGCTATGTGTCCGCAGAGTACATCACCATCGTAGACGGGAGTTCCAGCTCCGGTTCCAGCTCCGTGGGCGACGCCGCCGCGGCCCTGGCCGCCTCTTTGGTGGGCAAGCCCTATGTATACGGCGCTGCCGGGCCCAACGGCTTTGACTGCTCCGGCCTGATGTATTACATTTACAAGCAGCTGGGCTACTCCATCGCCCGGGGCTCCTCCAGCCAGTACTATCAGAGCGGCTACTTCGTCTCCACCAGTGAGATGCAGCCCGGCGACCTGGTGTATTTCTTCGATCCCAAGTTTGACGGCTCCGGCGGCACCCTGCCCACCACCCATGTGGGCATCTATGTGGGCAACAACCAGTTCATCCACGCCTCCACCACCTCCTACCGGGTGCAGTATGATCCCCTGTTCGGCGGGTACTACGGCCCCTATGTGGTGGGAGTCAAGCGCATTGCCTGATTGCCGGGTTGCTCCCCGGCCGCTGCGGCGGCCGGGGAGTTTTTTCGTCTTTTAAAATTTCATTTCTCCCCTTTACATTTCTCCCTTTGTACGCTAAAATAAAGACGATCTCATCCAGGGGGGTGTGCCCAATGAATGATATGGATTATACGCGCAGGTTCAGCGTCAATTTTGATCGCAGCGACGAGATCAAAGCCATCCTGACTTCGGTCTACAACTCCTTACAGGAAAAGGGGTATAACCCCATCAATCAGATTGTGGGTTATATCCTCAGCGAGGATCCCACCTATATCACCAATCACAACAACGCCCGTACCTTGATCCGCAAGCTGGACCGGGACGAGTTGCTGCAGGAGCTTTTGAAAAGCTATCTGTCCGAGTGATCCCATCCGGCAGGAGCGCGTCGCACGGCGCGCTCCTGTTTCCTTGTCCGCCTCCCGCGCCCTTCACCTCTTGATTTTTTCCGTAAGGAGGGGACTTCCCCATATGCGCCGTACCGTTTCCCTTTTTCTCACCGCGCTGTTTCTGCTGTCTGCCTGCGCTCCCGCTCAACCGCAGGCCGCCACCCGGACCGCCCCATCCGCCGACACTGTGGCCCTGGCGGTACTGGCCGCCTGTGGCATGGGTCAGGACCAGTTATGGCCCCTGAGCGCCCAGCTGGACAGCGAAGGTCTGGGCGCCTATCTCACCGGCTTTTACGGCCTGCCCGAGGACAGCTGGGACGACTGTGCCATCTACCTCTCCCCCGCCGCTGCCCAGGCCTTTGAGATCGCCGTCCTGCGCCTCACTTCCCAGGCCGATCCAAATGCCGTGTGGGAGAGGCTGGAAACCTACCGGCTCAACCGCCAGGGGGACTTCACCGGCTACGCGCCGGAGCAGGCCGCCATCGTGGAAAGCGGAACGGTTCTCCTGTCCGCCGGCGGCAGCTACGCCGCCCTTTTGATCTGCGAAGATGTGGACGCTGCCCGGGACGCCTTCTACGCAGTCCTAAGCCAGGACGCTCCCGAACCGGTCTCCCCCGCTCCCACCACAGACTCCGCCGCCTATACTGGGCGCGTACCCTATGTGGACCCTGAGATCGACGATATGACCGTCTACGACACCGCCCCCATCCTGGCCGCCTGGCAGTCCGGCGATCCCTCCGGGCTGTCCGCCTATGACCGGGCCATCTATGACCGGGCCAGCGCCGTGCTGGAGCAGCTCCTTACCGACTCCATGACCGGCTACGAAAAGGAGGAAGCGGTGTATGCCTGGCTGGTGTCCAACGTCTCCTACGACTACGACCACTACTCCCTCTTCGTCCAGGTCTCCCAGGATTCCTACACCCCCTACAATCCCCTGGTGGAGGGCAAGGGGGTGTGTCTGGGCTTCGCCACCGCCTTTCAGCTTTTGATGGACATGGCCGGGGTGGAGTGCATCACCGTAGTGGGCGCCGCCTTTGAAAGCCGGGAGGACCACGCCTGGAACATGGTGCGGCTGGAAGGGGTATGGTACTGCGTGGACGCCACCTGGGACGCGGGCGCTCCCCCGGGATATTGGAGCTACTTTAACGTCACCAGTGACTACATGGCCGCCACGGACCACCAGTGGGATTACGCCAGCACTCCGGAGGCCACTGCCAATGACGGCGGCAGACCCTAGCACACAAAAAACGATCCCCCGCAGATGCCTCTGCAGGGGATCGTTTTTTAGCCTTTCATCAGCAGGTACATGACCGCCTTCTGGGCATGGAGGCGATTTTCCGCCTCCTCGAAAATCTCATCGGCGTGGTCCTCAAACACCTGGGCCGAGATCTCCTCCCCCCGATGGGCGGGCAGACAGTGCTGCACCATGCACCCGGGCTTGGCCAGCTTGAGCAGTTCGCCGTCCACGCAGTAGCCGGCAAAGTCCCGCAGCCGCTGCTGCCGCTCCTCC
This sequence comes from Candidatus Enterenecus stercoripullorum, assembly GCA_018716015.1. GTDB lineage: Bacteria > Bacillota > Clostridia > Oscillospirales > Oscillospiraceae > Enterenecus > Enterenecus stercoripullorum. Next base: position 5,919 of record DVKM01000047.1, on the reverse strand, counting down.
TCCTGGCCCATGGAGGCCCATACATCGGTGACCACCACGTCCGCGTCCGCCACTGCCTCACCCGGGGTGCGCACCAGCTCAAAGCGGGGGCCGGACACAGTTTTGGCAAAGTCCATCACCTGAGGATCCGGGTCATACCCCTCCGGGCAGGCCACCGACACGTCCATGCCGCACTTCAGGCCGCCTACGATGAGGGAGTTTGCCATATTGTTGCCGTCCCCCACGAAGGCCAGCTTCAGCCCCTCCAGCCGGGTGAGCTTTTCCCGAATGGTCATCAGGTCGGCCAGCACCTGGCAGGGGTGGCTGAAGTCGGTCAGGCCGTTGATGACGGGGATGGAGGCATTGCGGGCCAGCTCCTCCACCTCCTGCTGGGCAAAGGTGCGGATCATGATGCCGTCGCAGTACCGGGAAAGCACCCGGGCGGTGTCCTCCACCGGCTCCCCCCGGCCGATCTGGCTCTCCTTGCCGGATAGGAACAAAGCGTGGCCTCCCAGCTGGTACATCCCCACCTCAAAGGACACCCGGGTCCGGGTGGAGTTCTTTTCAAAGATCATAGCCAGCGTCTTGCCCCGCAGGTAGTCGTGGGGCAGGCCGTGCTTCTGGCTGTATTTCATCTGGTCGGCCGTATCCAGGATCTGGTAGATATCCTCTGTGGACAGGTCCAGCAGCTTGAGCAAATCTTTCTGCACGAAATGTTCCTCCTTTTTCCGCTCAGCCCGTGAGCGTCCGGTTCAAAATGGCCAGCCCCTTGTCCATCTCCGCCCGGGTAATGGTCAGGGGGGGCAGCAGCCGCAGGCCCGACCCCGCGGTGAGGCACAGCAGCCCCGCCTGGTTCAGCCTGGCGTACAGCTCTTTGTTGGAGTATCCCTGGGCCACGTCTATGCCGATCATCAGGCCCATGCCCCGGGTCTTGCCCAGGCAGGGCAGACCCATGGCCTCAATCTGCCCCCGGAGGTAGTCCCCCTTTTCCTTCACCTGAGAGATGGTCTCGTCGTCCAAAATGTCCAGCACCGCCAGGGCCGCCGCCGCGCACACCGGGTTGCCCCCGAAGGTGGAGCCATGGGCGCCCGGGCCCAGCACGTTCCGGCACTTCTCATTCACCAGAAAGCCGCCCATGGGCAGCCCCCCCGCGATGCCCTTGGCAAAGGAGCAGGCGTCGGGCTGGACGCCGTACTGCTGGAAGCAGAACAGAGAGCCGGTGCGGCCTACCCCCGTCTGCACCTCATCTACCAGCAGTAGCCAGTCCCGCTCCCGGCACAGCTGGGCCAGCTCCCGGACAAACTGCCGCTCCAGGGGGTATACTCCCCCCTCTCCCTGCACCAGCTCCACCAGCACGGCGCACACATCGTGGCCGGCCACCTCCTGGACGCTGTCCAGGGTGGGCTGTGCCCGGCGGAAGCCCTCGGTGAAGGGGAAGAAGTACTGGTGGAACACATCCTGGCCCGTAGCGGCCAGGGTGGTGATGGTGCGGCCGTGGAAGGAGTTGTTCAGGGTGATCACCGTGCCCCGTCCCTCCCCGTACTGGTCAAAGGAGTACTTCCGGGCCAGCTTGATGACGCCCTCGTTGCCCTCCGCGCCGGAGTTTCCGAAAAAGGCCGCCGCCATGCCTGAGCGGGTGCACAGCTTCTCCGCCAGCTGGATGTAGGGCTGGGTGTAGTACAGGTTGGAGATGTGGGCCAGCTTGCCCGCCTGCTCTGCCACCGCCGCTACCCATTTGGGGTGGGCGGTGCCCACGGACAAAACTCCGATGCCGGAGGAGAAGTCGATGTACTCCTTCCCGTCCAGGTCATACAGGGTGGCCCCCTGCCCGTGGTCGATGGCGATGGGGTTGCGGCCATAGGTCTGGATCACATACTGGCTGTCCAGTTCTTTCAACGCCTCAAAGGTCATCTGTACCCTCCCCTTTCACAGCTTCAGCAGGGTACCGATGCCTGCGTCGCTGAGCAGCTCAATGAGAATGGAGTGGGGGATGCGCCCGTCCAGAATGACGGCAGAGCTCACCCCGGAGCGCACCGCCTCCACCGCGCAGTCAATCTTGGGAATCATGCCCCCCTGGATCACCCCGTCCTTGATCAGTCCCGGAATTTCCGAGGCCCGCACTGCGGGGATCAGGGTGCCCTCGTCGGAAGGGTCGGTGAGCAGTCCCCGCACATCGGTGAGCAGCAGCAGCCGGGAGGCCTTCAGGGCGATGGCCAGCTTGGCCGCGGCGGTATCCGCGTTCACGTTGTAGGCCTCATTCCCGTCGGTTCCCTGGGCCACAGTGGCCACTACCGGCAGGTAGCCCTTTTCCAGGCAGTCCAGCACCGGCTGAGGGTTCACCTGGTCCACCCGGCCCACCAGACCGTACTTTTCATCCAACTGGGAAGCCTGGAACAGCCCGTCATCCAGGCCGCACAGGCCCACCGCCCGGCCGCCCTTGCGGTTGATGAGGCCTACCAGGTCCTTGTTCACCTTGCCGCACAGCACCTGCTGTACGATGTCCATGGTCTCCCCGTCGGTGTAACGCAGCCCGTCCACAAACCGGGACTGCTTGCCGATCTTCTCCAGCATTTCGTTGATCTCCGGACCGCCGCCATGGACTACCACCACATGGATGCCCACCAGGGAGAGCAGCACAAGGTCGGATATCACCGCCCGGCGCAGTTCCTGGGAGATCATGGCATTGCCGCCGTATTTGACCACCACCGTCTTCCCACTGTATTTTTGAATATAGGGCAGGGCCTCGGCCAGCACCTGGGCCCGGTCGGTCATGCTGAAGGGCATGGTGTGTCTCCTCCTTTTCTCTGCCCCGGCCACCAAGGAAAGCCTCGCAGAGTTCGCCGCCCCTGCGGCGAAAAATTTTTCATCTGTTTTTGGCCGGGGCGCATACCTGGCCAAAACTCTTTTCGGCCTGCAATCGTGCGAGCCGCAAGCTTTAGGGTCCCCGCAAAAGCCCAGCACAAGCGGGTTTTGCGGGGGAAGGAACCGCAGCGGAATGTCTGAGCTTTCACCATCGGTGGAAGCGAGGAATATGGAGCTTGCAGTGACGTGCGGCGCAGCAGGCCGCAACCTGCTCCTTTGAAAAGGCTTTGCCTTTTCAAAGGAATCAGGAGCGGTAATCCCCGTTGATCTTCACATACTCGTAGGTCAAATCACAGCCCCAGCAGGTGGCCTCGTGCTCCCCCTCGTTGAGGCACACGTCGATGACCACCTCGTTCTGGCTGAGGATCTTCTTGGCCAGCTCCTCGTCGAAGGCCAGCCCGGTGCCCTTCTCGCACACCAGGATCTCCCCGGCCAGGGAGGAGAAGCGCACGTCCACATACTCCGGGCGGAAAGGGGCCTTGGAATAGCCCATGGCGCACAGCACCCGGCCCCAGTTGGCGTCGGCGCCGAACATGGCGGCTTTCACCAGGGAGGAGCCCACCACCGCCTTGGCCAGGCGCTCGGCGCTCTCCTCGCTGCGGGCGGCATGGACGGTGCAGGTCACCAGCCGGGAGGCCCCCTCCCCGTCGGCGGCGATGGCCCGGGCCATCTGCTCACACACCTGGCGCAGGGCCTTGGTGAACACAGCGAAGTCGTCATCCTTCCACTCGATCTGAGAATTGCCCGCCCCGCCGTTGGCCAGCACCACGCACATGTCGTTAGTGGAGGTGTCCCCGTCCACCGTCACCCGGTTGAAGGTGCGGGGCGCCACCTCGTGGAGCGCCTCGGCCAGCAGGTCGGAGGTGATGGCGCAGTCGGTGGTGACAAAGCACAGCATGGTGCCCATGTTGGGGTGGATCATCCCCGAACCCTTGGCGATGGCCCCGATCTTCACTTGCTTTCCGCCGATGGTACAGGCCACCGCAGTCTCCTTTTTCACCGTGTCGGTGGTCATGATGGCAGTGGCGGCGGCGGCAGAGCCATCCTCACTCAAGGCAGACACCAGGCCGGGCATTCCTTTTTCGATGGCGGCAATGTTCAGGGTCTGACCGATGACCCCGGTGGAGGCCACCACAAAGTCCTCCTCCTTCAGTCCCGTGACCTGGGCGGCCAGCTGGCACATGCGCTGGGCATTCTCATGGCTCATAGGGGCACAGGCGTTGGCGTTGCCTGAATTGGCAACGATGCCCCGACACACCCCGTCCTCCAGGTGGCCCATGGTCACATAGATGGGGGCGGCCTTCACCCGGTTGAGGGTGTACACCGCCGCGGCGGCGCACTCCCGGTCGGACAGGATCATGGCTAGGTCGTTCTTTCCCCTGGCGCTGGGCAGCACAGTCTGGGGGGCGTCCGCCTGGGCGCTGCCCTTGACCCCGCAGTACACCCCCGCCGCCCGGAAGCCTTCGGGGGCGCACACGCCCCCCGGAATCTCTCTCAACATATGGCACACAGCTCCTTTATAAATTCAGTCCCGCAGTTTCCTCAAAGCCCAGCAACAGGTTCATATTTTGTACCGCCGCCCCTGCGGCCCCCTTGCCCAGATTGTCAAGCAGGGCGATCACCAGGGTGCGCTCCTCATTGCCCCGTACATACAGCCTCAGATCATCCCGGCCCGCCATGGCGTTGGCCGCCAGCTGGCCGGGCGACTCCCCGGAGGGCATAACCTGGACCAGGGCCTGCCCGTCATAGTAGGCATCCAGCATCTCCTGAATGTCCGCCGCCGTAGGCTTGCCCCGCAGCAGACCATTGTGGAGCATCACCACCGTCTCCATGCCCTTGTAGTAGTTGTCCACAATGGGACAGAACACCGGCGGCAGGCGCAGCCCCGCCTGGGCGGTCATCTCCGGCAGGTGCTTGTGGTTCAAATCCAGGCCGTAGGTCCGGGGACTGTACAGGTCGGCGGTTTTCTCCCCCTCATATTGGGCGATCATCTTCTTACCGCCCCCGGAGTATCCGGTGAGGGAGTAGCAGGTCAAGGGGTAGTCCTCTGGCAACACCCCCAGCTCTACCAGGGGCGCGGCCCCGGCCAGAAAGCCGGTGGCGTGGCAGCCGGGGTTGGCCACCCGCCGGGCACCCAAAATTCTCCCTCGCCGCCCCCGCAGCTCCGGAAAGCCGTAGGCCCAGCCAGGGGCGGTGCGGTGGGCGGTGGAGGCGTCGATGATCTTGGTGCGGTGGTTGTCCACCAGCTCCACTGCCCGCCTGGCCGCGTCGTCAGGCAGACACAGGAACACCAGATCGGCCTGGTTCATGAGCTGGGCGCGCCGGGTTTCGTCCTTGCGCAGCTCCCCTTCAATGGCCAGCAGTTCAATATCCTCCCGGGCGGCCAGCCGGTCGTAAATTTGAAGCCCGGTGGTGCCTTCCTGTCCGTCTATGTAGATTTTAGGTTTCATCCTGTTGCGCCCGCTCCCCGATAAACTTCTCAATCAGTTCAATCTGTTTGGCCACGCTGTCCGCATTGGGGCCGCCGTACACCTTTCTTCCGTTGACACAGGTTTTGAGCTGGAGGGCGTCGTACACGTCCTCGTCAAACAAGCTGCTGATGGCCCGGAAGTCCTTCAGAGGCAAGGTGTCTAGGCTCTCCCCGGAGCGGATACACATATTCACCAGCCGCCCTACAATCATATAGGCCTCCCGGAAGGGCAGGCCCTTCTTCACCAGGTAGTCGGCGCAGTCGGTGGCGTTGATGAAGCCGCCGGAGGCCGCCCGGGCCATGTTCTTCTCCTTCACCGTCAGGGTGTCCAGCATGGCGGAAAACACCGGCACGCACAGCTCCACGGTGTCGATGGCGTCGAACACCGGCTCTTTGTCCTCCTGCATGTCCTTGTTGTAGGCCAGGGGCAGGCCCTTCATCACCGTGAGCAAAGTGATGAGGGAGCCATACACCCGCCCGGTCTTGCCCCGCACCAGCTCGGCCACGTCGGGGTTCTTCTTCTGGGGCATAATGGACGAGCCGGTGGAGTAGGCGTCGTCCAGCTCCACGAACCTGAACTCCCAGGAGCACCACAGGATGATTTCCTC
>DVKM01000046.1 GCA_018716015.1 Candidatus Enterenecus stercoripullorum | reverse complement strand
GATGACGGTGGTGTGCAGGGACTGGTAGCCGTTGGGCTTGGGGGTGCCGATATAGTCCTTGAACCGGCCCAGCACCGGCTTGAACATGTCGTGGATGCAGCCCAGCACCGTATAACAGGCAGGGATATCCGCCACGATGACCCGGAAGGCGTAGATGTCGAAGATCTCCTTGATGGTTTTGCTCTGGGCGTACATCTTTCGGTACACCGAGTAGATGTGCTTGAGCCGGCCGTAGACGGTACACTTGACCCCCTCCTGGGCCAGGCGCTCCTCGATCTGCTTCTGCATCCGGGCCAGGAATTCAGAGTTCTGGCGGGTGAGCTCGTCCAGCTCCTCCTGGACCTCCTTGTAGCCGATGGGGTCCAGATACTGCAGAGACAGATCCTCCAGCTCCCACTTCAGCCGCTGCATGCCCAGGCGGTGGGCGATGGGAGCGTAGATCTCCATGGTCTCCAGGGACTTTTCCTTCTGCTTGCGCTCAGACTGGTACTCCAGGGTGCGCATGTTGTGCAGCCGGTCGCACAGCTTGATGAGGATGACCCGCACGTCCTTGGCCATGGCCATGAACATCTTGCGCAGGTTCTCCATCTGCTCCTCTTCCTTGGAGGTATACTGCATCCGGGTCAGCTTGGTGACCCCTTCCACCAACTCGGCCACCGTGGCGCCAAACTGCTTGGCGATGTCGTCATGGGTGGAGTCGGTGTCTTCAATGCAGTCGTGGAGCAAAGCAGCGATGACGGAATCCAGATCCAGCCCCAGGTCGGCCACGATCTCCGCCACGGCGATGGGGTGGGTGATATAACGCTCGCCACTCTTGCGCAGCTGTCCCCCGTGGTGCTGGTCGGCGTATTCAAAAGCGGAGCGCAGCCGCGCTGTATCGGCATTGGGATTGTTCTCCAGCACCCGCTTTTCTAACTGTTCATAGCGTTCCTGAATGTTCTCCTCCATGACGGCGCCTCCTCTCTTCCTCTGGCTCCGGGCCCAGAATGGTCCTCAGCCGCTTCATCATCTGTGCCTGTTCCAGATCCACCTTATCCCCCTGGGGCTGTAAGCAAACGGAAATCATATCGTCGGAAACCGTAACCTGAATCAGCCCCCGCTCGTCCATGACATGCAGGCACACCAGGGTTTTCCCATAGGAGCCATGGTGGGTCTGCCCCCTCACCGCATGGCGCACCAGCTGGTCCAGCCGGGATACTGCTGGACCGGCAGCGCAGCTTTGCTCCAGAAAACGCCAAAGCTGGGCAAAGTCCTGCCGGTCGGGCAACAGCAGGGATGCCTCCCAGCGGGAGAGCAGCTCCCCCTGCCGCAGGCGGCGGAACAGGGCCTGCTCCAGCTTAGCCCGAGTGGGGGCGGGGCGCAGGTCGCACAACTGCAGCTGCACCGCGCGGGCGTTCCGGTACTCGTTGACCTGCAGGTGAAAGGCCAGGTCCAGCCGGTCCCCGGGGGCAACGCCGCAGGCGGCGGTATTTGCAGAGAAAAAAATTGCGTCCAACGTCACCCCGTCCCGGCGCACCTTCATCTTCAAATGGCGGCCATTGCCCACATCGGCGCAGGACTGCACGCACACCGAGCGCAGCAGAAAGACCGGCTTGGGGTTGCCCGCGCCAAAGGGCTCCAACATGGACAAAGCGTCCACCTGCTGGCAGCTGAGCCAGGTGCAGCTGTCGATCTCCGCGTCCACATCCAGGGCGGTGATCATGGGGTACCCTTGGGTATAGCTGGACACCAGCCGGGCCATGGCCGCTCGGAAGGCGGGGATATTCTCCTCCCGGATGGTAAAGCCGGCGGCCAGCGCGTGTCCGCCGTACTGCTCCAGCAGGGGAGCGCACCGCTCCAGGGCGGCAAACAGGTTGAACTGCCCGAAAGAGCGGCAGGACCCCTTGCCCTTACCGTGATCCAGGCTGATCATAAAAGCGGGGCAGGCGTATTTCTCCGCCAGCCGGGAGGCCACGATACCCACCACCCCCTGGTGCCAGCTCTCCCCCGCCAGCACAATGACGGGCTCGGCCAGCTGGGGCTGGCGGGCAAGAAGGGAATCACACTGTTCATAGATGGCAAGCTCGATGGCCTGCCGCTTCCGGTTCAGCTCGCAAAGCTCCAGAGCCAGGTCTTGCCCCCGCTCCTCGTCCTTTGTGAGCAGCAACTCCAAGGCCACGCCCGCCCGCTCCATCCGGCCGGCGGCGTTGATCCGGGGGGCTAGGCCGTAGCCGATGGTGACGGCGGTGGGGGGGGTGCCTGCCTCCCATCCCGCCTCCCGCAGCAGAGCCCGCAGCCCGGGCCGCCGGGTTTCGGCCATCAGTGACAGCCCACGCCGCACCAGGGTCCGGTTCTCGTCGGACAGCCGCATCACATCAGCCACCGTACCGATGGCGGCCAGCTCCCCGTAGCGGCGCAAAACCGCCTCCCGCCCGGCGGGGGGGGTGAGGGCCAGGGCCAGCTTCAACGCCACGCCCACCCCGGCCAGCTCCTTGAACGGATACGGGCAGTCGGGCCGGCGGGGATTCACCACTGCGGCGGCCTGGGGCAGCTCCCCCTTGCACTGGTGGTGGTCAGTGATCACCACGTCCATCCCCAGGGTTTTGGCGTATTCCACTTCCCGCACCGCGGTGATGCCGCAGTCCACCGTGACGATCAGGCTAGTGCCATGCTGAAAGAGCGTGTCAATGGCGCCGGGATTCAGGCCGTATCCCTCCTCCGTCCGGTCCGGGATATGACTGACCACCCGCCCGCCCCGCTCCCGCAGGAACTCCAGAAGCAGGCAGGTGGCCGTAATGCCGTCCACGTCGTAGTCCCCGTAGACGGCAATGGCCTCTCCCTGGTCCAGCGCCCGGCCGATCCGCTCCGCCGCCCGGTCCATATCCTGCAGCAGAAAGGGATCCCGCAACAAAACCGGCGTCTCCGCCAGGAACTCGGCCGCCTTTTCCGGCGTGTCCAGCCCCCGGGCGCACAGCACAGCGGCACACAACGGCGGCAGCCCCGCCTGCTCCATCCGGCGCAGAGCGTCTGTGGAGACAGCCCGGCGCAGGTTCCACTGTTCATATTTCATGGCTCCATCCTCAAGTATTAGACATAAAAATTAGTTTCATTATAGCAAACCTGGCGCTCACTTTCAACCGGCGGCGGCGGGCGAACTGCCCAAATTTCCCGCGGGGACATATCTCCCACCAGTTTTTAGAACAAACGTTTGACATCCAGGGCCCCCTATGATAGAATAGCGGTATCAAATTAGGTGCATGGGAAGGAGCCTGCTTTATGAGCAAATTATCCCCCAAACAGCAGCAGATCTATGACTATATCCTGTCCTTTTCCGAGGAGCATGGCTATCCCCCCTCGGTGCGGGAGATCGCCCAGGCGGTGGACTTGCGGTCCCCCTCCACGGTTCACTTCCATCTGAAAGGCCTACGGGAAGCTGGGCTCATCTCCCAGGCGGAGGGCAAGACCCGGGCCATTTCCATCACCGATGGAGCCCATAACCGGAGAAATCAGGTGCCTCTGCTGGGCTCCGTGGCCGCCGGTACCCCCATTCTGGCGGAGGAGTGCATTGAGGAGTATCTGACCTTTGACACCGGAGGACATATGGGCGAGCATTTCGCCCTGCGGGTCCGGGGCGAGTCCATGCTGGAGGCGGGCATTCTCCCGGGCGACGTGGTGGTGGTCCACCAACAGCAGCAGGTGCGCAACGGGGATATTGTGGTGGCTCTGTTTGAAGATGAGGCCACCGTAAAAATCTACCGCCGGGAGAATGGTCACATCTGGCTATACCCTGAGAACTCCAGCCCCGAGTACCAGCCCATCGATGGCGAGGGCTGCCGCATCCTGGGCCGGGTGGTAGCGGTCATCCGCCGGTACTGATGTTTCTCCGCCGTAGGATTTTCAAGCCTTGAGCCTGACGGGCGCGCCGCGAAAAATTTCGCGGCGTGCTTTTCTTTTTCCGCCCATTGTGGTATCATGGCCTTAATTCTGTAATGCATTAAAGTGAGGGATCTGTATGAAAGTGGTTGTCAAGGTGGGCACCTCCACCCTGGCCTATGCCACCGGGCGGCTGAACATCCGCCATGTGGAACAGCTGGTGAAGGTGCTTTCCGATCTGAAAAACGCGGGGCACGAGCTGATCCTGGTGTCCTCGGGTGCCATCGGCATGGGGGTGGGCAAGCTGAATCTAGCCGGCCGGCCGGCGGATATGCCCACCAAGCAGGCGGCCGCTGCAGTGGGCCAATGCGAGCTGATGTATACCTATGACCGGCTGTTTTCCCAATACAACCATACCGTGGCCCAGCTGCTGCTCACCGGGGAGGACATCGATCACCAGGACCGGCGGCACAATTTTGAGAACACCGTCCGCCGTCTGTTGGAGCTGGGAGTACTGCCCATTGTCAACGAGAACGACACCGTGGCCACCGCGGAGATCTCCGTGGGGGATAACGACACCCTGGGGGCAGTGGTAGCCTGCAGCGTGGGGGCCGATCTACTGGTGGTGCTGTCTGACATTGAGGGGCTGTACACCGCCGATCCCCGCCAGGACCCCAGCGCCGCCCTCATCCCCGTGGTGGAGGAGATCACCCCGGAGATCGAGGCCCTGGCCGGGCAGGCGGGCAGCGCCCTGGCCACCGGCGGCATGGCCACCAAGCTGAAGGCCGCCCGGCTGGCCACGGGGCAGGGCTGCGACATGGTGATTGCCAACGGGGCGCGGCCGGAGCTGCTCTATGACATTGTGGCCGGCCGGCCGGCGGGGACTCGCTTCACCGCCGGGCATAAACATGTTTGAGGAGGGACCACCCATGACCACACAGGAACTGTTGCACCAGGCCCAGGCGGCCAGGCCCGCCGTCGTTCTGGCGGGTACAGAGCAGAAAAATGCGGCGCTGCTGGCCATGGCCGGCGCGCTGGAGGCACAGGCTGAGGCCATTCTGGCGGCCAACGTCCGGGATCTGGAGGCCGCCCGGGGGACGGTGTCTGAGGTGATGCTGGACCGGCTGGCCCTCAGCCCCGACCGGATCCGGGGCATGGCCGCCGGCATCCGGGAAGTGGCCGCCCTGCCCGACCCGGTGGGGCAGGTGCTGCGCCGGGTGGAGCGCCCCAACGGGCTGGTGATTGAAAAGACCTGCGTTCCCATGGGAGTCATCGCCATCATCTACGAAAGCCGCCCCAACGTCACCTCAGACGCTGCGGCCCTGGCACTGAAGGCCGGGTCTGCCTGCGTCCTCCGGGGGGGCAAGGAGGCTCACCGCTCCGCCTCCGCCATTGTCTGGGCCCTTCAGGAAGGGCTGGTTCAGGCCGGGCTTCCAAAGGACGCGGTACAACTGGTAGAGGACACCACCCGCCAGTCCGCCCACGAGCTGATGGCCGCCCGTGGACTGGTGGACCTGCTCATTCCCCGGGGCGGCGCGGGGTTGATCCGGGCCTGCGTGGAAAACGCGGCGGTGCCCGTCATCGAGACGGGCACCGGCATCTGCCATATCTATGTGGACCAGGCCGCGGATCAGGCCATGGCGCTGGACATCGTGGAAAACGCCAAGTGCAGCCGGCCCAGCGTGTGCAACGCCGCCGAGGTCTGCCTGGTGCACCGGGACGCCGCCCCAAACTTTCTCCCCGCCCTGCGCCGCCGCCTGGTGGAGGACAGGGCCGGGGCAGGCTTGCCTCCGGTGGAGCTCCGGCTGGATCCGGCATCGGCAACGCTCATCCCCGGCGCCCCTGCCGGAGGTCAAGATTTTGACACGGAGTTTCTGGACTACATCCTGGCGGTGAAAGTGGTGGACAGCCTGGAGCAGGCCGTGGCCCACATCGCCGCCCACTCCACCGGCCACTCGGAATCCATCATCACGGCAGACGAACAGGCCGCCGCCCGCTTTCTGGCCCAGGTGGACAGCGCCGCCGTCTACTGGAATGCCTCCACCCGGTTTACCGACGGCGGGGAGTTTGGGCTGGGCTGCGAGATGGGCATCTCCACTCAACGGCTCCACGCCCGGGGCCCCATGGGACTTGCCGAGCTGTGCAGCTATAAATATGTGATCCGGGGCAACGGGCAGATCCGCTAGCCCCGCCCATAAAGGCCGTCCGTTTCCCGTCTCACGGCATGGCCTCCCCCAACAGCCCGCCATCCGTTATTCCGGTGATCCGCACCTGCCTCACCTGGTTGTGCAGGTTTTCGCCTTGCGTGTGTACCAGCACATAGTTGGGGGCGTGGCCCTGCCACAGGCCGTTGCGCTCTTCTTCAAAGAGCACCGAGAAGGCGCGCCCCACCTGCCTGTTCAGATAGGCCTGCTTCATCTCTTCCGCCGCCGCCATGGCCTGGCGGGCCCGCTCTTCCTGCACCGCCTTTGGGATCTGTCCGTCCATATCTGCGGCAGGCGTGCCGGGGCGGCGGGAATAAGGGAAGATGTGCATAGCGGAAAATCCGCACTTTTGGATGAAGTCCAGCGTCTGGTCAAACTCCTCCTGGGTCTCCTGGGGAAAACCTACGATGAGGTCTGTGGTGATCCCCGGGTCCTGAAAGACGTCTCTTAGTAATTTTACCGACTCATAATACCGTTTGGAATCATATTTTCGGTTCATCCGGGCCAATGTGGCGTCGCAGCCCGATTGGAGGGACAGGTGGAAATGGGGGCACAGATTGGGCAGGGCAGCCGCCCTCTGACAGAACTCCGGAGTGATGGTACGGGGCTCTAAGGAGCCCAGGCGCACCCGCAGCTCAGGCACCGCCCGGCACACCTCCTCCACAAGCATGAGGAAGCCTGGCCGGCCCTCCAGATCGCGGCCCCAGGAGGAGATCTCAATCCCGGTGATCACCAGTTCCCGATAGCCCGCCTCCCGCAGGCTCTTGGCCTGTTCCACCGCCTCCTCCGGGGGCAGGGAGCGCACCGGGCCCCGGGCATAGGGGATGACGCAGTAGGAGCAGAAGTGGGCGCAGCCGTCCTCCACCTTCAGCATGGCCCGGGTGCGCCCCTCCTGGCCGCCGGCGGGCAATCGCTCAAACTGCCGCCGGTCCATGGCCTTGTCCACCGTCACCACCTGGCTGCCGCGCTGCTGGAGCTGCCCCTCCAGCCGGTCCAGAAAGTCCATGCGCCCGGCGGAGCCGGACACCACGTCCACCCCCAGCTCCGCCACCGCCTGGGGATCGGTCTGGGCGTAGCAGCCGCACACCGCCACCACCGACTCAGGGGCCTGTTTCCGGGCCCGGCGGATGATGTTGCGGCACTTTTTATCGCTCACTGCGGTCACAGTGCAGGTGTTGATGATATAGGCATCCGCCGGACCGTCAAACCCGGTGAGCTGATGGCCCCGGCGCAGCAGCTCTTGCTCCATGGCCTGACTCTCATACTGGTTCACTTTGCACCCCAGGGTGCAGATGGCAATTTTCATTTGGGTTCCTCCAAGGGTTGGTCAAATTCGCCACACAGTATATCAATTTCCCCGCCATTTGTACAGCCCAGGCGTTTACAATTCCATGGATTCCTGCTATACTGTCCCAAGACGCACACCTGGAACGCCCTGGCAGCGGGATGTGCAGACAGAGAGGAGATCCGTCGTGAGTCATAGCTTTTTCGCCTATATCTTCCGCATGCGCTACATCGCCCGCTGGGCCCTGATGCGCAACACCCGCACCGAAAACGTGGAGGAGCACTCCTATGAGGTGGCGGTACTGGCCCACGCCCTGGCCGTCATCGGCCGGGAGGTCTTCCATAAGGATCTGGATCCGGACAAGGCCGCCTCGGCGGCGCTGTTCCACGACGCGCCGGAGATCATCACCGGGGACATGCCCACCCCCATCAAGTACTTCAATCCGGAGCTGAAAAGCGCCTATGGCCGGGTGGAGGCGGTGGCCCAGGACAAGCTGCTGTCCATGCTACCCCCAGAGCTGACGGCCGCCTATGAGCCTCTGGTACGGGAGAGCAACCCGGAGGTGCGCCGGTACGTGAAGGCAGCGGACAAGCTGGCTGCCTGGCTCAAGTGCCAGGAGGAGCTGAAAGCGGGTAACGCCGAGTTCAAGCGGGCCGCCGGCGAGACGTTGGCCACCCTGCGCGCCATGGGCATGGAGGAAGTGGACTGGTTCATGGAACACCTGGGTGGCGCGTTCCATCTCACCCTGGACGATCTGGGATAACTCAAGTTTAAAACATCCTTGAAATTGTTTACAGGAGGAAACAATATGAGAGCCATTGTCACTGTCATCGGCAAGGATCAGGTGGGCATTATCGCCGCCGTATGCGCCCTGCTCAGTGAGAAGAATGTCAACGTGCTGGACATCAGCCAGACCATTTTGCAGGAGTACTTCACCATGACCATGCTGGTGGACGTCTCCCAGGCCACCATCCCCTTCGCCGCGCTAAAGGAAGAGCTTGCTGCGGCCGGGCAGGACCGTGGGCTGGATATCCGCATCCAGCGGGAAGACATCTTCGATGCCATGCATCGTATCTGAGCGCGGAGGGACGTTGTCATGCTCAACAGTAAAGATATCTTAAGCACCATCCGCATGATCGACCAGCAGCATCTGGACGTGCGCACCATCACCATGGGCATCTCCCTGCTGGACTGCTGTGATCCCGACCCGGGGGCAGCCTGCCGGAAGATCTATGACAAGATCACTACCAGCGCGGAAAAACTGGTGCAAACCGGCCAGGACATCGAGACGGAGTTTGGCATCCCCATCGTCAACAAGCGCATCTCCGTCACCCCCATAGCCCTGGTGGCCGGGGCCTCCCGCACCAGCGACTATGTCCCCTTCGCCCATGCTATGGACAAAGCGGCCAAGGCGGTGGGGGTCAACTTCATCGGCGGCTTCTCCGCCCTGGTACAAAAGGGCATGACTGAGGGGGACAAGAAACTCATCGCTGCCATCCCCGAGGCCCTGGCCGCCACCGACGTGGTGTGCTCCAGCGTCAACGTGGGCTCCACCAAGGCGGGCATCAACATGGACGCGGTGCGCCTGATGGGTCAGACCATTCAAGCCACGGCCCAGCGCACCGCCGACCAGGGGGGCTTTGGCTGCGCCAAGCTGGTGGTGTTCTGCAACGCCGTGGAGGACAATCCCTTTATGGCCGGCGCCTTCCACGGCGTGGGGGAAGCTGAGCGGGTGATTAACGTGGGGGTGTCCGGCCCCGGCGTGGTCCACCACGCTCTCCAGTCGGTGAAGGGGCAGCCTTTCGACGTGGTGGCGGAGACCATCAAGAAGACCGCCTTCCAGGTCACCCGGATGGGCCAGCTGGTGGCCCGGGAGGCCAGCGCCCGGCTGGGGGTGCCCTTCGGCATCGTGGACCTGTCCCTGGCCCCCACCCCCGCCATCGGCGACAGCGTGGCCCGGATTCTGGAGGAAATGGGCCTGGAGGTGTGCGGCACCCACGGCACCACCGCCGCCCTGGCGCTTCTCAATGACGCGGTGAAAAAGGGGGGCGTCATGGCCAGCTCCTCGGTGGGCGGCCTGTCCGGCGCTTTCATCCCAGTCAGCGAGGACGAGGGCATGATCGCCGCCGCCCGGTCCGGCGCCCTTACCCTGGATAAGCTGGAGGCCATGACCTGCGTATGCTCGGTGGGATTGGACATGATCGCCGTGCCCGGGGACACCCCGGCGGCCACCATTTCCGCCATCATCGCCGATGAGGTGGCCATCGGCATGGTGAACACCAAGACCACCGCCGTGCGCATCATCCCCGCCCCGGGCAAGCAGGTGGGGGACACGGTGGAGTTCGGTGGCCTGTTGGGCTCCGCGCCGGTGATGCCCTGCCACACCGGCTCCGCCCAGGACTTCGTGGCCCGGGGTGGCCGTATCCCGGCCCCCATGCACAGCCTGAAAAACTAAATCCGTACAGAAAGATCCCCGCGGTGCGTCACAGTGTGTGCGCCGCGGGGATCTCTTTTTCTGCCTGCCGCAGCCTGCCATGTCAGGCTGCCTGTTCCTCCTGGGCCGGGGCCTTCTGTGCCGGGCGGGGCCGGCGGCGGTGGGCATGGCCCACAGCGGTGACGATCCCGGTGACGATGAGCACCAGATAACAGCTCACCGTGCGGCTGAGGATCATGGCCGGCGCCACCAGCCCCATCCCAAAGATGGTCTGGAACCCCCGCAGAAACACGTTCTCCGCCGCGCCGGCGGAACCTGGCAGGGGCAGGTAGCCCACGGCGATGGAACACAGCACCTGCAGGGCGCACACCTGCCACAACGAGAAGCCCTCCAGGTCGAAGGCCCGGTACACCAGGTAGGGCACCAGATAGGTGCAGGCCATCTGGCCCAGGCTGCATAATAGCACCTTGGGCAGCAGGCGGGGGGTCTTGCGGATGACCACCGCTCCCTGGCGGTAGCCCTCGATGTAGCCGTCCAGCTTCTCCTCCAGCTTGGCCCGGTTTAAAGAGGGGCGCACCCGCGCCGCCACCCCCAGGCCAAACAGGCACAGCCGGCGGGCAGGATTGGGCAGAAACAGAAAGAGGATCATGGCGATATTCAGGATGATGAACACCGTGAACCCCACGCCCAGCAGAAAGCCTACCTGCCCACCCAGCTGCTCGGTGAGGTTCCCGGCGGTGAACAGGGCGAGGATCCCATAGATGACGATGGCGGTGTGATAACCGATAGTGACCAGCAGCATGTCAATGGTGCCGTTGGCCACGCTGACGCCGTCCCGGTTCATATAGTAGACCTGGGCAGGCTGCCCGCCGGTGGCCGAGGGGGTGATGTTGCTGAAGAAAAAGCCTGTACAGGAATAGAAATAGCACTTCCGAAAGGGCTGGGGACTGCCCAGCGCCCGAAGGATACTGTGGGTGGACTTGGCCTCACAAGCGATATACAGCGCCATCACCGGGATACCCAGAATCAGGATGCGCCAATCTGCGGACGCGATGGCCCCGGCCAGCTCCGCCGGGGTCTGCCCCTTCAGGATGGTGTATGCCGTCCAGCCCAGCAGGCCGGCCATCACCGCCAGCCAAATCAGGTTTCTCTTTTTCACGCGCAAACCACCTCCCTCTCCATAGCGCGCACCGCGGCGCAGGCCGCGTTCCGGCACAAGGTGCCCGCCAAACGCTCCATAGCCCGCTCCATGCCGGCCAGTACGTTTCGATCATAAATGGTCTCCCGAATCGCCGCCAGGCAGGCGGCCTCCTCCTTGGCCGCCACCCGGGCCATGCCGTTGCGCACCAAAAAGTCCGCGTTCTCCCGCTCCTGCTCCAGAAAGGGTTCCCAGGCCAGCATGGGCAGCCGGGCCGCGATGGCCTCGAAGGTAGTGATGCCCCCCGGTTTGGACAGCATCAAGTGGGCCCGGGCCATGTATTCCGCCACCCGGTCTGTGAAGGGCACCGCCTCGATATGCTCATATTTCCCGGCCAGGCGGCGGTACAGCCGCCGGTTTTTCCCGGTGAGGATGGTGGTGTGCACCCCCTCCAGGGCGTTGAGCGCCTCATAGAAGGAATCCTTCCGGGGCATCAACCCCAGCCCGCCCCCCATGATCAATAGCTGCCTGGGGCCGTCCTGTCGCCGTCCGGCAGGGCTGAATCGGTTCTTCACCGGGATTCCGCTGACCAGAATCCGCTCCGGCGCCACTCCTTTGTCCGCCAGCGCCTGCCCCACCTCGGGGGAGGGAACCAGGTAGCAGTCGGTGCCGGAATGGATCCATTCGCTATGGCTGGTCACGTCAGTCATGCAGGTGATCAGGGGGATCCCGTTGCCCCCGTCCCGCTTATACCGGGCCACCACGCCGGAGCACGCCGGGTGGGTGGATAGGACCAGATCCGGGTGGACTTTCTCCAGCAATTCCCCCAGTCTGCGCTCCAGCAGGCCGGCCAGGAGAATCTCCCCTGCCCTGTCATGGGTCATACGATGATAGCGGTTATAGATCCCACCCATGCGGGTAACCAGGAAGCGGAAGCCCCAGTACATGGAGGGGGCCAGCTCCGGGAGGGCATAGTCGAACAAGTCGGTCAGGGCAACGGTGTGGCCGTCCGCCTCTAGCTGCTCGGCCAGGGCCTGGGAGGCAGACCAGTGGCCCATGCCAAATCTTCCAGTCAGTATCAAGATATCCACGGTACAACCTCCTCGTGACGATGACGCGCTCTCGTCCAGCTTCGAGTTTGATTATAGGCCGTGATTCTTAGATTTTCCCGGAGATTTCTCTTAAAGTTTGCTTAAGGTTCCTTCAAGAATCCCTTACGCCTGTCCTTCCTCCAGCCATACCCACCGGATCTCCTCGGGCGCAACCCCCTGGCAGCACACCGCCGCCCGCCAGTCCGCCCCCCCATAGCTGCGGTGGGGGCAGCCGGGCGGAGTGACAACTTCCCGGGGCGGATAGAGGGAAACATCCTGCATCTTACACCAGCTTTCCTTCAGGGTCCACAACCGGGCGAAGTCCTCCCAGCTGCCGTCGAACCGTGCCTTTTCCTCCGGGGACAGCACATAGTCCGGGAGGTTGGCCCGGTGGGGCCGCACCATTTCGATATCCACCCCCACCGGACCATCATCGGATAAAGCACACAGGGCAAAACCGCCGCTGTGGGAGAGGGAAAGCCACCGGTTTGTCCTGCCGGCAAAGTAAGGTTTGCCCCGGGGGCTGCGCTCCAGCACAAGCTCTCCACTCCAGCCCCAGGTCAACTCGGCCGCCCGGCGCAACAGCGGCCGGGACAAGGACCGCCCATCCCCGCCGCCTGTTCCAAAGATTACTGTCATCTCAGCTTTTTCCCTCCTATGCCTCGCCCCTTTCCCGGGAAAAGGCGGGGGGCGGGAAAAGGTCAGGGCCCGGCATAACGCTGCCAGGCCCTGCAATGGACCGCCGCCTTATGCAGACAGCGCCCTCAATAGGACACGCCCCAGTACACCATGTGCTTGGCAGGTTTGCCGCAGCAGGCGCACACGTCGCCCAGGTGTTCCTGCTCCAGGGGAATGCACCGGGAGGAGACCCCGGCCTCCTCCTTCATGCGCAGCTCGCACTCCAGATCGCCGCACCACATGGTCTTGGCAAAGCCGCTCCGGGCGGACATTTTCTCCTTGACCTCCTTCAGGGTGGCGCAGGGGTAGGTGTTGTCGTCCAGGTTTTTCCTGGCCTTGTCGTACAGGCCCTGCTGCACCGCCTCCAGCATCTCCGCCACAGTCTGCTCGATGCCGTCCAGGGAGGTGAAAACCTTCTCCCCGTTGTCCCGGCGCACCAGCACGCACTGGTTTTTCTCTATGTCCTTGGGGCCCAGCTCCAGGCGCAGGGGCACGCCCTTCATCTCGTACTCGGCGAACTTCCAGCCGGGGGTGTTGTCCGAGGCGTCCATTTTCACCCGGAAGCCCGCCTTCTTCAGCCGCTCCAAAACCGCCTCGTTGGCCTGGATGACCCCTTCCTTGTGCTGGGCCACGGGAATGACGATGACCTGAATGGGGGCGATGCGGGGGGGCAGCACCAGGCCGTTGTTGTCGCCGTGGGTCATGATGACCCCGCCAATGAGCCGGGTGGACACCCCCCAGCTGGTCTGGAAGGGATGGTGGAGCTGGTTATCCTTGCCGGTGAAAGTGATGTCAAAGGCCTTGGCAAAGCCGTCGCCGAAGTAGTGGCTGGTCCCCGCCTGAAGGGCCTTCTTATCGTGCATCATACACTCCACGGTATAGGTGGCCTCCGCCCCGGAGAACTTCTCCTTATCCGTCTTGCGGCCCTTGACCACCGGCATGGCCAGGTAGTTCTCGCAGAAGTCGGCGTAGATGTTGAACATCCGCAGCGTCTCCTCCATGGCCTCCTCGGCGGTGGCGTGCATGGTGTGGCCCTCCTGCCACAAAAACTCCCGGTGGCGCAGAAAGGGCCGGCTGGTTTTCTCCCAGCGCAGCACGGAGCACCACTGGTTATACAGCTTGGGTAAATCCCGGTGGGAGTGGATGATGTGGGCATAGTGCTCGCAGAACAGGGTCTCGGAGGTGGGGCGGATGCAGTAGCGCTCCTCCAGCTTTTCGCTGCCGCCATAGGTGACCCAGGCGCACTCGGGGGCGAAGCCCTCCACGTGGTCCTTCTCCTTCTGGAGCAGGGACTCGGGGATCAGCACGGGTAGGTACACGTTCTCGTGGCCGGTTTCCTTAAACTTCTCGTCCAGGATCTTCTGGAAGTTCTCCCAGATGGCGTAGCCGTAGGGGCGGTAGATGAACATGCCCTTGATGGAGGAGTAGTCGATGAGTTCCGCCTTCCGGCACACGTCGGTGAACCACTGGGCAAAGTCCACCTCCATATCCGTAATCTGGCTGACCTGTTTACTTTTCTCTTGTGCCATATCGATTCATTCCTTTAACGGCCTACCCCTCCCGCCTTTTGGCGGCAAAGCAAGGGCACAGCCCGAATTTCTGTGAGTTTATATTTTATTGCCAAAGGGCTGGAAAGTCAAGGGGAAGCGGAGGATTCTCCCCCTTTTCGCAAGGATGTTTGCGGGCGATGCCCAGCCCCCGCCCGTTTTGGGGTCGTCCCCCTTCCCCGCCGCGCCATGGGGCGCTGCGGTTACCTGGGCGGCGGGCAGGACCTCCCAAGGCGCTGTGTTCCGGCGGAATTTTTACAAAAAAGCGGATTCCCCTTGTTTTCTGTCGGGGTTTGCAGCTACCATTTCAGCATGGCGTCTGTTACAGGACAGCGTTAAAACTTTTCTCAGTAAAGGAGTGTTTGTTCATGTCCCAGCCTGCGTCCCTCTCCTCCCGCATCACACTGCGCCCCTTGCCCGGCTCCCCTCCGGTGGGTTTTCCTCTGGACGTCCCCGCCCCGCTCCAGGTGGGGGTGGAGTTCACCCTGTCCCGATGGCTGCGATACTGGCTGTCTCATTGGGTGGTTCCCCACCGCGCTCGCACCACAGTCTACTGCTACTCCAACATCGTGGAAAATCACCTGATCCCCGCCCTGGGGCAGGTCTGCCTCGGGCAGCTCACTGCCACCATGATCGACAGCTATTATCAGTGGCTGGCCAGCGAGAAACAGCTGTCCCCCAACACAATATACAAGCATCACATCCTTTTGCACACTAGCCTCCGCCAGGCCTATCGCCAGGGCGCCATCCCGGACAACCCGGTGCGCCGGGCCACGCCGCCGGGAACTGTG
The DNA here is from genome assembly GCA_018716015.1 of Candidatus Enterenecus stercoripullorum. Classification (GTDB taxonomy): domain Bacteria; phylum Bacillota; class Clostridia; order Oscillospirales; family Oscillospiraceae; genus Enterenecus; species Enterenecus stercoripullorum. Next base: position 29,796 of record DVKM01000046.1, on the reverse strand, counting down.
CCCGGCGGTTCCCATTACTACACTCCGGAGCAGGTGGCGCAGCTGCTTGTCCTAGTAGAGGGCCACCCGCTGGAGCTGCCCGTCCGCCTGGCCTGCTGCCTGGGGCTGCGCCGGGGCGAAATTCTGGGCCTGCGCTGGCGGGACGTGGATCTGCAAAGCGGACTCATCTTTGTGCGCCAGGCGCGCACCACCGCCGGCCATCAGATCGTGGTCAAACAGCCAAAGACTGCCAGCAGCAGACGGACCCTATCCATCCGCTCCCTACCGGGCCTGCTGCCCCTTCTCCGGCAGGTGTACCGCACACGGGCCCAGCAGGGACATTTGTGCGGCCCCGACGATTATCTTGTGCTCGACACCCGGCGCCGCCCCTGGCACCCCAATTCCCTGACCACCACCTTCACCCGGTTTGCCGCCGCCCGCGGTCTTCCCCCCATTACCCTGCACGGGCTGCGCCACACCTTTGCCAGCATGGCCAGCAATGCCCGGGTGCCCATGTATCAGATCAGCCGGGCCATGGGGCACAGCAGCCCCGCCGTCACCCAGCGCATCTACACTCACCTGTTCGACCTCACCCATGGCGAGGTGCTGTCTGCCGTAGCCGCCGCCATTCCGGCCCCAAGGGCGTCCAATCAGATGCCGGACCGGCCCAACAAGGGCCGCCGCTCTCCCGGCTAAGCGCCGCGCGAGAAAAAGTACCGGCGGACTTTCTGGTCCGCCGGTACGCGTTTGTATCATCATACAATCCGGACTTCCCCTCACCCCAAGGCTTCCGGAGAAAACACCTGGGCGGGGAGAATATCGCTGAAGGCCACCAGCTCATCCCGAAATCCGCCCGCGTCATAGGGCAGGGCAGGGCTTTCCATATGGCCGGCGGGCATGCCCAGCCGCAGCGGCAGGATGGCCACCAGAGAAACCCGGCCTCCGGCCGCCGTCTCCGCCACCAAACTGCCCGCGTGAAGTTCCGCGATCTGCCGGGCCAGGGGGACCTCCCAGCGCTTGGGCAAGGTCCCCCCCGGGCGGTCCAGCATCCGAGCCAGCTCTCCTGCGGGGATCTGTGTCCCGACCCCACGCACGGTGAAGCAGGCGTTTTCCTCCCGTTGCGCCAGGGTCAGCACCACCTCGCCTCCCGGTTGGGCCACGGCGGCGATCAGCTCCAGCAGCATCTGCTTCACCAGCCCCTGGTCCACATTTGCCAGCAGGATCTCCGGCCCCTGATAGTCCAGGGATACCCGGCCCCCCCGCAAAATCCCCCGGACCCGTTCTGCCAGCTCCCTAGTCCAAGGTCCCAGATCCGTGGGCGCGGGAAAGGTGCGCAGCTCATCCTCGTCGGTCAGCCGGTTTAGTAGCTCCATCTGCCCTACCGTGCGCAGCATCCGACAGATACTCTGATTGAGCACCGCCAGATAGGCGCAGGCCTTTTCCCCGTCGGCCGTCCGCTCCAGCATCTGGCTGGCCGCCGTCAGGTCGGCCAGCTGCATGCGCAGCTGCGCAGCCGTTCCGGCCACGCTCGCGGCCAGTGTTTCTCGATTCATTTTGTCTGCCTCCCTGCTCCCGTCTTTCCCTACTGTATACACAACAGCCGGTTTGCTCCCGTGGAAAAATCTGAAGGCGCTCCCCCACTTTCGTGTGGCAGGTCTCCCCCTCCCCCACAAGGTGAAAAAGTCCTTGGCCACCGTCAGGTCCTGTATTTTTCCTCCAGGGCGGCCGCCACATCCGTCAAGGGGTTGGGGCTGTATTCCTCCAGCCGTCCCTCATCCATTGCCCGGGACAACGCCGGATCCAGCGGCAGCTTGGCCAGCACCGGCAGAGACAGCTGAGCCCCCAGCGCGTCGATGGTGCTCTCCCCAAAGATAGGGTGCTGGCCACCGCAGTCCGGGCACCGGAAATAGCTGTAATTCTCCACCAGGCCCAGCACCGGGATATCCATCATCTCCGCCATCCGCACCGCCTTGGTGACGATCATTCCCACTAAGGTCTGGGGCGCAGTCACCACAATGGCCCCGTCCACAGGCAGGGACTGGAACACCGTCAGGGGCACATCCCCCGTCCCAGGGGGCATATCCACAAACAGGTAGTCCAACTCCCCCCACACCACATCCGTCCAGAACTGCTGCACCGCCCCGGCAATCACCGGGCCGCGCCAGACCACCGGGTCGGTCTCCCGCTCGGTGAGCAGGTTTAGGCTCATCAGCTCCACACCGCCCTTGCTCACCGCCGGGAGAAGCCCCAGCTCGCTGCCCGCGGCCCGTTTGTGGATGCCGAAGGCTCTGGGCACCGAGGGGCCGGTGATGTCCGCGTCCAGCACGCCCACCTTTTTCCCACGGGCAGCCATGGCCGAGGCCAGGGAGCAGGTGACGGTGGATTTGCCCACGCCCCCTTTGCCGCTGACCACCGCAATCACCTTTTTGATGTTGGAGAGCGCGTTGGCCGGCTTGCGCAGGTCCTGGGGCTCCCGCCGCTCCCCACAGCTGGCGCTGCAGGAGGAGCAATCATGGGTACATTCGCTCATCGTAATCTCTTCCTTTCACCATCTTCGGCCAAACCAAAGACAGATAAATTTTTTCTGAAATACCTTGACACGCGAAGTATCTTGTGCTATGCTTTTCCCATAAATTACTTCGGCAAGCGAAGTATATCTAATATGAGAGAGGGAGGTTGCGTCATGAACCGGCACCCGCGTTATCCGGACCCCAAGCTCCAATCTGTGGAGCGCCGGCCCCACACGCGCCGCAAGAGGCCACAGCCTGGGGAGCCCTTTTATCTCAGTGAAGCCATCTGGTACCAGAGAACGCACTTTTTCGGTTGAGAAAGGAGGCAATGCCACATGTCCATTTCCGCAGATACTCTGCGCGGGCACACAGACACAATTATTTTAACACAGCTCATGCGCGCAGACAACTATGGTTATGAGATCAATAAAAATATTCAGCAGCGCACCCATGGGCAGTATGGATTTAAGGAAGCGACCTTATACACCGCCTTCAAGCGGCTGGAGCAAAACGGTCTGATCACCTCCTACTGGGGGCAGGACGGCCCGGGCGCCCGGCGCCGCTACTATTCCATTACCGACGCGGGGCGAAGGCAATGGGAGAAAAACATCCGGGAATGGGAGAACACCCGGGCCCTGCTGGATACTCTGATTTCTATTGAGGAGGACTGAACCGTCATGAATGAAATGCAGCAGAAGTTTACAAGCGCGGTGACCGCCGCCCTGGGCGCCGCTTCCCCCAGCGCCGCAAAATCCGAGGTCATCGAGGAGTTATCGGACAATCTCTACCAGCGTTACCTGGACCTGACCGCTTCCGGCACCTCTCAGGAGGCGGCCTATCGGCAGGCGCTGGACTGCCTGGGAGACACCGGCGAACTGGTGGAGTACCTCAACAGCCTCAAGCCCGATGAGTCCCTGCCCGAGCTGGTGCTCCGCCCCGGACAGGGGGACAGCGGCCAGCTGGAGGATCTCCTCAAGAATGTGGAGGAGATCGTCAAGGGAGCTCTGGGCAAAGCCAAAAGCGCCCTGAAAGACGCCAAGGACATGGCGGAAAACAGCCTGGGCGTGTCCGCCGACGACATCGCCAAAGAGGCCAGGGAAAAGGTGGGCCAGGCCTTTCAAAAGGCAAGGGATGTGATGGAAGGCACCATAAATCCGGGCCAGGCCGATGGAGGGGAATCCACCGGCGCCCCCGAGCAGGAGCGGGAGCCTAGCGGCAGTTCCCACAGCTGGCAGTTTACCGCCGGCTATGACAAAGACCGGGGCGGCTTTTACGCCCAGTGGGGCAAGCCCAAGGGCGGTGAGGATGGCGGCGTACCCGTCCCCCTGGATGAGCCTGTCTATGGCGAGGCGCTCACCGGCCTGGACGTTCAGGTATCCGGCGATGTGACCATCCACCTCACCGAGGAGGAGGACGGGGACGTGGTCATCGGCGGCGATGTAGAGCAGCTAGAGGCCTTCCGCTCCCACGACGGTGTGCTCACCATCCGACAGAACAGCCAGACCGCCAGCTCCTCCTTCTTCTTCCGCCGGGGGCTGTACTGCGCCGACGTCAACTTGCGCCTTCCCCGCCGCTTCTGGAAGTTTATCCAGGTGTCCACCGCCGCCGGTGATGTGGGGATTTCCGGGGATGTGGCCCTGGGCCTGGTGTCCGTCAAGACCGCCAGCGGCGACCTGGACGGCCGCCTGCCCCAGTGCGAGCAGTTCTGCTTCCGCTCCTCCAGCGGAGATCTGAACTGGGAGGGCTGCGCCGGTGAAATACAGGCAGAGACCGTCAGCGGCGACCTCACCTTCCACGGCCAGCTGTCCCGGGTGGAGAGGCTGTCATGCAAAAGTGTCAGCGGCGACATAGACTGGGAGGGGTCTGCTCAGCAGGCCCAGTTCCAGACCGTCAGCGGCGATATCATGCTCAGCGGCCAGTTGGGCCAGCTCCAGGCCACCAGTATGAGCGGCGAGGTGGAGGTGGCCGGCGCGGTGGCCGACAGCGCCCGCTGTTCCTCCACCAGCGGCAACATCCGGGTGGAGAGCACCCAGCTGCCCCAGCGCATGGAACTTTCCTCCAAGTCCGGGGACTGCCAGGCCCGTATCCCGGACGTCGGCCCTTTCTGCGTCCATTTCAAAACCACCAGCGGCCGGTTCCAGTCCGATTTCTTTGTGGGCAGCATGGACGGCCGGAGCAACACCTTCACCTACCGTAAGGATGAGGCCTCCGGCGGGAACGTCCCCTCCTACCGGGTTTCCAGCATCAGCGGCAACCTGCACCTGTATAAATATTAAGGGAGAGGTAAAACTGCATGCCCTCGCCCTGTGGTTTGCCATCGCCGCGGTATCCTGTGCACCGCGCTCACCCTTTCCTCCGGGGCCAAAAGAAGAAATAACCTCAGATAGTTTGAAAGAAAGTGGGAATCTCTATGAAACGCCTCTATCGCACCACCAGCTCGGACGCCGTTTTGTGCGGCGTATGCGGCGGCATCGCCCGCTATCTGGGCGTGGACCCCACTGTAGTCCGGCTGATCACTGCGGCCCTCGTTTTCGTTGGGGGTCTGTCCCTGTGGGTCTATGTCATCGCGGCGCTGCTCATGCCCAAGGAGAGCGCCATGTGGAGGTAATCCGTCCTTCTCTGGGCCCTTTGCCAGGGGCCCGCTTTGTAATAAAACTGGCGCCGCATTTCTGCGGCGCCAGTTTTGCCGTGTACATGCCACCCTATCACCCGATAAACTCGTGGAGCAGGGAGTCTGCCGGCACCAGCTCGGGGTCGATAGCCTCAAACCAGTCGAAGGCAGCCACCAGCTCCCGCAGCTCCTGGGTGCGCTGATTGCCCTCGGGCACTGCCTCCATCAGGGGCCTGGCGTAGCAGACCATCACCCCCACCTCATAGGGCAGGGAGGAGTCAAAAAGCATATGGGCGGTGTTCTTGTAGGGGGAGATGTACAACTTCTCCCCCCGGCGCACGTTGGCCCACATGTCCAGGGTGCCCTCCACGTCGGTGCCCCGGAAGTTGTAGTCCCGCACTGCCCGCCGGGTCAGCCGCATCCAGGTGCCCTTGAAGCGCAGCGCCTGGCCGTCCAGTACGTTGCTCCGGGCGGAGATGTACAGCCGGGTGGCCTCGGGATGGCCTGCGGTGATCCGGGTGTTCAGAGCGTGGATACCCTCAAAAATGGCAATCTCATCCTTACCCAGCTTTAGGGGTGTGCCCATGCTGTCGTTGCGCATCTGTCGGGCAAACTCGAATTTGGGCACGACAATCTCCTCCCCCCGGGTGAGCTTGGAAAAATGCTCGTCCAGCAGGGCCAGATCCATCATCTCCGGGGACTCGTAGTCGATCTCCCCATCGGGGGTGCGGGGGGCGGTTTTGGGGTCCTGGCGGACGAAGTAGTCGTCCATGGAGATGGTGTGGCTGCCGATCCCCCGGCGCTTCAGCTCCTGGCAGATCATTCCCGCCGTGGTGGTCTTGCCCGACCCGGAGGGGCCGGAGAGCAGCACCACGGGGCTGCCCTTCATGCGCTGGCAGATGAGATCTGCCGCCGCCTTCACCTTATCTTGAAACCCCTGGTCGCACTGTTCCATAAAGGCCAGCGCGTCCCGGCGCACCGCCTCGTTGATCTCCTTGAGCTGGTAGGCCATGCCAAACTTCCTTTCAGGTTCGTTTAAATTGCTTTTCCAACTGGGCGCGGGTCAGCTCGATGGCCACGGGGCGGCCGTGGGGGCAGTAGCGCACCGCGCCGGACAGCACCATCCGGGCCACCTCTTCCAGCTCCTGGGGGCCGTTGCGCTGTCCGCCCTTGATGGCCGCCTTGCAGGCCATGGTGTGCAGCAGCTCGTCCCGGGCGGCCTGGGGATCCGCCGAGCCGGTGACCCGGATGCGCCGGGCCAGCTCCAGCAGGGCCGGCTCAATGTTCCCCGCGTCCAGGTAGTCCGGAGCTGAGCGCACTGCCAGGGCAGCGGCGCCGAACTCCTCCACCTCAAAGCCGAACCGGGCCAGCAGGGGCAGCTGCTCCAGCAGCACCGAGCGCTCCTCCGGGGCGGGGGTGAAGGTCACCGGCACCAGCAGCTGCTGTACCATAGGCTGGTAGTCCGCCGCCTTCAGCCGGTCGAAATTGGCCCGCTCGTGGGCCGCGTGCTTGTCGATGAGCAGCACCTTGTCCCCCTGCTCCACCATCACATAGGTGTGGAACAGCTCTCCCCGCACCTGCCAGGGCTCCTGCCGGGACGCTTCTACCGCAGGCTGCTGAACGGCCGCAGGCTCCTGGGGGGCAGTCTGCACCGCCCCCCGGAGCTCAGGGACAGAATCTTTTGTCGCCACAGGTTCCCGCTGAGGCTCCGCCGGGCCCTGTTTTTCTTCCGGCTGGGCCGCCGGAGGGGGGGCGGGAGGACTTTCCCGCTCCGGTTTTTCCCCCCCGCCGGAGGCAGGCGCGGGCCAGCGGGGGGACTGCTCCCCTTGCGGGGACAGGGGGTCCACCCGGCAGAACTGGTATACGGGCTCAGCTTTTCCCGCGGCAGCCTGCGCCCTTTGGGGCCGGGCGGGGGCCCGCCACACGGGGGGCGCCTGGTTCACCGCCACCGCCGCCCCGTCGTTCAAGGGCAGGGAGGTCTGATTGGGGGTGACGGTGTCCTCCGCCCGGACGCCTCCCAGCACCGCCTGTGGGCGGGTGCGGTCCCCGCTCAGGGCGGAGAGCACCCCGTGGTACACAGTGGAGAACACCTGCTGCTCATTCTGAAATTTCACTTCCGTCTTGGCCGGGTGGACGTTCACGTCTACCTCGTTGGGGCGCACCGTGAGGTGGATGACGCAGCCGGGGAAGCGCCCCACCATCTTCTGGTTTTTGTAGGCCTCCTCCACCGCCGCCATCATGGTGCGGCTCTTCACATACCGGCCGTTGACGAAAAAGTGCTGGTAGCTGCGGCTACCCCGGCAGCAGGTGGGCATGGAGGTAAAGCCGGACACGCTCATGTTGGTCCCCGAGCCGCTCACCGGCAGGAATCCCAGGGCGATGTCCCGGCCCATGACGGCGTAGACGGCGCTTTTGAGCTGCCCGTCTCCGGGAGTAAGCAGCTCCTGCCGCCCATCCCGGATGAACTTCACCGACAGCTCCGGGTGGGACAGGGCGATGCGCTGGACCACGGCGAACACCGCCGCCCCCTCCGCCGCGTCCTTCTTCAGAAATTTCTGCCGGACGGGGGTGTTAAAAAACAGGTCCCGAACCACCATGGTGGTGCCTGCGGGGCAGCCCGCCTCCTCCTGCTCCAGCACCCGCCCGCCCTCCAGGGTCAAGGCGGTGCCCAGCGTATCCTGAGCCGGGCGGGTGAACAGCTCCACCCGGGACACCGCCGAAATGGCCGCCAGAGCCTCCCCCCGGAAGCCCAGGGTGCCGATGGCCTCCAGGTCAAACTCGTTGGAGATCTTGGAGGTGGCGTGGCGGAGAAAGGCCGTCGCCGCCTGGTCCGCGGGGATGCCGCAGCCGTCGTCGGTGACCCGGATGAGGGTCATCCCCCCGTGGGCAATCTCCACCGTGACGGCGCAGGCTCCCGCGTCAATGGCGTTTTCCATCAGCTCCTTGACCACCGACGCCGGCCGCTCCACCACCTCGCCGGCGGCGATCAGGTCGGCCACATGGGGGTCCAGCTGTTTGATGACAGGCATAGCGCGCCTCCTTGGAAACACCGCGCCCCATGGCGCGGAAAAAGTCAAATCCGATCCTCCGGGTTTTCCCGGGCGTTTTGATCAAATATCCAGCAAAATGGTCACCGGGCCGTCGTTCTGGGAGAACACCTGCATGTCCGCGCCAAACTCCCCGTGCTCCACCACAAAGCCCCGCTGCCGGCACTGCTCCATAAACCGCTCGTAGAGGGGGATGGCCACGTCGGGCTTGGCCGCGCCGGTAAAGCCCGGCCGGCGGGAGGAGGTGTCGGCGTACAGGGTGAACTGGCTCACCACCAGGATGGAGCCGCCCACCGTGTGTAAATTCAGGTTCATCTTCCCGTTCTCGTCCTCAAACACCCGCAGGCCGCACACCTTGTCGGCCATCTTGTCCGCCACGGCCTGGGTGTCCTGGGGGCCCACCCCCAACAGCACCAGAAAGCCCTGGCCGATCTGGCCATTGATGTTCCTGTCGATCTCCACCCGGGCCTGCTTTACTCTGGTTACCACAGCGCGCATTTCCTGCGCCTCCTCTTTTTCATCCTTGACCCGGCGCGCCTCACTGGCCCCTGCGCCGGATGTCCTGCCCGTAGAAGGTCAGTTCCCGGAACAGCCCCCCGATCCGGGAGGTGATCTGGGGGGTATAGCGCTCCCCGATCTGCTCTAAGGACAGGTTGGTGGAAATGATGGTGCGCCGGTCCGCCTGGAGCCGGCTGTTCACCACCTCATACAAAGCCGCCTGGGCCAGAGGCCCGGTCATCTCACTGCCCAGGTCGTCCAGAATCAGCAGATCGCAGCGCAGGTAGCGCCGGGTATCCTCCCGGGCCTGGCGCTCCTCCTGGGCGTCCCGGGTGAATCGCCGGGTCTCAAAGGCGGAAAACAGATCGATGACCGTCTCGTACACCACCGAGTAGCCCCGCTGGGACACCTCCCGGGCAATGCAGCCGGACAAAAAGGTCTTGCCCAGCCCCGTGCCCCCGGACAGCAGCAGATTCTTCAGCGGGTAGTGGGGAAACTGCCGGGCAAACCCCTCGCACACCAGAACCACCCGCTTCATCTGCTCCCGGGGGGAGCGCTCCTGCCCCTGCCAGGGCTGATCAGAGTATACGTCCATCCGGAGCTGGTCAAAGGACTGCTCTTCCGTCAGATTCATCAAACTGGTCAGCCGCTTCATCTGCTCCTGGACGCACAGCTCCTTCAGGCACCGGCACATCCTGCCCCCCGTCCAGCCAGTGTCCCCGCACAGGGGACAGGCCGGGACGTCCTCCAGCTGGGACGGTTCACACCCCAGCGCCCGCAGCAGCTCCTCCCGCCGCGTTTGAAGGGCCAGATTCTTTTCCCGCACGGCGGCAATCTCCGCTCCCTCGGCCTCCAGGGGCTTGCCCGACGCCAGAAGCCCGGCCAGCTCCACCATCGTGCCCCGGATCTCCCCGTCCAGCCGCCGCAGCTCCGGCTCCCGCTGGTACAGATCCTGCTCCAGCCGCTCCCGGCGGCCCATGCGCTCCTCTTTCCGGCGCAGCAGCCGCATGCTGGCCTGCCGCACTACCCCCGGTTCAAACGCCATGCCATCTCACCCGCCTCTCTCCTGCTCTTTCAAAAATTTATCCAGCCAGTCCGCGTTCTTCCGGATGCGCTCGGCGCTGGGCTGGAAGCGGTCCGCCCCGGCGCGCTTCTCCCCGCTCCGGCGGCGCTGGGGCGGCCGGTCCTCTGCCCGCACCCGGTCCGCGGTGTCATACCCCGCCTCATGCCAGGAGGTGAGGATTTTGTTCATATAGGGCCAGTTCATCTCTTTTTTCTGGTAGACCGTGCGCTCATAGGCCAGGGCGATGAGCTCGTCGCTCAGCCCCATGCCCACCCAGCGCTCGATGTACTCCCGCTCCTTTTCCACCGCGGCCCGGGGGGTGGTAACCCCGATGGTGGACAGGATCTTCCACTCCCTGCGGTCCACCAGCTCCTGCCGGCGAAGATAGGCCTCCGCCCGCTCCACCGTGTCCACCCCCAGGCGCTTCCACCGGAAGGCCTCCTTCTGGATCTGGGGCATCCGGGGCCGTGGGCCGGCGCTGCCCTTCTGCCGGCGCAGCCGCCGGGCCACATAGCCGGTGAGCAGCAAAATCACCTCTGTGGGCAGGGCCAGGTAGTCGTAAATGGTATACAGGCATTTCAGGTCGTTGTCCGTGAGAGGGCGGCTAATGATCCGCTCCACCTCCCGGTAGAGGCCCTGGAAGTCCGGCTCCCGCTCCAGGGCGTCGGCCAGGTCCTTCCGGCTGTACTCCGGAGGCTTCTCCACCGCCTTGGGCTCCGGCGCAGGGGCTGGGGACGGGCCGTGGGCCACCAGTTCCAGGGCGGCCAGGCGCTGCCAGGCCTGGTCCAGCCGCTCCTGGGGCCAGCGCAGCCGGGCGCCGGCGCCGGTCGCCTCTCCCCCCGCCTCCAGCAGGGCCAGATAGAGCAGGGCCGCGTCCCCGTCCCCCGCCTCCACCAGCCGCCGGGCGGCCTGGGCGGACATGGACAGTATTTCGTTGGGCAGCAGCAGCGCGGACAAGGCCGGCACCTCCCCTGGCACAGTTTCCGTTAGGAATTTATTTTACACGAAAGGCCGGGAAATGACAACTGTGAAATCCCCCGAAACAGGAAAGGCCCCGGTCCGCAGACCGAAGCCTTCCCACTTGTCTCAGATCTGTTGGGGCAGGGAGTCATCCTCGTCGATCCAGTCCCGCTGCACGTCCACAACCCGGTACTCGGTGGGGGTGTCCCGGATGACCACCTTGGCGATGCCCGCGTTGATGATCAGCCTGCGGCACATGGAGCAGGAGGTGGATCCGGCAATCAGCTCCCCCGTCATCGGATTGCGGCAAGCCATGTACAGCGTGGCCCCCAGCACCTCCCTCCGGGAGGCGGAGATGATGGCGTTGGCCTCGGCGTGGACCGACCGGCACAGCTCATAGCGCTCCCCGGAAGGGATGTGCATGGCCTCCCGGGTGCAGTAACCCAGATCGGCACAGTTCTTTCTGCCTCGGGGGGCGCCGTTATATCCGGTGGATACAATCTCGTCGTGGTTGACCACGATGGCCCCGTAGCACCGGCGCAGGCAGGTGGACCGCTCCAAAACGGTCTGGGCAATATCCAGATAGTAGTTTTCCTTGTCAATGCGCTCCATGGGATTCTCCTTTCTCCTTTGCGCTTTTTTGGAATAAAGTATATCAAGTTTTTTGCTCCTGCGCAATGTGCAAATTCACATATTGTTTACGGATACCCCATTGACGTTGACTTCTTGGAAGATTATCATAAAGAATAGATCAAAAGCCTTTCCCGGTCTCAGGAGGTGAATGCGGATGATTCGACAGTGGGTGAGCCGGTTCATGGTGGGCCGCTACGGTATGGATCAGTTGAACGTGGCCATCATGGCGGTATACCTCGTTCTCTATGTGGTGTTCCTGTTCACCCGCCTGGCCGTGCTGGATCTGATCGTACTGGCGCTGCTTCTGGTCACACTCTTCCGAATGCTCTCCCGCAACCTGGACCGCCGCCGGGCGGAAAACGCGAAGTTTCTTCAGCTGGTGCGCCCCGTCTGCCGGCGCTTCAAGTCCTGCCGCGCCCGGATGCAGGACAGGGATCACCGCTACTTCAAATGCCCCAACTGCGGCCAGCAGATGCGGGTACCCCGGGGAAAGGGCCGCATCACAGTGCACTGCCGCGCCTGCGGGGCCACCTTTGAGGAGAAGAGCTGATCCATCCCCCGCCAACTCCCAGGCCTGACCCAGCACGGTCTTGCAGGCTGCCCCACAGCTCTCCTGCCTGGCAGCGGCCCCGCTGCGGCCGGCCTGCGGCGATTGTGAAGCCCGCCCGCCACCTGGCGGACGGGCATTTTACGTTTTTACAGCTGGGCCGGGCCCTGGTCCTTTCGGTTGACGGTCACGTTGTCCCGGTTCATCTTCTGACGCAGCAGCATAAAATTGGGCATGCCGCCGGCAGCGCACACCTGCTTGGCCAGCACCTCTGCATAGGGGAAGAGCTGGTGATAGCACTGTACATGGAAATCCCGCTTGTCCTCGTCGGTGAGGGGCCCGCCGGTGACGGAAAACACCCCTACCAGATCCACGGACACAAAGAAGCGGTGGTCCGGGCCGTCGCTCTTGTCCTTCACGCACTGATAGAGCTTGGCCACACACCGGGTGTTGTCCGGGGTATAGCTCACAGAAAAGGAGAAGTTGTTCTCCAGCTGCACCTGGCCGGGCTTGTCCAGTTTGTTGAAAAACTGCAGATCTTGCAGCTTATAGGAAACCATATTCAGTTCTGCCATGGCTCACACCTCCAATGGGATTTTTCTTATTTTATCACACCTGTTTCCCCTGCGCAACCGCCCTATTTTCCCGGTTGCCAAAATCGCCGGGGTGTGGTATCCTGTCAAGATAAACTGCCCCGCGGCAAGTTTTAAGGCACTTTTCTTGAGGTGATTCCCTATGAACGATACCATTGCCGCCATCGCCACCGCCCTGGCCCCCTCCGCCATCGGCATCCTGCGCCTGTCCGGGCCGGAGTCCGTGGCGGTGCTGGACCGGGTGTTCACCCCCGCCCACGGGGGCCCCATGTCCGGCCGGCCCGACCGCGCCCTGGTCTACGGTGCTCTCCGGGACCAGGACGGGCAGGTCCTGGACTACTGCCTGGCCACCGTCTCCCGCGCTCCCCACAGCTACACCGGGGAGGATACCGCCGAGCTGCAGTGCCACGGCTCCCCCGCCGCCCTGGTGCTGGCGCTGGAGGCCCTGTTTGCCGTCGGGGCCCGCCAGGCCCAGGCGGGAGAGTTCACCCGCCGGGCCTTTCTGGCCGGCAAGTTGGACCTGACCCGCACCGAGGCCATCGCCGACCTCATCCACGCCGAGTCCCCCGCCGCCGTGCGGCAGGCCGCCGGGCAGCTGGGGGGCGCTTTGGCCGGGGCCATTGAGGAGATCTACCAGTCCCTCACCGACCTGATGGCCCACTTTCACGCGGTGCTGGACTATCCCGACGAGGACATCCAGCCCTTTCAGGCCGCCGAGATCTCCGCCGCCCTCACCGCCGCCGGGGACAAGCTGGACCGCCTGGCGGGCAGCTACCGCCGGGGCCGGGCCCTCATGGAGGGCGTCCCCTGCGCCATCATCGGCCGGCCCAACGCGGGCAAGTCCACCCTATTCAATTCCCTGCTGGGCTATGACCGGGCCATTGTCACCCCCATCGCCGGCACCACCCGGGACACGGTGGAAGAGCGGCTGAATTTGGGGGGTGTGCTGCTGCGGCTCATTGACACCGCCGGCCTGCGGGAAGCGGACGACCAGGTGGAGCGGCTGGGGGTGGAGCGCAGCCGGGCCGCCGTGGAGCAGGCGGAGTTGGTGCTGGTAGTGCTGGACGGCAGCCGCTCCCTAACCCAGGAGGACCGGGAGGTGCTGGCCTTGGGTCTGAGCGCCCCCCGGTGCGTGGTCATCCTGAATAAGGACGACCTGCCCGGCCAGGAGGAGGCCGAGCTGCCCCAGCTGCCCGTCCAGGTGCCGGTGGTCCGCCTGTCCGCCCTCACCGGGGACGGGGTGGACCAGCTGGAGCTGGCCATGGAAAATCTCTTCCCCGACGACCCAGGCGCCCGCCCCGGCGCCCTGCTCACCAACGCCCGGCAGGTCCAGGCCGCCCATCGGGCCCGGCAGGCGGTGTCCCGGGCGGCCCAGGCCCTCCGGGACGGCATGCCCCCCGACGCGGTGCTCTCCGATGTGGAGCAGGCCCTCACCGCCCTGGGCGAGCTCACCGGCCGGGTGGTGCGAGAGGACGTCACCGCCCGCATCTTCGAGCGCTTCTGTGTGGGCAAGTAAAATCACCCCGCAGGATGGCTGCAAGGCCATCCTGCGGGGTGATTTCGATTTCACTCGATCGCTATTTGAAATATTTTATTCTGGCTTTCCAGCGCGTATTTATCCGGAACATACAGCATGCGCTCACTCCAGCTTCTGCTTTAACTGATACAGCAGGTTCAGCGCCTCGATGGGCGTCAGGGTCTCCACCGCGGTCTTGCGCAGGATATCCAACACTGCCGCCCCCGCCATATCCCCCAGGGACAGCTGGTCCTCCTGGCACTCCTCCGCCCGGGACTGGGAGTCAACCCCGCCCTGGGCTTCCAGTTGGGCCAGAATCTCTCGGGCCCGGTCGATCACCCGGTTTGGAACCCCGGCCAGCTTGGCCACCTCAATGCCGTAGCTCTGATCCGCCCCGCCGGGAACGATCTTGCGCAGGAATACCACGTCGTCCTTGCGCTTCTTGGCGGCGATGTGGTAGTTCTTCACCCCCTGGATCTCCTGTTCCACCGCCGTCAGCTCGTGGTAATGGGTGGCGAACAGGGTTTTAGCCCCCAGCCGCTTCTTGTCCGCGCAGAACTCCAGCACCGCCCGGGCGATGGACATGCCGTCGTAAGTGGAGGTGCCCCGCCCGATCTCGTCCAGGATGAGCAGGCTGTCCGCCGTGGCCTCCCGGAGCATCTGGGCCACCTCGGTCATCTCCACCATGAAGGTGGACTGACCCGCTCCCAGGTCGTCTGAAGCGCCGATGCGGGTGAACACCCGGTCTACCGTCCCGATGCGGGCGGAGCGGGCGGGCACAAAGGAGCCCATCTGGGCCATGAGTACGATGAGGGCAACCTGGCGCATATAAGTGGATTTACCCGCCATATTGGGTCCCGTGATGATGGCCAGCCGGTTATCCCCGCCGTCCATGTCCGTGTCGTTAGGGACAAAGAGGCTGTTTTTCAGCATCTTTTCCACCACCGGGTGGCGGCCCTCCCGGATCTGGATGATGCCGCTTGCGTCCACCTGGGGCCGGCAGTAGTCATTGTCCACCGCCACGGCGGCAAAGGAGAGGAGCACATCCAGCCGCCCTACCCCGGCGGCCGCCCGCTGCACCTGCCGCACCTGGTCGGCCGCGGTCTGGCGCAAATCGCAGAACAACTGGTATTCTAGGGCGGTGATCCGGGTCTGGGCCGACAGGATGTCGTGCTCCAGGTCCTTCAGCTCCTGGGTGATAAACCGCTCGCAGTTGCTCAGGGTCTGCTTGCGGATGTAGTCCTGGGGCACCAGGTCATAGTTAGACTTGGACACCTCGATGTAATACCCGAATACTTTATTGTAGCCCACCTTCAGGTTCTTGATGCCGGTGCGCTCCCGCTCCCGGCCCTCGATTGCCATGACCCGGTCCGCCCCGTGGTCGATGAGGTCCCGCAGCCGGTCCACTTCTTCATTGTAGCCCGGCCGGATGAAGCCCCCCTCCCGGATGGTGAAGGGGAGCTTATGGTCCGCGTCCTCGTCCAGAATCGCCCCGTCGATGAGGCCCTGCAGCGGTTCCAGTCCGCCCAGGCTGTCCGTCACCTCGGCCAGCATCCGCCCCGACAGCCCCTCCATCTTGGCCAGCAGGCCGGGCAGCACCCCTAGCCCCTGGGCCAGCTGCTTCATATCCCGGGCGTTGGCGCTGCCGTACACCACCTTGCCGATGAGCCGCTCCAGGTCGGGCACCTGGCGCAGGGTGAGGGCCAGCTCCTCCCGGGCCACGGTGTGGTCCACCATCACGCCCACCGCGTCCTGCCGCCGGGCAATATCCCCGGGGGAGCGCAGGGGCCGCTCAATCCAGGCCCGGATCATCCGGTGGCCCATGGCTGTCCGGGTGCGGTCCAGCACCCACAGCAGGGAGCCCTTTTTCTCCTTGCCCCGGAGGGTCTCGGTGAGCTCCAGGTTCCGCCGGGCGGTGAGGTCCAGCTCCATGTACTGTCCCTCCGGCTCCTCCTCCAGTACCAGGGGCCCCAGGTGGCTCAGATCCGTCTTCTGGGTCTGGGCCAGGTAATCGGCCAGTGCCCCCGCCGCCTGGAAGCCCAGCAATCTCCGGCCTCCCTCGGGGGGGAGTGGATCCTCCTCCCGCCACAGCCCGCAGGCAATCAGCGCCTTTCTGGCCCCTTCCGGCCGGAATGGGCCGTCCTGGCCAGGCTGGCACAGGCAGTCCAGCCGGTCACGGAGGAAGGCGGTCACCTCCTCCTTGGCCACGGCGCCCGGGGACAGGATGGCCTCGCTGGGCAGCCAGGCGGACAGCTGGTTGAGCAGCCTGGTCTGGGCGCCCTCCCCCTGGAAGGCGCAGGCGGCAAACTGCCCCGTGGACAGATCGCACCGGGCCAGGGCATAGTCCTCCCCGTCGTGGTACACCGCGCAGATAAAGTTGTTGCGGCTCTCGTCCAGCATCACGTCATCCATGGCGGTGCCCGGGGTGACGATGCGGACAATGTCCCGCTCCACCAGCCCCTTGGCGGTGGCCGGGTCCTCCATCTGCTCGCAGATGGCTACCTTGTACCCCCGCTTGATCAGCCGGGCGATGTAGCTCTGGGCGGAGTGGTAGGGCACGCCGCACATAGGCACCCGTTCCTCCTCCGGCTTGTTCCGGTCCCGGGTGGTGAGGGTGAGGCCCAGCTCCTCGGCGCCGATCTTGGCGTCCTCGTGGAACATCTCATAAAAGTCGCCCAGCCGGAAAAAGAGCAGGCAGCCCGGATTCTCCTGCTTCATTTTCAGGTACTGGCGCATCATGGGGGTCAGTTCAGCCATAGGGCAATCCTCCGTCTTCTCTCTTTGGAAAGATCGCGGCGCGCAGGTCACCCCGACGCGCCGAAATCGGTAATCACATATACATAGCGCACGCTGTCCAGATCGGCAGCGGGCTCCACCTGGGCGTACCGGCTCACCCCGTCGGCCTCGGTGAACAGCCCGGTGACGCTGCCCACCACCAGCCCTTCCGGATATACCCCGCCCAGCCCCGAGGTGACCACCTGGTCGCCGGACACCAACTGGGTATCCTCTGGCAGGTAGGACAGTTTGAGCCGTCCCTCCAGCATCAGGGTGAAGTCCCCCTCCAAAACCGCGTTGTCATCGGTGCGGGCCACCCGGCCCCCCATCTCCACGTCAGGGTCCAGCACGGTGGACACCAGGGCCCAGTTGCCCCCCGCTTCGGTGACCACCCCCACCAGGTTGCCGTACTGGTCGATGACGCAGTCGTTCAGCGCCACATCGTCCCCCGTACCCTTGTTGATGGTCAGGTTGGACTGCCAGTTGTCCGAGGTCCTGCGAGTGACCTCCGCGTCCTCGTACGTCAGCTCCGGCCGCTGCTCGGCCAGGCCAAGCAAATCCTCCAGTCGCTCCTTCTCCCGGACGGCGTCCTGGTACTCCCGCTCCAGCTCCTCCAGCGCGGCGATGCGCCGGCGCAGCTCCTCGTTGGTCTGCTCCAGCGCGTCATACTGGAACGTTCGGTCGTACTGCTCCTGGGTCCAGCCCGCCACCGCCGAGGAAATAGCCCGAAAGGGGGTGGAGACAATCTCCATGAAATTGGTCAAAGGGTTGGCCCCCAGAATGGCGGAACCCACCGCCAGCACCGCCGCCAGCAGCACCGCGATGAGTACCAGCAGCAGCCCATTGTCTCGAAAAAAGCGCTTCATGCCGCCTCCTTGCACGCCTCAGTGGGCGGCCAGGGCCAGAAGATCCACCCCAAACCCCGCCAGCATCCGGCCCAGCCGGTAGATTGGCAGGCCCATTACGTTGAAATAGTCCCCGTCGATGCCGGACACCAGCAGCGCGCCCAGGCCCTGGATGCCGTAGGCCCCCGCTTTGTCCATGGGTTCTCCGGTGGCGATGTAGTGGGTGATCTCGTCCGGCTCCAGCTCCCGGAAGGTGACGGTGGTCACCTCGTGCTCCGTCACGGTCCGGCCGCCCTGGATGACGGTGACTCCGGTGTACACATAGTGGCGGTTGCCCGACAGGGCGGACAGCATGGAGAAGGCGTCCCGCTCCGTCTCCGGCTTGCCCAGCACCGTGCCCTCCAGGGCCACCACCGTGTCGGCGGCGATGATCAGCTCATCCTCGTCCGTCTGCCGGGCCACCGCCCGGGCCTTGCGCAGACTCAGCTCCTCCACCATCTGGGCGGGGGAGGGGTTGCCCTCCACGTGCTCGTCCACGTTGGGGGAGACCACCTTGAACTTCAGCCCGATCTGCCCCATCAGCTCCTTGCGCCGGGGGGACTGGGACGCCAAAATAATATCCACAGGACGTTCCTCCTTGTTGTTCGTTGGTCTACTCCACATCCCGGTAGTAAAGCCCCCGGGTGTAGCTGTTGGGAATATAGCTGCCCTCGCCCCGATACCGCTCCAGCACCCGGGCGCACTCCAGGGCGTTCTCCGTGGTGAAGTTCAGCCGGATGGCCCACAGCCCCGCCCGGCGGTAGTCCTGAGCCTTGTCCGCCAGAAACAGCTTGTTGGCGTTGAAGATCTCGTTGCGGCAGCCGAAGGCCCGCAGCACCGGGAACTGTACCCCCTTCCGGTCTGTGAGGTGGTTCACATTGGAACACACGCACTTGCCGAACTGGTTTTTGATGATGCAGTTTTCCGTAATCATCAGGGGCAGCCGGCCGTAGGCGATGATCTCGGTGTCCACTGCCTTGGACAGATCCCGGATCTGGGCCAGCTTCAGCTCGAAGGAGGCGGTGAGGGAGGCAAAGCCCATACGCTTATACTCCTTGACCGCCTGGCTGTTGAACACCTGCAGGCCGAAGTCCCCCCGCAGGGTCATCCCCGCCCGCAGGGCCGGACCCACCAGGCCCAAATTGCCCACCAGGGCCTGGGTGATCCCCAGCTCCCGGCACCTTCCCAACAGCTCCTCCAGTTCCCCCAGCTCCCGGTCAAAGCAAACCCGGGGCAGCGCCGCCGCCACGGGAATGTCCCGGCGCAGGACCTCCTGTACCTGCTGGGGATGGTCTGCGATCTCCTCCACCGGCAGGTAAATGAGATCGGGCTTCTGCTTCAGCAGTTCAAAGCTGATCTGGTCCGCCCGGCGCAGGGCCAGGTTTATTTTGGGCTCCTGCCTGCCGTTTCCATACCGGGCGCCCACTTTATAGGGCGCATGGCGGCGCTCCGGCAGGGCGGTGCGCTGCCGGGATAAATCCTCCAGCACCTGGCGGCGCAGGCCGTTGAGGACGGACAGGGGGACCGCCAGGCCGTCGGACACCAGGCTACGCACCCCTTCGCAGCGGTAGGGGGTGCCACCGGTCTTGCTCAGCTGACTCTCCACGTCCTGCTCCGTCACCGCCCGGGTGCGGGCCACCTCCGGCAGGGGGCCGGCGGCAGTGGCCACCCGGCCCTGGCCGTCCTCCACCCCCACCTGGACCGGCTCTCCGGGGCGGATCATGGCATAAAACTTCACCGGGACGCCGGGCCCCTCCCTGTTTTCATAGGCCCCGCGGGCCTGGGCAAACAGCTCCCTGGGCTCCGGCTCCTTCTCCCTCACCCCGAACATCTCGGGACCTGTTTGGCCGGTAAAATATCCGTCTGTAAAGCCCTGGCGGGAAAAGGCGGCCCTCAGCTGCCGCAGCTCCTCCCCGGTGGGTTCCCGGCCCTGCCGCAGCGCGTCGGCGTAAACCTTGGTCACCACATACACATATTCCGGCCGCTTCATGCGCCCTTCGATCTTGGCGCTGGCCACCCCCATCTGCTCCAGCTCCCGCAGATGGCCGGCCAGGGACATGTCCTTCAGGGATAGGGGATGGCCGTCCGCCACCCCGTCCCCCCAGCCGTAGGGCAGACGGCAGGTCTGGGCGCACAGGCCCCGGTTTCCGCTGCGGCCACCGATGACGCTGGACATAAAGCACTGGCCGGAATGGCACATGCACAAAGCCCCGTGGACAAAGGTCTCGATCTCAATGGGGGAATGGGCGCAGAGATAGGAAAGGTCGGCCCGGGACAGCTCCCGGGCCGCCACCACCCGGCTGATGCCCAGATCCGCCGCCTCCTTTACCCCGTCCAGGCTGTGGATGGACATCTGGGTGGAGGCGTGGACCGGCAGGTCGGGGGCCACCTGGCGCAGCACCCGGACCATGCCCAGATCCTGCACCAGCACCGCGTCCATCCCCATCTCCGAGGCAAGCACGGCATTCTGGGCAGCCTGCTCCATCTCCCGGTCGGAGACCAGGGTGTTCAGAGTGAGGTACAGCCGCACCCCCCGCAGGTGGCAGTAGGCGACCGCCTGGGCAAGCTCTTCCTGTGTGAAATTTTTCGCGTTGCGCCGGGCGTTGAAACTGCCAAATCCCAGATAAATTGCGTCGGCGCCGGCGCATACCGCCGCGCGCACTGCCTGGGGGCTTCCCGCTGGGGCCAGTATCTCCATGTACGCTCTGCTTCCTTCCTGGGTGTGTATATATTTTATATTGGGCGATCCGGGCGGCTCGCCACGGCTCAGCGCTTCTTATGTTGTCATGCTTCGCCTGCTCGCAACACCCGGCTTCCCTCCGTCTCGGGCTGGTCTCCGGGCTGCCCTGTGGCCCTCCGCTCGCCCTCGCTCCAGTCCATCCGGGCTGCTCACAACGGCTCAGCGCTTCTTATTTCTTCTGCTGCAGCTTGAAGATCTCCCGCTTGCACTCGCTCAGCTCCAGCTTCTGTTTGGCCGACTCCTCCAACAGGTCCTTAATCTGACGGCGCAGGTTCTCCGCCGCCTCCTGCTCCTTGAACCGCTCGTCGGCGATGTTCAGTGCGGTGAGTACGGCGCAATCCACCATGGCCATGTTGCTGGCGGCGGCAGTCTGGGCCAGCTTTTCGTCCACATAGGCGGCCACCCGCTCTACATACTCCTGGCTTTCGGCGGCAAGCAGGATGTACTGCTGACCCCGGATGGTAACGGTGACTCGGTTTTGCATGGCTGTCCCTCCCAAGATTTTGATTGCTTTCTAGTATACCATAAACCTTTGAAAAAGGGAATGAGAAAATCTCCACCCTCTCCTCCTCCTCTGCGCGCCTCCGCCGTTCCTTCTGTTTTCGGGGCGCTTCGGCCCCATTTCTGCCCGAACCCGCTGTCCTTTCCGGCAACCAAAGCCGTTTTCAAGCACTTTTGCCCATTGACGGGCCCTGTATTTGGTGATAAAATGCTCTCATTCAAAGGCACGGACCGGGAGGAGTACCCGGCCGCCCGGGCACAGAGAGGAGCCGGCTGGTGCAAGGCTTCCCCGGACGGCGGCGAAGGGCGCCCGGGAGCCGCGGGCAGGAAATGGCCCGCCGGACCACCCCGCCGTTATACGGGGAGATGAGTGCGCATCCGCCAGATGCGAATTCAGGTGGAACCGCGGATTTTATGATTCGCCCTGAGCCAAACTGGCTCGGGGCGTTTTTCTACCTGGGCCAAACCAAGTGGAAAGGACTGTTCCGAAATGAAAAACACCGAAAAAACCATGGAGAAGATCGTCAACCTGTGCAAGGGCCGGGGCTTCATCTTCGCCGGCAGCGAGATTTACGGCGGCCTTGCCAACACCTGGGACTACGGGCCCCTAGGTGTGGAGCTGAAGAACAATGTGAAAAAGGCCTGGTGGAAGAAGTTCGTCCAGGAAAACCCCTACAACGTGGGGCTGGACGCCGCCATCCTCATGAATCCCCAGGTGTGGGTGGCCTCCGGCCATGTGGGGGGCTTTTCCGATCCCCTGATGGACTGCAAGGAATGCCACGAGCGCTTCCGGGCCGACAAGGTCATCGAGGACTGGTGCCAGGAGAACGGCTTTGACCTGGGCCACAGCGTGGACGCCATGAGCCAGGCTGAGATGAAAAACTTCGTGGAGGAGCACAACATCCCCTGTCCCACCTGCGGCAAGCACAACTGGACGGACATCCGCCAGTTCAACCTGATGTTCAAGACCTTCCAGGGGGTCACCGAGGACGCCAAGAACACTGTGTACCTGCGCCCCGAGACCGCCCAGGGCATCTTCGTCAACTTTCAGAACGTCCAGCGCACCACCCGGCGCAAGCTGCCCTTCGGGGTGTGCCAGATTGGAAAATCCTTCCGCAACGAGATCACCCCGGGCAACTTCACCTTCCGCACCCGGGAGTTTGAGCAGATGGAGCTGGAGTTCTTCTGCCAGCCGGGCACCGAGCTGGATTGGTTTGCCTACTGGAAGGACTTCTGCCGCCAGTGGCTGCTTGGCCTGGGGATGAAGGACGAGAACCTGCGGCTCCGGGACCATGACCCGGAGGAGCTCAGCCACTACTCCAACGCTACCACCGACTTCGAGTTTGTCTTCCCCTTCGGGTGGGGCGAGCTGTGGGGGGTGGCCAGCCGGACCAACTTTGATCTCACCGCCCACCAGAATACCTCCGGCAAGGATATGACCTATTACGATCAGGAGAAAAGCGAACATTATATCCCCTACGTCATCGAGCCTTCCCTGGGGGCGGACCGGGTGACCCTGGCCTTCCTGGTGGACGCCTACGACGAGGAGGTTGTGGACGCGGACAAAAACGACCTGCGCACCGTGCTGCGCCTCCATCCCGCCCTGGCCCCCTACAAGGTGGCGGTGCTCCCCCTGTCCAAGAAGCTGGGGGACAAGGCCCGCCAGCTCCAGGCCCAGCTGAGCAAGCATTTCATGGTGGACTACGACGACGCGGGGTCCATTGGCAAGCGCTACCGCCGCCAGGACGAGATCGGCACCCCCTACTGCATCACCGTGGACTTCCAGACCGTGGGCTCCGACACCGAGGAAGCGGACCACGCCGTCACCATCCGGGACCGGGACACCATGGAGCAGGTGCGGGTTCCCATCGACCATCTGAAGGCCTGGCTGGATGAAAAGCTGGACTACTAAGACATCATGAGACGCATCTTCCGGTGCTTCCTGTTCCAGCTCCGCCCCGCCCCAGAGCTGTCCCGAGGCAGACGGGCGGCGTTCTGGGCCTGGAACTGGGGGATGGTGCTGCTGGCCGCCCTCGGCCTGGGGCTAATCTCCCTGGTCCTGGCCCCGGCCAATTACGGCTGGAATGTCTTTCGGGACTACTTCTCCAGCCCTGCGCTGCTGGCATTGAACCTGCTGCCCCCCATGCTGCTCTCCACCCTACTCTACGGGCTGCTGGGACGGCCCTGGCTGGCCCAGCTGATCACCGCCCTGCCCGTGCTGGCCCTGTCCATCGGCAACTACTACAAGCTGGCCTTTCGGGATGACCCGGTGGTGGCCTCCGATCTGCTCGTCCTGGGGGAGGCAGGGCAGATGGCCGGCCGTTACCAGCTGTTTCTCAATACCAAGATGGCCTGCGCCCTGGCATTGGCCACGGCCAGCGTGGGATTTCTTGCCCTTCTGGTGCGGGGCAGGCCCCGGTGGAAGGGACGGCTGGCCGGCGCGCTGGCCCCCCTTGTCATCGGCGCGGCGCTCATTCCCGCCTATGCCAGCGACCGGATCTACAGCGACACCGCCCAGCTGGACCACCTCCAGCAGTGGGCGGCCACCCAGCAGTATCTCTCCCACGGGCTGCTCTATCCCTTCCTGCACAGCGTGAAGGACGCGCTGCCCAATCCCCCGGACGGCTATTCCCAGCGGGAGGCCGCCCAAATGCTGGAGCAGTATCAAAACGCCGATATCCCGGAGGGAAAACAGGTGAACATCGTGGGCGTCATGCTGGAGTCCTTTTCCGACCTGTCCGTCTTCGGCCAGATCGAGTTCCGGCAGGATGTCTATGCCGAGTTTCACCAACTTCAGGCAGAGAGTTACACCGGCGCCCTGCTCACCAACATCTTCGCCGGGGGCACCATCGATACCGAGCGGGCCTTTCTCACCGGGCTTTCCTCCGGCCAGTTCAACTTCCGCTCCAATACCTCCTCCTATGTGTGGTACCTCAAAAGCCAGGGCTACCAGACTTCCGGCGACCACCCCAGCAACCAATGGTTCTACAACCGCAGCAACGTCAATTCCTACCTGGGGTTTGACTCGTACCGCTTCCTGGAGACCTACTATGCCCAGCTCACCGGCGGGGCGGTGGCGGACGACGGCGTTTTCTTCCCGGTACTGACCGCTTCCATTCTGGAGCAGATGGAGTCGGACGCGCCCCTGTTTTCCTTCTCTGTGTCCTATCAGGGCCACGGCCCCTATGACGACCAGGTCTGCTCCTGGGGAGATGTGGACGAGTTGATCGGCAATGAGGATCTGGAGCGCGCTGACCGCACCATCCTGGCCAACTACCTAGGCAGCGTACAGAACACCTCGGCCCATCTGCTAGAGCTGGCGGACGCCCTGCGGGACTACGAGGAGCCGGTGGTGCTGGTCATCTTCGGCGACCACAAGCCCTGGCTGGGCAACAGCAATTCGGTATACGAGGCCCTGGGCATCGACCTGTCTCTGACCAGTAAGGAGAGCTTTTACAACTACTGGTCCACCCCCTACCTCATCTGGGCCAACCACGCGGCCAAGGAGGCGCTGGGCAACGACTTTGTAGGGGAAGGGCCGGACATCTCCCCCTGTTTTCTGATGAGCGTGCTCTTCCAGCAGTGCGGCTGGGCGGGGGACGCCTACATGCAGGCGGTCTACGACTGCTGGCAAGCCCTGCCTGTGGTCCACACCAGCGGCCTCTATCTCACTGACGATGGAACACTGGCCAGTCAGTTATCCCAGGAGGACCAGGCCCTGGCCCAGCGGTTTTCTTATCTGGAGTACTACCGCTCCACCCATTTCGCCTACTAAAGAGAAAGGAATGATCCCCATGACCCACCAGGAATTGGCTCTCACCGCCGCCAAGGCGCGGCTGTTGGGCCTGGACATGGTGTACCGCGCCGCCTCCGGCCACCCCGGCGGCTCCTTCTCCGCCATGGATCTGCTCACCGCCCTCTACCAGAACGTGATGCGGATTGACCCGAAAAATCCCCAGGATCCCGGCCGGGACCGCTTCGTGCTCAGCAAGGGCCACTGCACCCCCGCCCTCTATCCCACCCTGGCCCTGCGGGGCTACTTCCCCCTGAAGGACCTGCACCAGTTCCGCTCTGTCAGCGGCCAGATGTCCGGCCACGCGGAAATGCACCACGTCAAAGGGGTGGACATGTCCACCGGCAGCCTGGGGCAGGGCATCTCCGCCGCCGTGGGCATGGCCCTGGCGGGCAAGGTGGACGGCAGGGATTACCGGGTGTACACCATGCTGGGGGATGGAGAGGTTGAGGAAGGCCAGGTGTGGGAGGCCGCTATGTCCGCGGCCAAATTCCAGCTGGACAACCTGTGCGCCATTGTGGACGTCAACGGCCTGCAAATTGACGGGCGCACCGCCGACGTCATGCCCTCTGAGCCCCTGGACCAGAAGTGGGCCGCCTTCGGCTGGCACGTCATCCTCTGCGACGGCCATGACTACGCCGCCATCGAGGACGCCTACGCCCAGGCCCAGTCCGTCTGCGGCAAGCCCTGCGTCATCCTGGCCCGCACCGTCAAGGGTAAGGGCGTGTCCTACATGGAGAACAGCGCCGGCTGGCACGGCAAAGCGCCCAACGCCCAGCAGTATCACCAGGGCAGGGCAGAACTGACCGGGCAGATCACTCAGCTGGCCAGCCAGGCCGGCCGGGACCCCCAGGCGGAGCTGGCTCCCGTCCTGGCCGTCCTGTGCGATGATAAGGAGGAGAACTGACATGTCTGAGACCATTGCCACCCGCGCCGCCTACGGCGAGACCTTGGCCGCGCTGGCCAAGGATTACCCCGACGTTGTGGTGCTGGACGCGGACCTGTCCGGCTCCACCATGAGCAAGAAGTTCGCCGATGTGTACCCAGATCGTTTTTTCAACATCGGCATCGCCGAGGCCAACATGGCCGGTATCGCCGCCGGGCTCGCTACCTGCGGTAAGCAGCCGTTTATCCACTCCTTCGCCATGTTCGCTACCGGCCGGGCCTGGGAGCAGGTACGCAATTCCATTGCCTATCCCAGGCTGAATGTGAAGGTCATCGGCTCCCACGGCGGCCTATCTGTGGGGGAGGACGGCGCCACCCATCAGTGTCTGGAGGACTACGCCATCATGCGCGCCATTCCCGGCATGCTGGTGGTCTCCCCCTGCGACGGGCCCGCCATGCGCCTGGCCACCAAAGCCCTGCTGGACTATGAGGGCCCCGCCTACATGCGCCTGGGCCGGCTGGCCGTGGAGTCCGTCACCGACGAAATTCCCGGATACCGGTTCGAGCTGGGCCGCGGCTTCCAGCTGCGGGAGGGCGGCGACGTCACCGTCATTGCCACCGGCATGATGGTGCAGGAGGCGGTTAAGGCCTCCGACACGCTGAAGGCCCAGGGCATAAGCGTGCGGGTGATCGACATGGCCACCATCAAACCCCTGGATGAGGAAATCGTTTTGAAGGCCGCCCGGGAAACCGGCGCCATCGTCACCAGCGAGGAGGCCACCGTCCTGGGGGGCCTTGGCTCTGCGGTGTGCGAGTGCGTGGCTGCCAACTGCCCTGTCCCTGTGGCGCGCCACGGCGTACAGGATCAGTTCGGCCGCTCCGGCGCGGCCAAGCAGGTGCTGGCTACCTACGGTCTCACCGCGGACGGAATCATCGACTCGGTACACAAGGTTCTCGCTATGAAGCGCTGACGGATTCCTCCGGCCCGGGCATTCCGGGCCGGAGGGCCTTTGTAGGCAACTTTGTTTGAAAAAAGTTGTTGACAAACCCCCTTCCTTGCGGTATACTAGTTCTTGCCCTGTCGGGCCCATCCCATGGCGGCATAGCTCAGTTGGCTAGAGCATACGGTTCATACCCGTAGTGTCATGTGTTCGAATCACATTGCCGCTACCACCCGAAGAGGCGGCAATGGCCGCCCCTTCGGGCTCCGCATCTTCCGCCCGCCCTGGGCAATCCGGCCCGTTGGTCAAGCGGTTAAGACACCGCCCTTTCACGGCGGTAACACGGGTTCGAGTCCCGTACGGGTCACCAACATGGAGGCTTAGCTCAGCCGGTAGAGCGCTTGCTTCACACGCAAGAGGTCACAGATTCGAGTTCTGTAGTCTCCACCAAGAAAAGCCCTAGAGTTACAACGGCTCTAGGGCTTTTCTTTTTCTTCTAATTCTTCCGATTGTTTGCTCGCTAGTAACATCAACGGTCTCAATAGATTTAACTATGGTGTCAATGTGATTGTACACATTTACCGTCGTTGAATAGTCTGCATGACCTAAAATCTTCTGCAATATCTCCGGAGGCATACCCTCTTTTACCGCCCTTGATGTGCATACTGATCGTTCCTTTGAGATAATCCTGTCTAATCTCGGCCTTTTCTTTTAAACTTAGTTTTTGTTTTTGTGGCATAACAATGCTCCCTCCATGATTGACAGTGTTTTACTTCACTGTCCCTCATAGAGGGAGCATATCGTGGAATGCTACCCCTCGTCCGCCCCTGATTTGTCCGCACCGTGGGCGGGCCTTTTTTATTTACGCAAGAGACGCAAGGTCAAATTCCATGTAGGCCATAGGGGGATCGCTGTCAAATGTCAGCCACTCGCCCACCTCTACCTCAACAGGGGATTCAGTGTTTCCGAGCACAAAAGCGGCCTGCACGTCAATGGTGGTTCCGGGGCGAACCTCAGTCATAAAAGAATCAGAATCATATATATCAGAGTTTGCAATGATAGCAGTATCAAGGGAAACTCCGTCCTGGAACGCAGAGCAGGAAACAGCTACCATAGCGCTTGTGGTGTCCTCGCTGTTGTTAGTCCAGGAATAGGTGACAATCAAGGCCGGGTTCCCTTCATAGTCCTCAGCAAGAGCGGCAGACTTGATTTCAACGTGGTAATCTCCGACATCGGCGGCGTTCTGCGCAGTGGGTTCACTCTCAACCGGGGCTTCACTTTCCTCTGGTGTCTCGCTTTCGACTGGGTCCTCGCTGGCTGGAGCATTGGTGACTGGGCCCTGGGATGGCTCACTGCCACCAGAGCAGGCGCACAAGGCCAGCGCCATGCAGAGCGCAAGGGAAAGCGCAAAAATCTTTTTCATTTTCTTTTCCTCCTATAATTTTTCTCACTTCTATAGTAACGCCAATCATGCTGGCGCTTCCATTGTCAAAATCTTTGGTCAGTACTATCTTTGGCTCGCACTCTGGGTTCTCCGGCAGCAGAAACGCTATCTATCTCTCAAACCCATAAATATCACATCTCTCACATTCTATAAAACTATAAAACGAACTTTTCATTGACTTCTCGTCACAAAAATAGTTGTCATTCTTTGGCGACCATTCCAACTTGGAAAAATAGGCACTTATTCTATAATATGCAACGCAAAGAGAAGTCCAGGTCAAGGGAAGGGGTGCCAATATGGAAACCAATCATGAGAAGTTCAACCGACTGCTAAACAGCTGCAAGCAACCCAGGCGCATTTATGCGCACTTAAGTCCCTTGTCGAACCAGGCGTCGAGCAGGCCGATAACGTGTGCGATAAACGCAAGATCATTATCGGAAATCTGCTCGCCGGGCTTGATGTACCCGAGAGCGACCAGAAGTTCATTTGATGCTTCCAAAGAGATATCCCCCGTACTGGCTCCGGCTGGTGTGGGGGATTTTTTTGTTCCCGGAGTTTGGTCATCTAAATTGTCAAGAGTGTACCCGAAGAAACGAACTAGTTTCTGCATTGTTGGAAGCTTTGGGTCCTTCACTTTTCCAGCAAATAGTTTTTCCAATGTTGGTTCAGGAATCCCGGAATGCAAAGCAATTTCTGATGTCGTTAGGCCGCTTTTTGATTTCATGTCCCGTATTGCGTCTAGCCACATATTATTCTCACCCCTTTCATTGATAGCATAACACAGCAAACGCACAAAATCAAGAAAAAATTTCCTTAAAAGGTGGTATCATACAGCTTTGATCCACCTCACCTGGTGGAATTGAGGTAAAAAAATTGCTGACGAATTTGGTGTTGGTGAGCAAACCGTAAAACGAGCTGAACATTTTGTTGATTCCCTGAATGAAGCAGACATGGCTTCACCCGGGTTCAAGGAGTCCGTCCTGCCCGGAGAAGTCAAATCTCCAAAAAGCATATTTCCGAAATTCGAAACGCCCCAGAATAAAAGAAGCGCAAAGCTGTTGAGGCCATCAAGAAAGGAGACACTGACACGGCAAGAGCGATTTTGCACCCATACCGAAAATCGAGCCGGAAGCACCACCCGTTCCTTTTGCGGTATCAGCAAAACGGGCCAGAGTGCAATCCCCGGCTCATTTTTGGCCTACCTCAATTCTTTTTGTCTATTTGCATGACTTCCAGAAAAAGCAAAAAACCCGCTATCCCTTGCGGGACAACGGGTTCTACTGGAGCTGCTAGGCAGATTCGAACTGCCGACCTCATCCTTACCAAGGATGCGCTCTACCTACTGAGCTATAGCAGCAAAATGGCGACGCGGAAGGGACTTGAACCCTCGACCTCCGGCGTGACAGGCCGGCGTTCTAACCAACTGAACTACCGCGCCATTTCCGATCTCTATGCAAACAGTAAGGCACTGTATTTTGTATGGCAGGGGCAGAAGGATTCGAACCCTCGGCACTCGGTTTTGGAGACCGATGCTCTACCAACTGAGCTATACCCCTGTATGGTGGGCCTTCACGGACTCGAACCGTGGCCCGACCGGTTATGAGCCGGTTGCTCTGACCAACTGAGCTAAAGGCCCATATCGCCGGTTTTCGGTTCCTAGTTTAGAGAGGTTTGCCGCCACGTCACCGTGACGGCAAGCCTTCTTCATCATGGCTCCCCAAGTTGGACTCGAACCAACGACCCTGCGGTTAACAGCCGCATGCTCTACCAACTGAGCTATTGAGGAATATGAAAGAGGTCTGGTCTGGTCAGACCAGACCTCTCTGTTCGTGTCGGCATTACCTATCTTCCCGGTCCGTCTCCAGACAAGTATTTT
>DVKM01000045.1 GCA_018716015.1 Candidatus Enterenecus stercoripullorum | reverse complement strand
CATCCAATACGACAGGACCGGCAGCCCCAGCCTCTGCGCTGCCAGCCGGCAGATGCCGGAACAGCTGAATCGTGCGCTCTGGCGCAACAACATTCACGCCATTCTTACCTCTGGCACCCTCATGGCCGGGGGCAGCTTTCACCGGACCCGGCAGCGCATGGGGCTGTCTTCAACCCAGCGGCTGGAGGATTTCATAGCAGAGTCTCCCTTCAACTATCGGGAAAACTGCATCCTCTACATTCCGGGGGACCTGCCGAAAACGCCAATGGGCAGCGAAATGGAGGCCAAGTGTCTGGCAGAACAGATCTGCAGGTTAGTGGACGCCACCCATGGCCACACGCTGGTGCTGTTTACTTCTTATTCCCTCATGGGCGCTGTCTACAACCAGGTGAAGGGCCGGATGGCCTTCCCGCTGATGGAGGTGTGGCGGCATTCCCAGGATGTCATCCATCGCTTCAAGCAGACCCAAAACGCTGTGTTGTTCGCAGCTGGTTCCTGCTGGGAGGGGGTAGACTTTCCCGGAGATATGGTATCGTCGCTAATCATTGTGCGGCTGCCTTTCCCCGTCCCGGACCCACTGAGTGAAGCGGAACGGGAGCAGTACCCCACCCTGCAGGATTACATGAAAACTGTGGTGATACCCGATATGCAGGTAAAACTCCGCCAGGGGTTTGGCCGTGCCATCCGCACGGAAACCGACACCTGCGTGGTCAGCATCCTGGACCGCCGTTCCGCCCCCGGAGAGCGATACCATAAAGCTGTGCTGGAAACCCTGCCGCCGATCCGCATCACAGCCAAAATAGAAGATGTGGAGGATTTCATCCGGGCAAAGAAAGGCCCGGATTATTTTATGCCATAAAGGAGTTGCCATAGATGGACAAGAATAGGAAGGTGGCCGTTTATTTCCGAACGGCCACTACGCCAATAGAGCAAAAAGTCTGGCTCTACGCCAGTTCCAAACATTCAGAGCAAACAGAGTTGAGAGATTTGAATGTGGAGACCATGAAACATACGGCCCGGCAAAACGGCCTTGTCATTGCCGGGGTTTCCACTGATTCCAGCAGGCAGTTGCTGCCCATAGAGCGGCCCGGCGTTCAGGAAATGCTGGCGGCTGTCCGTGAAGGAAGGGTGGGTGCGGTGATGATGCCCAGCCTCCATCATCTTGGCCGGGATTTCGATGAAGTCCTCCCGGTGCTGGCCGAATTTCAAAAACAGAAGGTACACATTCACGCCAAAGACACCTCTGCGCTTTCCCTTCCGCTGTTTCCCAAACCGCCCTCAAGGCGGAAAGGGGGCGATGCACGGTGAGTTTTCCATGCCTTCCATGGGCAACAGCACAAGGGATATGGGCCATCCGCAGAGGCATCCCAGACCACCTTGCTGCCCGGTATGTTTTTCCCTTTTGGATCATACCATCGAAACGGGGTGATGTCATTTGGAGAACACACAGAAAGAGGTAATCAGCGCCTTGCTGGCGTGCATGTTTTCCCGCGGCCTTATATCACAATTTACCTATTCCAAGGCGGAGGATTTGGTACATTCCGTTATGGATTTCCCAAAGCTGTTGTGGTATCCTGTGCGCTTGACAAAGGAGGCGGGTACGCATGAATATTCTCAGGATCCGCAATGAAATGCGAAACGGAAAGTCAATCTTTGACATTCCATTGCGGGTGACCTTTTACGCCAGAGTGTCCACGGACAAGGATGAGCAGCTCAACAGCCTGGAAAACCAGGTGCAGTATTACACCGAGCTGATTCAGGCCAAGCCCCAATGGACCTATGTCCCAGGTTATATTGATGAGGGAATCAGCGGGACGAGCACAAAAAAGCGGGATAGTTTCCTACGGATGATTGCCGACGCCAAAGCAGGACGGTTCGACTTCATCATCACAAAGGAGATAT
Source organism: Candidatus Enterenecus stercoripullorum (assembly GCA_018716015.1). Taxonomy (GTDB): domain Bacteria; phylum Bacillota; class Clostridia; order Oscillospirales; family Oscillospiraceae; genus Enterenecus; species Enterenecus stercoripullorum. The sequence goes on along the minus strand of DVKM01000045.1, from coordinate 6,978 downwards.
CCCGCTTTTCCCGTTCCACCCTGGACAGCATCCAGTATACCCAGGAACTGCTGGAACACAATGTGGGAGTGCTGTTTCAGAACGACAACATCAACACCCTGGACAGCGACAGTGAGTTCCGTCTGGTGGTCATGGCCGGGGTCGCCCAGGATGAAGTGCGGAAACTCTCCGAGCGGCTGAAATTTGGCTTCCGGCAGGCCATCAAAAACGGGCATGTGCTTGGCAACGATAAACTGTGGGGCTATTACAAAAAGGACTGCGTCCTTACCATCAACGAGGCGGAGGCCAAGGTGGTGCGCCGCATTTTCCACCTCTACGCCAATGAGCAAATGGGCATCCGGCGTATCTCCCAGCAGCTCTATGATGAGGGCTTCACCAGCCGGAAGGGCAACGCCTTTAATGTGCTGACCATCCGGCATATTTTAGAGAACCCCAAATACAAGGGATGGTACTGTGCCAACAAGAGCCAGACGGTGGACTACCGAAGCAAGCGGAAAATCTTTTTAGATGAGAGCGAGTGGGTGATGTATCCAGACCCGTCCATCCCGGCCATCGTATCGGAGGAACTATGGGATCGGGCCAACGCCCTGTACAAGCGGCGCAGTGCCCAGATGATGGCCCACCAGAGCGCCGCCGAATTCCACAACCGCTACCCATACAGCGGTAAAATTGTGTGTGAGGAACATGGCACCAGCTTCCACCGGCAAGTGCTGAAAAGCGCCAAAGGGGAGAAGGAGGTCTGGCAGTGCCGGGTATACCGGAACCGGGGGAGGACAGCCTGCTCCGCGCCTCAGATGCGGACCGCCGAACTGGATCAGATCATGGCACGGATCTTCGATCAGCTGGCACGGGATAAGTCGGCCATTGTGAACGCTGTGATGAAGGTCATTCAGGCCGTTCCCAATGAGCATGACTACCATCAGGATATCAAGCGTGTGGAGGCAGAGGCCGACCTCATCCTCGCGAAAAAGGAACGATTGCTGGAGATGAGCATCGAGGGCGCGCTTTCCACATCGGAATTCAAACAGCGCAACGACGGCTTTAATCAGCAGCTCCATGAGCTGGAACGGCAGCTTGAGATGCTGCGGACAGAGGAGGAAAAAAGTCAGGTTTCCGCAGTGCAGATGGGAAAGATCAAGACTGCTTTAGAGGAGGAACTTTCCTTCCAAAAAGGGATCAATTCCGCCCTGGTGACCACGATCCTGGACCACATTGTAGTCAAAAAGGGCAGTACCAGGGAAGAAGTGCATCTGGATATCTATTTGAAATTTGGCGACCCCTATGGGGTCGTTTTTGACAGGGGAAATGACTCCTTCTGCTTCACCAGTCCAAAAAGTACTACACCCAGGACGGGGATCAGGACGACCTGATCTCCATCGGAACCATCGGCCTGATCAAGGGGGTGTCCACCTTTGACCCGAGCAAGAAGGTGAGGCTGGCCACCTATGCTTCCCGGTGCATCGAAAATGAGATCCTCATGTACTTCCGGTCCAAGCGGAAGACCCAGGGAGAGCTGTCCCTGTCCGACAGCCTGGATGCGGAGGGGGACGGCAACTCCCTGTCCCTCATCGATGTGGTCAAGGTGGATGACAACATGCTGGAGGAGCTGGACCTGCGGGACTCCTGCCAGCGGGTGAGCCGGTGTGTTGACACCTGCCTGACCCGCCGGGAGGCCCACATCATCCGGCTGCGGTACGGCTTGGGCGGGCGTCAGCCCCTGACCCAGCGGGAGATCGCCGCTCTGTGCGGCATCTCAAGGTCCTATGTATCCCGCATTGAGAAGAAAGCCCTGGAGAAGCTGAAGGAGGCCTATGAGGGAAGCGAGGCCCAGGAGGGACAGAAAAGAAAGGAGCTGGAGCAAGGCAAGCCACCCCGTCCATAACGTGGGGGCGGGGTGGCGAGTCTGAAATGGATGGTATAAGCAGGTGGAAATGAGGTATCCTTCCTCCAACTGGGAGCGGGAGTCTTGCCGGGATGGGGTGAAAGGGGAAGAAACGCCGGGCCCGGCCGCCCTATCCGGCCAGCATCAGCCGGGTTAGAGCGAAGGACAAAGCCCCGCAGCAGGGGAAGGTGAGCAGCCAGGCGCCGGCGATCTGCCCCGCTGCGCGCAGATTTGGCTGACGGCCTGCGCCGCACACCGCCGCCACCTTCACATGGGTGGTGGACAGGGGCAGGCCTAGGGCAGCGCCTACCGCCAGCACAAGGCCCGCCCCCGCATCGGCAGCCAGCCCCTCTTTCGGGGTCAGCACAGCCAGTTGGGAACCCACTTTCTCCACAATGGGACGGCCGCCCATGGCGGTGCCCGCCGCCATCGTGGAGGCGGTCAGGATCAGTAGAGGAAGGGCGGGAGAGGGGGCCGCGCCCCCCAGATCATCTGCCATGAGCATCAGCGCCAGGAACTTCTGCCCGTCCTGGACCCCGTGGAGCAGGGCCATGGCCCCGGCGGCCCGACGCTGCCAGGCGATGGCGTTGCAGGTGTGGCGGTCCAGCCAGCCCCGGAAGGTCCGGGCGGCCAGCGCCCCGGCGGGCAGGGATAGGGCCAGACCGGTCAGGGTGCGGGCCCAGGCCGCCCCGTTGAGGGCCGCGCCAGAGCCCCCCAGGGCCAGCGCCGCCCCGGACAGACCAGCCAGCAGGGCATGGCTCTCGCTGGTGGGCAGACCGAAACGCCAAGCGGCCACCGCCCAGGCCACGATGGACAGCATGGCGGCGCACAGGGCAGTGAGGGCGGCCTGAGGATGGGGAAAAGTCACCAGGCTGCTCACGGTGGCGGCCACTGCGGGGAAGAGCAGGCAGGCTAGGGCGGCCCCGGCAAAGTTGCACACGGCGGCCAGGGCCGCCGCCCGCCGAAACCCCATGGCCCCCGAGCCCACTGCGGTGGCGATGGCGTTAGGAGCGTCCGTCCAGCCATTGACGAAGATGACGGCCAGGACCAGGAGACGGATGAGAAAGATGGTGACGTTCACGGTAAGCCCCTCCTTGGTGGATTCCGTACAGATATATGGGGGACTTGTCCCGTTTATGATGGTAAAAGCGACAAAAGTGAAAAGTTTCGAAAAAAGCTCCGGAGAAAAGAAGGGTTTTGGCGACTGAAAAAAGTATACTATATCGAAAGAAAACCATGAAAAGGGGGGCGCTGTCATGAATCTGCGTGAGCGCACTGAGGAGCTGGAACGGCAGGTTCTGTCTTCGCGGGCCTGCCTGTCCAGCCAGAGCCGGGGGCGGCTGGTGGACATTCCGCCCTGCCCCATGCGCACCTGCTTCCAGCGGGATGTGGACCGGGTGGTGCACAGCAAGGCCTTCCGCAGGCTGAAGCATAAAACTCAGGTGTTTCTCCAGCCCGAGGGGGACCACTACCGCACCCGCATGACCCACACCTTGGAGGTGTCCCGCATTGCCCGCACCATGGCAAGGGGCCTGGGACTCAACGAAGACCTCACCGAGGCCGCCGCCCTGGGCCATGACCTGGGGCACACCCCCTTCGGCCACGCCGGGGAGCGGGCCTTGAGCCGGGTGGTGGAAGGGGGCTTTCGCCACTACCAGCAGTCTCTGCGGGTGGTGGACCGGCTGGAGAAGGACGGTGAGGGGCTCAACCTGTGCTACGAGGTGCGCCGGGGTATCCTGTGCCACACGGCGGGAGATTTGGCCGAGACCTTGGAGGGACAGCTGGTCCGGCTTGCCGACAAGATCGCCTACATCAACCACGACATCGACGACGCCATACGGGGGGGTATCATCTACCCCACCGACATCCCGGTACATATTTTGGAGATTCTGGGGTTTACCCACGGAGAGCGGATTGAGACATTGACCATGGATGTGATCGAAAACAGCCAGGAGGGGGACGTGATCCGCCAGTCTGAGCCCGTTGCCAAGGCCATGGTGGAGCTGAAGCAGTTCATGTTCCAGTCGGTGTACTTCAATCCCCTGGCCAAGGGGGAGGAGGGCAAGGCGGAGGATATGATCTGTCTGCTTTTCGATTACTATACCAAGCACACGGACAAGCTGCCCCCGGAGTACCAGGACATCCTGGTGCGGGAGGGGGCGCAGCGGGCGGTGGTGGACTACATCGCCGGTATGACGGACAGTTACGCTGTGGAGACCTTTGAAAACCTGTTTATCCCCAGAAGATGGATCGTGAAATAATGTCCAGGGGGTCCGGGGGCAGACGCTTGACGTCACTGCGCGCCCAATCCCCGGCAATTCTTTGATTCCTTTCTGATTGCTCAGAAAGGAACTCGGCACTCAGGCTGAAACCTGAGTGGGTTTGGGAGTGTAACCTCCAAGCGCCCTGCCCATTCGGGGCGGGAGGGTCATAAAAAGATCAGAATTTGGCTATCATCTGGGGGGTGAGCATATGGCCATACCGGAGCGGTTCCTAGACGAGCTGAGCAGCCGGGTCAACATTGTGGACGTGGTGTCCGCCTATGTTCCCCTGACCAAGAGGGGGAGCAACTACTGGGGCCTGTGCCCCTTCCACCATGAAAAGACCCCGTCTTTCTCTGTCAACGAGTCCCGGCAGATCTTCCACTGTTTCGGCTGCGGAAAGGGGGGTGGCGCTTACCGCTTCCTGATGGAGATGGAGAGTCTCACCTTCCCAGAGGCGGTGCAAAAGCTAGCCCAGCGGGAGGGGATGACCGTGCCCGAGGAGGGCAGGAGCGATCAGAGCTGGCAGGAGGAGCGCCGGCGCATCCTGGAGCTGAACAAGCAGGCCGCCCGGTTCTATCGTGCCATGCTGGCCCAGCCCGAGGGGGAAAGGGTGGCGGCCTATATCCGGGACAAGCGGCGCATCAGCCCGAAGTTTTCCGCCCGCTTCGGCCTGGGGGCCGCCCCGGACAGCTGGGATTCCCTCACCAGGGCCATGGCGGAGCAGGGCTACTCCAAGGCCGACCTGCTCCAGGCGGGGCTGGCGGTGGCGGGCAAAAACGGCGGGATCTACGATAAGTTCCGCAACCGGCTCATGCTGCCGGTGATCGACGCCCGGGGGGAGGTGATCGGCTTTACCAGCCGGGTGATGGACGACTCCCAGCCCAAGTACCTGAACACCCCCGAGACCCCCATTTTCAAAAAGCGCAATATCCTCTATGGCATCAACTACGCGAAAAAGACAAAACGGCCCAACCTGATTTTGGTGGAGGGCAACATCGACGTGATTACTATGCACCAGGCGGGCTTTGACAACACGGTGGCCACCATGGGCACCGCCCTGACTGAGGACCACATCCGGCAGTTGGGCCGGTACACCAAGGAGCTGGTGCTGTGCCTGGACAACGACGCGGCGGGCATGGACGCCACCCAGCGGGCCATGGGACTGCTGAAAAACTCGGGGATCGAGGTCAAAGTGCTCCAGCTGCCCCGGCGCAAAACCCCGGAGGGGGAGCTGGTGAAGCAGGACCCGGACGACTACATCAAGCGCTACGGCCCCCAGGCCTTTGAGGGGCTGATGAACCAGAGTGCCAGCCCTGCGGAGTACCGGTTGGGCCTGCTCCAGAAGGACTTTGACCTGGGGCAGGACGACCAGAAGGCCCAGTACCTGCTGGCTGCGGCGCAGCTGGTGGCCGGGCTGGCAAGCCCGGTGGAGCGGGAGATCTACGGCAATCGGGCCGCAGACGCCGCGGGCATCTCCCACCAGGCCATGGGCCAGGAGGTGGAGCGGCAGCGGAAGAGAACGGGTTGGGAGATCCGGCGCAAGCAGGAGCGGAAAGACCTGGCCCCGGCCCAACAGCTTCAGCCGAAAGAGCGCACCCTGCGCTACCGGAACCTCCGGTCCGCCAGGGCGGAGGAGGGTGTGCTGCGGGTGGTGCTGCTGGACGGAGATTACTTCCGGCAGCTGGACGAGCTGGAAGAGGAGGACTTCTCCTCCCCGCTGCTGGGCCGGGCCTATGGCCTGCTGAAAAAACAGTGGCAGGCGGGGAGAACCCCCAGCCTGGCGGCGCTGGATGGAGCCTTTACTCCCCAGGAGGCGGACCACCTGTCCGCCATCGCCCAGCAGCCGCAAAGCGCCAATACGGCCCGGGAGGCGCTGGATGACTATAAGCGGATCATTTTTGCGCAGCACTGCAAGGGAGAAATGCACACCGGCGAGGACCTGACCCAGCTGCGGGACGCGCTGAAACAGAAAAAACGCTATGGAGGATGACGACCTATGGCAGACAATAAGAAGAAAAACAGCGGCAAGAAAACCGAGGCGCCCATCTCCACGCTGGTGAGCAAGGAGAAGTTTGAGGCGGCCAAGGCGGACCTGGCCAAAATGGTGGAGGGGATCCAGGGGGGAGAAAAGCTGCTGGAGCTGGTGGACGCCGGCTATAAGAAGGGAAAGCTGTCCTCCGGCGAACTGATGGAGGTGCTGGAATCCCTGAGCCTGGAGAGCGAGCAGCTGGACAAGATCTACGATGTGCTGGAGAATTTGGGGGTGGACACCGCCGGGGACGACGACCTGGCGGTCATGGATGACGATATCCTGGTGCCCCCCGGCGATGAGCTGGAAGAGCTGTCTGAAGAGGAGCTGGTGGATCCCAACACCCTGGTGGACTCCTTTGCGGTGGACGACCCGGTACGCATGTACCTCAAGGAGATTGGCAAGGTGGACCTGCTTACCCCGGAAAAAGAGGTGGAGCTGGCCCAGACCATGGGCCGGGGCAACGAGGCCAAGGAGCAGCTGGAGGAGATGGAAAAGTCCGGGGAGGAAGTGCCGGAGGAGGTGCGCGCCGAACTGGAGAAAACCATAAAGGCGGGCAAAAGGGCTGAGCAGCAGCTGGCTGAGGCCAACCTGCGCCTGGTGGTGTCCATCGCCAAGCGCTATGTGGGCCGGGGCATGCTGTTTTTGGATTTGATCCAGGAGGGCAACCTGGGTTTGATCAAAGCGGTGGAGAAGTTTGACTACACCAAGGGCTACAAGTTCTCCACCTATGCCACCTGGTGGATCCGCCAGGCCATCACCCGGGCCATTGCCGACCAGGCCCGCACCATCCGCATCCCCGT
>DVKM01000044.1 GCA_018716015.1 Candidatus Enterenecus stercoripullorum | reverse complement strand
ACCACCCTGCAGTCCGTCTTTATGAATTTGTTTTTCACCAGCGTGGGCTTTACCGCCGGTTTCTCCATGCTGAAAAAGGGCGGAAAGGCCCTAATCGTATTCCTGGTGGCCGTGGCCCTGCTCATCATCGTACAGGACGTGGCAGGCGCCCTGCTGTGCAGTGTGTTTGAGTTGGATCCTCTGCTGGGCCTGGCCCTAGGCTCCATGCCTCTCACTGGCGGGCACGGGACCTCTACCGCCTTTGCTCCCCTGCTGGTGGATCTTGGGGTGGAAAATGCCCTGACAGTGGCGGTGGCCGCAGCCACCTACGGCTTGGTAGCCGGTAATGTGATCGGTAATCCTCTGGCTCATCGACGCATCAAAAAGCTCCACCTGTCCAGCCAGGATGCCAGCGCGGTGAATGAGGAGGCCCTGCGGGAACTCCAGAAAAACACTCAGGGCGACGCCCGCCTGGACGCGGGACGGGGAACCCTGGCCCTCTCCCTCCTGTTCGTAGCCACCGGCATCGGGACCCTCATCAGCATGGTCTTTGACCTGTTCAACATCACTCTGGCCTCCTATGTGGGCGCCATGATCGTAGGTATCATCATCCGCAACGTCATCGGGACCAAGTTTGGCCTGGACCTGCCCATCCAGGAAATTGATACCATCGGAAACATCAGTTTGAACTTCTTCCTGGCTCTAGCCATGATGGGCCTGCAGCTCTACCAGCTGGCCGACCTGGCCGGTCCCATGGTGGTGATTCTGCTGATCCAGACGGTTCTCACCGGCCTGTTCGTCTACTTCGTCACCTTTAACATGATGGGCCGGGACTACGACGCAGCCGTGCTGATGACGGGACACTGCGGCTTTGGCATGGGGGCCACCCCCAACGCCATGGCCAACATGGACGCCCTGACCAAGACTTTCGGTCCCTCTGAGAAGGCCTATTTGATCATCCCAGTGTGCGGCGGCTTCTTTACCGACATTATCAACGCCCTGCTGCTTACCTTCTTCATGAACATCCTGTAAGCACTCCCCCACGTCAACGATTTTTTCACTTTCCCATTTCATATCCTTTTTTATTGGTGATCCGGCAGCCCCGGATCCATCAAGGTAACAAAGGTCAGGACCCGGCACTCTCCGCCGGTTTCTGACCTTTTATAATTCTTGTGAATGGAGGCCCTATTATGAACGTGAAAAGTGATATCGAGATCGCCCAGAGCGCATCCATGCTCCCCATTCAGGAGGTCGCAGCGAAACTGGGACTGACAGAAGACATGTTGGAAACCTATGGCCGCTATAAGGCAAAGGTGGACGTCCGCGCCCTTCAGGACCTGCCCCGCAGGGCCAAGCTGGTACTGGTCACCGCCATCAGCCCCACTCCCGCTGGCGAGGGAAAAACCACCACCTCTGTAGGGCTGGCCGATGCCCTGAACCGAATCGGCAAACGGACGGTGGTCTGCCTGCGGGAACCCTCCCTGGGCCCTGTCTTTGGTGTGAAAGGCGGAGCGGCCGGCGGCGGCTATGCCCAGGTGGTCCCCATGGAGGACATCAACCTCCACTTCACCGGCGACTTTCACGCCATCGGCGCGGCAAATAATCTTCTGGCCGCTTTAATTGACAATCATATCCAACAGGGGAATGCTCTGGACATAGACCCCAGAACCATTACCTGGAAACGCGTTGTAGATATGAACGACCGTCAGCTGCGTCACATCGTCTGCGGCTTGGGAGGGAAAGCCAATGGAGTTCCCAGGGAGGACGGCTTTGAGATCACAGTCGCCTCTGAGATCATGGCCGTGCTCTGTCTATCCAGAGACCTAATGGATCTGAAGCGCCGCCTGGCAAAAATGGTGGTAGCCTATACCCGGGATGGTCAGCCGGTCACAGCCCATGACCTCCACGGAGAGGGAGCCATGGCCGCTCTGCTTAAGGACGCCATGAAACCCAACCTGGTCCAGACCCTTGAGCACACCCCCGCCTTGATCCACGGCGGTCCGTTTGCCAACATTGCCCACGGCTGCAACTCCATCCAGGCCACGGAGACGGCTCTGAAGCTCAGCGAGTACACGGTCACCGAGGCCGGCTTCGCCGCCGACCTGGGGGCGGAAAAGTTTCTGGACATCAAGTGCCGGGCCGCCGGCTTCCACCCCGACGCCGTCGTCATTGTGGCAACCGTCCGGGCGCTGAAGTACCACGGCGGCGTGGCCAAGTCCGAATTGAACCAGGAGAACCTAGAGGCCCTGGAGCGCGGGCTTCCCAACCTGCTGCAGCACGTAAACAATGTAAAGAATGTCTTTAGTCTGCCCTGCGTGGTAGCGGTCAACGCATTCCCCACCGATACCCAGGCCGAGCTGGACCTGGTGGAGCAGAAGTGCCGATCGCTGGGAGTCAATGTACGCCTGTCCCAGGTATGGGCCAAGGGAGGCGAGGGCGGCAGGGCCCTGGCCGAGGAGGTTGTCCGCCTGTGTGAGGAGGAGAGCAACGACCGCTTCCAGTATGCGTATGATCTGGACTGCTCCATTGAAGAAAAGCTTACCGCCATTTCCACTAAGGTGTACCACGCCGATGGCGTGGCCTTTACCGCCGCAGCCCGCAAGCAGCTCCAGCAGCTCACCGCTCTGGGCTTTGACAAGCTGCCGATCTGCATGGCCAAGACACAGTTTTCCTTCTCCGACGACCCCGCTAAACTAGGGGCCCCCACGGGCTTCCAGATCACCGTTCGGGATCTGAAGGTCAACGCCGGCGCAGGCTTCCTGGTGGCCAAGACAGGGGACATCATGACCATGCCTGGCTTACCCAAGGTTCCTGCCGCCGACAAGATTGATGTAGACGCCGACGGCCGGATCACCGGATTGTTTTGACAGGAGGAAAGCGGTATGCCCGAATTACTCACCCAACTTCCATGCACCGCTTTTATCCAGGCGCTGGCCTCCCGGGACCCAGTCCCGGGAGGCGGCGGGGCCTCGGCAATCACCGGGGCCCTAGGTGCCGCTCTTTGTTCCATGGCCGGAAGCCTGTCCGCAGGGAGAAAGTCTCTTGAGGCCTCCCGGGAGGAACTGGAGCAGTTACTGGTCCAATGTCAGCGCATCCAGATACGTCTGCTGGAGCTGGTGGAGGAGGACGCCGTAGCCTTCACCCCCCTGTCCCGGGCCTACTCCATCCCCAAGGGCGCCCCCGACCGGGCCAAGGTTATGGAACAGGCCGCCCTGGCGGCCTGCCAGCCTCCGCTGGAGATCATGCGTGCCTGCTGTCAGGCCATTGATCTGCTCTCCGAAATGCTGGGGCGGAGCAGTCCGGCCTTAATCTCGGATGTAGGCTGTGGAGCACTGCTCTGCCGGGCCGCTCTGGAGAGCGCAAGCCTGAATGTGTATGTCAATACCCGAAGCCTCCGAGACCGGACAAAGGCCGGAGCGCTGGAGGAGAAGGCCGACACCATGCTGGAGCACTACCTCCCGCTGGCCGACAGAATCTCCCGTGCGGTCCTCCGCCGCCTGCGGAGCGGGAGCAAGCCCTCTGCCTCGGAGGGGCAGAAGCTATGCTAATGCAGAGTCCTGGGGAGTTCGTGTCCTCCTATGGTCCCATCGGGGCTGGCAAGGTCCAGGCGAAGGGAATACGGCTGTTTCTGTTGGCAGTCTTGGCCGGCTTTCTCATCGGAATGGGGGGCGCAGCAGCGGGCACGGCATCTTTCTCCCTAATCTCCCCCTCCCTGGCACGTCTGGCCAGCGGTCTGCTCTTCCCCTTCGGCCTAATCACCGTCGTCTTCACTGGGGCGGAGCTGTTCACCGGCAATTGCCTAATCACCATATCAGTGCTCTCCGGTCAAGCTTCTCTGGGCGGCATGGTCCGCAACCTCTGTCTGGTATACCTGGGCAATCTGGTGGGCGCGTCCGCCCTGGCCGCAGGGGTGGTGTTCAGCGGACAGCTGGATCTCTCTGGCGGAGCATTGGCCGTCTCGGTCATAGAGACCGCCGCCGCGAAATGCGCTCTATCTCCGGGCAGCGCCTTCCTGAGGGGGGTGCTGTGCAACATTCTGGTCTGTGTGGGCGTTATGTGCGCCCTGTGCGCCAAGGACGTGCCAGGCAGGGCCGTGGGTGCCTTCTGCCCCGTGTGCTTTTTCGTGGTCTGCGGTTTTGAGCACTGCATTGCCAATCTGTATTATATACCGGCTGGCCTGTTTGCCCGGCACCTTCCGCAATATGAGGCACTGGCTCTAGAGGCCGGTGCCGATCTGTCCGCCCTGAACCTGACCGGTTTTCTTTTGGGAAATCTTTTACCGGTCACCCTGGGCAACCTATTGGGCGGGTGTGCTTTTGCCGCGCTGATGTGGTACGGGCACAAAAAAGACTACTCCTCACCTGTGTAGGTGCAGTTTCCTGTTTCATTGCAGAGTAGGGACAGCACGTTAAGTGCCGCCGGATGGGACGTTGCCGCCGGACGAAGGAGCATCCACTCCGCGTTGCTGTGCCCGCATCCACTGCCGCTGAGAGGGACCAACCTCCTCCTTATGTGGCAAGTACAAGGAGGAATTTATCATGTTCACCGTTCCAAAACTGACCACCCGTGAGATCACCACTCTGGGGCTCCTCGTCGCTCTGGAGATCGTTCTAGCCCGGTTTTGTTCCATCCAAGCCTGGAACCTCCGTATCGGGTTCAGCTTCCTGCCCATCGCCATGGCATCTATCCGCTTTGGTCCCATTCCCGCCGCCATGGCGGCCTCGGCAGCGGACATTCTGGGGGCTGTTCTCTTTCCCACTACGGGTGCCTACTTCCCCGGTTTCACCTTAACTGCTTTTCTCACCGGAGTCATCTTCGGCCTATGTCTGTACCGCCGTCAGACGGCGGGACACATTTTGGCGGCGGTCCTACTCAATCAACTAGGTCTCAGTTTGCTGCTGAATACCACCTGGCTTTCGATTATGTATCACTCCCCCTTTTTGCCTCTGATGGCGACCCGAATTTTTCAGTGCGCGGTACTGGGGCCGATCCAATTTATCGCCATCGGCACCATGGTCCGGCTGATCGGCCGGTACGGAAAGAAGGTGCTGACATTATGACATCTGAGGAGCTCTCCCACTTCCTCCATGCCTCCAGCTGGCAAAGCAGCCGCCTGGGGCTGGAGCGGATGGAGACGCTGATGACCCTTCTGGGCCACCCAGAACGACAGCTCCGCTTCATCCATGTGGCCGGCACCAATGGAAAGGGCTCCATCGCAGCGATGCTCTCTTCCATCTTGACTCAGGCCGGCTATACCACCGGGATGTATACCTCCCCTCATCTGCTGCAGGTCAACGAGCGCATGAAGATCAATGGGATAGACATTTCAAACGAGGAACTGCTTACCTTGGCTGAGTCGGTCCGCCTAGCGGTTGAGGAGATGTCCGACCCACCTACCGAATTTGAGCGGATCACCGCCATGGCCCTTCTCTATTTTCAGCGCCGGGCCTGCCAGGTAGTGGTGCTGGAGGTAGGACTGGGGGGACGGCTGGATGCCACCAATGTCATCCCTGCGCCGGACGCGGCGGTAATCGCCAACATCGCCCTGGAACACACCGCCGTACTGGGGAACACTTTGGAACAAATCGCCAGGGAGAAGGCTGGGATTATCAAGAAGGGCTCCTCCGTAGTCCTTTACCGCCAGGGCCCCTCTGTAGAGGCCGTGGTACGCGATGTCTGTCAGCAGCAGGGAGCCTCCCTCTTTGTCACGGATCCCGCCCGGGGACGGACGGTATCCCGCACTCTGGAGGGCCAGACACTGAACTACCGGGACCGGAACCATCTGTTTCTCCCTCTGCCCGGAGCCTATCAGGCGAAGAATGCCTTTGCCGCCCTGGAGGCAGTGGACGCCTTGGTGCGGGAGAAAGGGTACCGCATCTCCGAGGAGGCGATTCGCCGTGGCGTGGCCCTAGTCCGGTGGCCGGGCAGGCTGGAGGTGCTGCGACACGATCCTCTGGTCCTAGTGGACGGAGCTCACAACCCGGACGGGGTGGAGGCCCTCACCGCCAGCCTCAAAGAATACTTCTCCAAAAAGAGGCTGACCTTCGTCATGGGCGTGATGGCGGATAAAAACTATGTGGAAATGCTTCGCATGGTCACCCCGCTGGCCAGAAGGTTCATCACCGTCACCCCAGAGAGCGAGCGGGCCCTGTCCTCCGCCCAGCTGGCAGACCAGATCCAGCGGCAGTTCCACATACCCGCTCAGGATGGGGGCAGTATCTCCTCCGGTCTCTCCCTTGCCCTTACCCTATGCAGCCCGGAAGATGTGATCTGCGTTTTCGGTTCCCTCTATCAGGCGGGAATCGTGCGGGAATTCTTCCTCGGTCCGGCGCGGGTGGAAGCGCCGCTCAACGGGATTGAACTGGAGGTCACGAAATGACGGTATCAGAACAAAAGAAGCAGCTCCGAGCCCAAGTACGCGCGGCGGAGCGCAGTCTCTCTCGTGAGGAGCGTGCGCAGTCGGATCGCCTGATCGTCACTCATGTTCTCTCCCTTCCGGAGTACCAGGCCGCACGAAGTCTGTTCTGCTTTGTGGGTACCTCCCGTGAAATTGACACCACTGCCATTCTTCAGGACGCCCTGCGTCGGGGGACGATTCTTTGCGTCCCCCTATGTACCAGCCCCGGCAAGATGGAGCTGAGGCGCATTCAGGACCTGGAACAGCTTCGGCCCGGCGCATACGGCATTTTGGAGCCGGTCCCTAACACCACCCGGCTGGACCTTTCCTGCGTGGAGCTGTCCATCATTCCCTGCATCAGTTGCGACCATTTGGGACACCGGCTGGGGCAGGGAGGCGGCTACTATGACCGCCTTTTTTCCGCCGGGGCGGACCGGTGCGTTCTGCTGTGCCGGGAAGCCTTGGTCCGGATCCCAATCCCCTGTGAGGCTCACGATGTGGTGTTTCCCATGGTCATCACCGAGACCGGCGTATATCGTCCCGGTCAAACAGGTGACAGCCGCTCCACTCTTTGACCCATTTTTACCTATCAAAAACAACACAAGTAAAGGTAAGATCAAGCTACTTCCCGTCAACGGGATGTTGACAGCATGGGGGTGGAACACAACCTCAACCATGTTTGAGGCCGGAACCTGTCCAGCTTTGAAGTGACTGATAAAGAAATGAAGCAGATCAGCACCCTGGACCAAAGTGAGAACATGACCGGCATCGAGTACCTTGCCTCAGGTACTGTGCCGCTGTAAACAGGGATGCTTTTTCACGATTTACAGAGCTAGGCCTTGTTCGAAAATTGGAGATGTGACCAACAGCGAGGGATTTTTTCGCCAGACAAGGCGATTTGACACGCCAACACTTTGTGTATTGCAAGGAAAATCAACGCAGTATGGCGGAAAAAGATCCGCCGTTTGGACATGTTGACATTTTTCAAACAAGGCCTAGGACTCCGCTATACTTAAAGGCAGAAAAGCAGGGTGGTACGGCAATGGCGGGCAGACAAATCTGCGCCGGCTCTCACCGGTAATACGACAAAAAGTTGCCTATATGTGGACTCACTGGCCACGGACTATGACAACGGTGAGGAAATGGTCATCTGGACCACCAGTGATTTGGAGCTGAGCGCAAAGCGCCAACAAGTGGTAAAACTTTTGCGAGAGCAAGAAAGCCCTGCGTGACCGCCTGTGCGCCGCTGTGTGCCGCGATTGCGGGAGGGGCAGAGCCTGTGCCCCTCCCGGCAGACACAAGCCGGTTTTGGCGGCTTTTCAAAGTCTCGGTGGAGAATGATAGAAGAAACAGATAAAATAAAAATGCTGCGTCTTCCCACAGTGTGGAAGGGCATCTGTGGCCGTCAGCAGCAACCGGTCGGGGAGGGCGATTTTACCCACCCTCGGGTGGGGCAAGCAGAGCGTTTGGCTTGCCACAAGCGGCTGCCAAACGCCTTTTTGCGGGCAGAAGCCCGCACCCACTTTTTCTGCCCTGCGGGGCCAATTGATAACTTTCTGATAACTCCGCCTGTTTGATATGGCTATCCACAAAAAATTCTGGTATGTTGTCGTTCCCGGAGAGGGAGCGGCGGCATACCAGAAATTTTTATACAGAGGTGATGAAACATGGCAGTCCGAACCAGAAACCAGGTGATCGCCTTCCGGGTCACTCCGGCAGAGGCAAAGAAGATCCGGGAGAAGGTGCGCCGATCCGGCCTGAGCCAGCAGGAGTACCTGCTCCGGCCCGCACTGGAGCAGCAGATTCTTGTCATCCACGAACTCAAGCCCATCCTGACGGAACTGCGCGCCTGGGGAAAAAACTTGAAC
>DVKM01000043.1 GCA_018716015.1 Candidatus Enterenecus stercoripullorum | reverse complement strand
CGATCTGGAGGACGACGACTACGGCATCTGGTATCTGGACATTCAGGACCACCCGGACCGGTATGTGGGCAAGACCATCACCTTCAAGGCCCAGGCCATGACCAGCCTGAAGCTGCCCAAGGGGACCTTCAGCCCCGGCCGCAACGCCATGACCTGCTGTGTGGAGGACATCCGGTTCTTTGGATTTCTGTGTAAGTACGACCGGGCCCGCTCCCTGCGCAAGGGGGAGTGGGTCACCGTCCACGCCACTATCCAATGGGAACACGCCAACGTCTATGAGGGCGAGGGCGTGGTCCTCTACGCCGATCAGGTGGAGAAGGCCCAGGCCCCGGAGGACCCCCTGGTGTATTTCCGGTAACTTCTAAACTTTATGAAAACGCAAGGACGGAGGCCCAGTTGGGCCTCCGTCCTTGCGTTCAGTCTGTCGAGATGGGGTCGAAGATTTCTCCGACCCCGTCTCGCTGTATATTATCCTGATGCTGTATAAAAATGTATCAGGATTTGGCGTACTTCTTCCCGCATCTGCCTACTGTGCCCGGTACAGGAATGTCACGATCTGCGCACGAGTGCAAGGGTCATAGGGGCTGAAGGTAGTGGCGCTGGTGCCGCTGGTGATGCCCTCTCCGGCCGCCCAAGCCACCGCAGTCGCATAGTAGGCATCGGCTTCCACATCCGCGAAGCTGCTTCCGCCGGCTTCCGGAGAACCGGAATAGCGCCACAGGAAAGTTACTGTCTGGCTGCGGGTGACCGTGTCATCCGGGCTGAAGGTAGTAACACTGGTACCGGTGGTGATCCCCTGCTCCACCGCCCAAAGCACAGCGGTGTAGTAATATGCGTCAGCAGGCACGTCCACAAAGGGATTGCTGCCGCTGTGAGGCGTGGGGGACCCAGCGGCCCGCCACAGGAAGGTCACCATCTGCGCACGCGTGCAGATATTGTCCGGGCTGAACGTCGTGGCGCTGGTACCGTCGGTAATTCCATTGGACACCGCCCAATTCACGGCGTCGTAGTAATAGGAACCGTCAGACACATCCGTAAAGTGCAGCGGCTCTGTGACGATCGGAGTAAACATCGCCTCCACAGTAACCGTGCTGGACGGCATGGTAAAGGTGTAGCTACCATCTCCCTTGTCTTTCAAAGTGATCTCCTTGCCGTTTCTGCCTGTCACGGTGAGGCCGGCAAGCTGGTAGCCATCATCCGGCGTAACCGTCAGCGTAATGGTACTGCCCGCGCTGGCGGTCTCCCGGTTGGCCGTCACTTCGCCGTTGCTGCTGTCTTCCACAGTGATGCGGTAGCTAGAGGTGCTGCCTCCGCCGCCACTGCCGCCGCCGTGGTCAGGTTCTTCCTCTTCCATCCACCGGGCATAGATCGTCGTGTTCTGCGTAAAGACGGTGCTGGCGGTGACTTTCTCACCTCCGCTTTCCGCTGTAAACCAGCCGTCAAAGTCATACCCCTCCCGCGTGGGTGTGGGCAGACTGGCGAGTTTCCCGTTCACGGTCACAGCGGAAGCGGGCGACACGCTGCCACCGTTGGCGTCGAAGATCACCGTCACTTCTGTCGCCGGCGGAGCGGCATCGCTGTGGATGGTCAACTGATAGGTATTGTCCCCGATTTTCACGGTAATGGTCTGCGGGTTATCGACAATCGAGACTTGCTTGCTGTTGACCGCTTCGCCGTCAATGGTAACCGTTTCCCCGTTGCCGGAAATGGCGGTGACAAGGGTGCCCGTTGCGGTAACACCGTAAATGGCATGGGTATAGGCGCCGTCTGGCCCTTGGACAAAGTTCTCCATGGACACGGGCAGGCCGTCAAAGGTCAGGCTGTCCTCGCCGCTGGCGGCGGCATGGACCACTACCCGGCTGCCCAGCAGGCTGAATTGGACGTCGGCGGTCTGTTCGGCCTCGCCGTTCAGCACCCCGGAAATGCCGGTGCTGTGAGTCTCCAGCACAGCTCCGTTTTCATCCAGCAGGGTGGCCACCAGGGTGGCGGTGGACTGCTGCTGGAGGCTGTTATTCTTCAGGGACACCGTGGCCGTGGTGGAGGTGCCGTTGGTCTGGACCACATCCAGCGTGGTCTTCTCCCCGGTGCGGGCATAAGTCCTCGGGCTTTTTCCAATGGATTCCTGTGCGTACCGCCCGGCACGGCTGCGTCACTTTTGTATCTATCGTATCATAAAAAAATTCGCCGTACTATTAGCCGGTTTTGGGGGAAAAACGGCTCATGCCCAGGGCGCTTTGCCCTGGGCATGAGAGATGCCATTTTCAAGACGCATGTCCTAAAATGGTGAATTTTAAGTTTATTTTTGCGGCAGCCGCAGCCCGTTGGAGGCGGCTATTGCAGCATGAACTTTCTCAGATCGTGACGTTGAGAAACATCCAGCTTCATCATGGCGCTGGACAAGTGCCGCTTGACGGTGGCAAGGGAAATGTGCAGGTGCTCCGCGATCTCCGGGTTGCTCCAGTCCCGCGCCGCCAGCATGGATACGGCAAACTCTGTGGTAGTCAGGTTGTCCGCCACATCGTGGCCGGTGTCCAGGTTATGAACCTTGCGCCATCCCGCAGAGAAAGAATAGGTGATGTTGATGATCCGCTTGAAGTCCTCCGGCCATTCCGGCTTGATGACAGCCTCCAGCATCCCGCCCAGCAGGCCGTGGTGTTCGCCCAGCCCCTCGATGAGATCGTCTGGCCGGGCCAGTTCCCAAGCAGCCAGCAGATGGGCACGGGCCTGCTCCGTCTGCCGGAGGCCCATGTAGTCCATCACCGCCACCAAGTGGAGGTAGATGGCAGGGATCGGATATTGTCCGGCCCCCATGGCCAACACCCCCTCCACGGTACCGACGCTGGCGGCATAGTCCCCCTGGATGTAACGGTAGTGGGCATAGATATACATGGCAAAAGACCGCAGGCCCAGCGGCAGAAGTGGGAAGAAACCTTGGATCTCCGGCAGCCCCTCCGGCAGCGGCAGGTGCAGGAGCACCGCCCCCGCCGCCGCCACAAAAGCGGATGCGGCCTCCATCTCCGGGGAGCCTCTTTGGCTGCCCAGCGCAGCCTTTAACTCATTCAGGGCGAACCGCGCCCGTTGGATATGCCCCAGGGGCAGGTTGGCATAGGCGTAAATCAGGCAGGCGGAGAGCCGCGCTCCCATATCGGTGCTGGTAAGGTAGGGCTCCGCCCCCTTTGCTGCCTCCTCCGGGTGGCCGCTGAAATAGTGGTATTCCGCCAGCGAGATGTCCCGCTGGGGACCAGCTGCCATAGTCTCCACCACGGCAAGGCATTTCCCTGGTTGGAATGGCGTGTTCATCAGGGGCATCAGGCAGGTAATATCCAACGGTCCAGCGGCCTGTTGTTTCTGCCTACGGGAGACCCTGGGGTCCTGGGGCTTTTCCGCCTCCATGGGAATCGCCCAAGATTTTCCAAATTTCTGTGCACCGGGGATGCGCCCATCAATACAGAACTGCTGCACCATCCGGTCCGAAAGACTCCATTTTTCCGCAGTCTCCCGCACAGTGAGGTATTCCATACGTTTCCTCCCATTAGTATGCGTTTATGTTTTATTATAATACGGAATAGGGCATCGTTACAAGATGCTTCCTGCCTTTGTATGGCTTCGTTTTGCCTATGGCTTTGGGCAGCAATACTGTCCAAGCCTGTAAACATCCTATCAATTCATGCCGATAGCGTAAGTCGTTTCAATATTATAGTGTGTGATACCCCATTCTCCCAACGGGGACAGTTTGCCGGGATATACGGAGCTGTTCCGCCAAAGCCTCCTGAGGCAGTCCCTGCGCCCGGCGGAGCGTCAGGCTCTTTTTCGACAATTCCATGTGTCCTCTCCTTTTAGCTTGATATTTCTATTGCAGCATACTCCATTCCATTTCTCCACCGCGCCGCCGTTACCATTTTTGCAACAAAAGATCACATGGAATGTTCTCCTTTTCAATCGCCTGTTGTTCCTCTGTCCACCGTATTTTCAGCAGCTTCTTTCATTCTTCTGTTTTGTCCCAAAACACTAGAAATGCTTTTTCTTTTTTGGTCATTCATCTGAATTCGGTTTTTTATCTACCAATTTCGTGCAAACTATGCTATGATGTGTTTGGCATCCCTAACCTACTTAGAAAAGAGGTTTTTGATATGTATTGTGTCCGAAAGGTCACCGACGACCTGCTCTGGATCGGCGGCAACGACCGCCAGCACCCCCTGTTTGAGAGCGCCCACCCCGTCCCCCGGGGCATGTCCTTCAACTCCTACCTGCTGCTGGACGAGAAGAC
>DVKM01000042.1 GCA_018716015.1 Candidatus Enterenecus stercoripullorum | reverse complement strand
CATCGCCGACGGCCAGGAGACCTGGACCGGGCTGAAGTGAGAAAAACCCATTGAAATTTGAAACGGGAACGGCCGTCAAAGACGGCTGAAACCTAAAAAAGAGAGGCACGGCCCATGGGCCGTGTCTCTCTCTTTAAAAGAGGACTGGTAAAATCAATAGGTTCAAATGACAGCTAAAATAGAAGGGCTTTGGGGACCACTGGCCTGCAAAGCCTAAAAAGGAACGGCCAAAATCGATATTTTCGCTTCAACGAAAAGCCGTCCACAGGGAGGAAAGCCAACTGCGAGCCCAGCGTAGCAGGTTGCAGCTGGAAAGGAGTAGCAAGGGAGCGGGCGGATGATGTCTTTTTTGCTATAGGCATAAAAAGACGTCGGAGCAAAGCGGACTTTGCTCCGACGTGGTACGCCCGAAGGGACTCGAACCCCCAACATTCAGAACCGGAATCTGACGCTCTATCCAATTGAACTACGGGCGCGCGAAATTCTGAACGCTAAAATAGTATAGCAGGATTTGCTGGCGTTGTAAAGCGCGAATTTAAAAAATTTTTACCAGAAGCATTTTTTGATTTTTTATGAAAAATTCATAGTCAAAGAATGTAGTTTTATGATACAATACAAGACAACTGTGTAGAAAGTACCGGCCTGAGATGAGCGTTCGGACTATGGCGGGAAAGGAGGAGGCGGCATGAGAGAAAAAATATTGCGGGCCCTCAGGCTTTTGGCGCTGGTGGGGATACTGGCGCTGGGGTGTGCCGGCTGCCTGTTTCAATCTGCGGACGATCTCTATATTCTGCCGGCGCTGCCGGAGGCATATACCAGTCTGGAGGAAACCATTCAGGAAACCATGAATGAGCTGGGCGCGGAGTATGCCACCATCAGCTATGGCAGCAATACCTCTACGGTCCAGCTGATCGATATGGACAACGACGGCAATCAGGAAACCGCAGTGGTCTTTCTCCGGGTGACCGCCGCGGAGGAACAGCCCCTGCGGGTCTGCCTGTTCCGCCGGGGCAGCAACGGGGAGTTTGTGCGCACCCACGAGATCTCGGGGGATGGGACTTCCATCAACTCTGTGGCCTATGAGGACCTGACAGGGGATGGGGTGGAGGATCTCATCATCAGCTGGCAGATGAGCGCCAGGGTTCACATTCTGACTGCCCATATGATCAGCCCCACCGGGGCGGTGGAGCTGATGAACACCACCTATAACGCCAGTTACCTGGTGGATGACCTGGATGGGGATGGGGCAAACGGCAAGGAGCTTCTGGTGTTGCAGCAGAACAGCACCGGGCAGGCGGGCGGCAGCCGGGCGGAATACTACCGCTATCAGGAGGGGGTCATGACCATGGCCTATACTGCCCCGCTTTCGGATAACATCACAGAGGGGATCAGCGCCCGCATCGGCATTCTGTCGGACGGCGTATCCTGCGTCTATGTCACCGCAGAGACAGAGGGGGGCGTACTCACCGATATCCTGACTCTGGGGCAGGATGGGCTGCACAATGTGACCCGGGATGAGGCCAGCGGCATCAGCTCTGCCACCTTCCGGGCGTATACAGACGTGTCCGCCACGGATATCAATGGGGATGGGATTCTGGAGATCCCCCTCCCGGTCCAGGTGCCCAGCATGGAGACTGCGGTGGGCACCCTGGCGGACGCGCCCGCAGCCCTGACCCCAATTTATTATGTGATCCACTGGCGGCAGTTTGACAGCCAGGGCAATCCGGCGACAAGCTGCGTGACCTATCATTCCGTCACGGACGGATGGTATTTGATGCTGCCGGACAGCTGGCCGGGCAACATCACGATGTCCCGGGATGATAGCCGCAGCAGCCGGGGAGAGCGGGCCGTGATCTTCTACTATTGGCCGGACGCGGAGGAGACGGAACCCACGGCGTTTCTCAGCATCTACACGCTGACCGGGAGTAACCGGGAGACCTGGGCCAACCGCCCCGGAAGATTTGCCTTATACGATAACGGCACTACCATCTACGCCGCCATGCTGAATGAGGATGTGTGGGACTGCAGTGTGGACCAGGATCAGCTGGTGCAGAGATTCCGGCTGATCACCACCGCTTGGTCCAGCCAGTGAATGGGAAAGGAGTCTGTCATGAGAAAGGTTTTGGTACTGGAAGATGAGCCGAATATCCGCAGCTTTGTGGTCATCAACCTGAAACGGGCAGGGTACGAGACCATTGAGGCGGGGGACGGGGAAGAGGCCCTGGAACAGATTCGGAAGAACCCGGACATCAAGGTGGTGCTTCTGGATATTATGCTCCCCGGGGAGATAGACGGGTTTGAGGTGTGTCGGCGCATCCGGGCGGGCAACGCCCAGATCGGCATTATCATGCTCACTGCCCGCACCCAGGAGATGGATAAGGTCACCGGCCTGATGACCGGGGCGGATGACTATGTGACCAAGCCCTTTTCCCCTGCGGAGCTCACCGCCCGGGTGGACGCGCTGTACCGCCGGGCCGGAGGGGAGGCTCTGCGGGACAGCGACGAGATCAGCCAGCCCCCCTTCCTGCTCAACACCCGCAACCGCACCTTGGAGAAAAACGGGCAGCGGGTGAAGCTGACCCAGGTGGAATACTCCATCGTCAAGCTGTTCATGGACAATCCCGGCAAGGCGTTGTCCCGGGAGGAGATTCTGGAGGCGGTGTGGGGCAAGGATTACATCGGAGAGCTGAAGATCGTGGACGTCAACATCCGGCGGTTGCGCATCAAGCTGGAGGATGACCCCCAGAACCCTACCTATATTACCACTGTGTGGGGGTATGGGTACAAGTGGGGATTCTGATAGCAATTGGAGCTTAGGAAATAGGGCAGTGCCCGCAGGGAACTGGGACATTTCAAGAAGCGGGCCCACGGGGCGAAAGCCCAGACAGAGCTGGGAAAGGAGGTGGACATGGTGCAGGAAGAGGAGAAGCAGCCGCGGCAGGAAGGGTTGAAGCACCGAAGGAAGCGGAAGAAATCCATCCGGAGGAAGATATCCAAGCCGGAGGGGGAGAAAACGGAGGAGAAAAAGCGGAAAAAGAAGCATCGCCACGGGCTGCTCCGGTGGCGGTGGCTGATCAACTCGGTGCTGACCACGTTCTGCATTGTGGCGGTGGCGGTGACGGCTCTGACGCTGGCCATATCCAACTACTATTCCTCCACCATGCGGGCTTCTCTGGAGAGCAGCGCCCAAACGGCGGCGGGCATGTTCCAGAACTTTACGGAAAGCACCTACCTATATTCCGCCCGGCAGTTCATCAACCAGTTTGAGGACCGGGATATCATTGAGGTCCAGTTTCTCAGCGCCACAGGCTGGGTACGTATGACCTCCCTGATGGACATCTCCGGCGGTTTTCCCGGCACGCCGGATGTGGCCGATGCCATCCAAAACCGGAAGCTGTCCTCCTGGTCAGGCGAGGATCCTTCCACTGCAGACCGCATCATGGCGGTGTCCGCCCCCATTATTTACAACGGCACTCTGGTGGGCGTGGTCCGGTTTGTCACCTCTCTACGGCTGCTGGACGCCCAGATGACGCGGGTGGTGCTCATCACGTCCCTGGTGGGACTGCTGATCGTGGCCCTGATGTGGGTCTATACGGTCTATTTCAGCCGGTCGGTGCTGGAGCCGGTATCCCGGGTGACGGAGACGGCCAAGCGCATCGCCACGGGCAGCTACGGGGTCCAGCTGGAGAAGCGCTCGGACGATGAGATCGGCGATTTGGTGGATGCCATCAACGATATGTCTCTGAAGATCGACCAGGCGGAAAAGACTCAGTCGGAGTTTATCTCTTCCGTCTCCCACGAGCTGCGCACCCCCTTGACAGCCATCAACGGCTGGGCGGAGACGCTGTACAACGGGGAAGTGCGGGACGCAGAGGACGTGAAGAAGGGCATGGGCATCATCGTGTCCGAGGCCCGGCGGCTGACTAATATGGTGGAGGAGCTGCTGGAGTTCTCCCGGATTGAGACCGGGCGATTCAACCTGTCGGTGGAGCCTATGGATATCAAAGCGGAGCTGGAGGACGCGGTGTACACCTACCGGGAGTTTTTCCGGCGCAAGGGTCTGGAGTTGGTCTACGATGAGTGCGAGGAGGAGTTTCCTCCCATCAGCGGCGACCCGGAGCGGCTGCGGCAGGTGTTCTGCAACCTGCTGGACAACGCGGATAAGCACGGCGGCTCCGGCGGCCGGGTGGACGTGTCCATCCGGCCGGAGGGGGACGATGTGGTCATTCGCATCCGGGACTACGGTCCCGGTGTGCCGGAGGAGGAGCTGCCCTTTATCAAATACAAGTTCTACAAAGGTTCCTCCAAGGCCCGGGGATCCGGCATTGGCTTGGCGGTGTGCGAGGAGATCATGCAGGCCCACAACGGTACCCTGGAGATTGGCAACGCGGAGGGCGGCGGCTGCGTAGCCACCCTGCGGCTGCCTGCCCACGGGGATTGAACGATAGAACAAAAGTTCTATAACCGGGTTGCAATTCCCCTGGGAACCTGTTAAAATAGAATCGGTTTGACAGCGGGGGCTAGGGAGGCAGAAAGCCTGAGCGCGGGTTCCCGCGCTCAGGAGCCGCTACGGGCGGCCTGCTTTTCTGAGAACCGGAACACGCAAAGGAGAAAACCAAATGGCAAAGAAAGAACCACAGGGCTGTCATACGCCCTATAAGACGACCTGTGGCGGACAGGCCCTCATTGAGGGCATCATGATGCAGGGGCCAGAGCGGCGGGCAGTGGTGGTGCGTAAGCCAGACGGCTTGCTGGACATTACCACCAGCCCGGTGAAGAAGCGCAGGGGATTGACCAAGCTGCCCTTTATCCGGGGCGTGTTCGTGTTCTGCGGTTCCATGGTGAACGGTGTGAAGGCGCTGATGCACTCTGCGGAAGTGTCCGACGACGGGACTGGGGAGAAAGAGGAGCTTACCGGCCTGGACAAATGGATCGCCGAGCACTTCTCGGAGGAAAAGGCGGCCTCCCTCATCATCACCATCGCGGCGGTGCTGGGCATCGCCTTTTCTGTGGGATTGTTCATTTTGTTACCTACCGCCGTCACGGGGCTGATCGGCCTTGCCTGGACGGGGATGCCCTTGTGGTTCCGGGCGGTGCTGGAGGGGGTACTGAAGGTGGTTATCTTCCTGCTCTATCTCTTCCTGTGTTCCCGGCTGAAGGAGATCCACCGGGTGTTTGAATACCATGGGGCGGAACATAAGACCATCTACTGCTACGAAAACAGACTGGAGCTGACGGTGGAAAATGTACGCAAGCAGCCCAGGCACCACCCCCGGTGCGGCACCAGCTTTTTGTTTGTGGTCATCGTGGTGTCTATTTTTCTGTCTATCGTGATCTTTACTCCTCTGGAGATTGAGAACACCTGGCTGCGGATGCTGCTGCATCTGCTGCTGCTGCCTCTCATCGTGGGGGTGACTTATGAGTTCAACCGCTATGTGGGCGGGCACGACGGCCCGGTCTCCCGATTTCTGCGGGCCCCGGGGATGTGGATGCAGAACTTCACCACCTTTGAGCCGGATGACTCTATGATCGAGGTGGGCATCGAGGCGCTGAAATTGGTGCTGCCTGAGGAGAAGGGTGCGGACCGGTGGTAAAAAGCTGGAAGATAACGCAATGCCCACCTCGTCCGCCGGGAGTCCGGCGTACAAGTGTTTTTGCCGCAGGCAAAAACCTTGCCGGAGGGCGGATTCATTCTGCCCGAGGATGATGAAATCAGGGGGCCCCCGCGAAATCGTAGATTTCGTGGGGCCGGGCATCGAGGCGCTGAAGCTGGTGCTACCTGAGGAGAAGGGTGCGGACCGGTGGTAAAAGACCTGCGGGAGGAAACCTTTCCTCAGGGGCGCAGGTGGGAACAGAGAACCACAGAAACAGACAGGAGCAAAGGGAGCGAGGCCGTGGCTGCCACCTATAACAATCTATACCTGGACGCCCGCCGGGCCCTGCGCCGGGCGGGGGTGGAGGCAGCTCAGCTGGAGGCCCGGGAGCTGCTGGCCCATGCCGCGGGCAAGAGCCGCCAGGAACTGTTCCGGGACATGGCCCTCTACGCCTCCGATGAAGTGGAGGAGCGCTTCGGACAGCTGCTGAAGCGGCGGTTGGCGGGCGAACCGGTGGCCTATCTCATCGGGGAATGGGAGTTTTACGGTCTGACCCTGAGCATTTGGCGGGATGTGCTGATCCCCAGGGCGGATACGGAGACCCTGGTGGAGCGGGGCATCCTGTTTGTGCGCGGCCTGAACCGGACGGCCCGGGTGCTGGATTTGTGCGCAGGCAGCGGCTGCGTGGGGCTGGCGGTGGCGGACAACTGCCCGGACTGCCATGTGGTGCTGGCCGACTGGTCGGAGGATGCCCTGCGGGTATGTCGGCAGAACATCCAGCGGTGCAATCTGGGCGCCCGGGTGAGCGCCGCCCGGGCGGACGCCCTGGCCCCGCCCCCGGTGCTGCTGCGGGACTTTGATCTCATTTTGTGTAACCCTCCCTATATCCCCACCGGCGATCTGGAAAAGCTGGATCCCTCGGTGCGGGACTACGAGCCCATGCAGGCCCTGGACGGCGGAGAGGACGGCCTGAGCTTCTACCGGGCGGTGAGCGACCGGTGGAAGGCGGCCCTGAGTCCGGGCGGGAAGCTGGCCTTTGAGGTGGGCTGGAATCAGGCCCCCGATGTGGAGTACATTCTGCGGCGGCAGGGATTCCGGGAGATCCATACCGTTCAGGACCCCGGCGGCAACTGGCGGGTGGTGGAAGGGGTTCGGCCGGAGGAACAGGCGTCCGGGCAGGACGGGTGAGCGCCCGCTGTATTGGAGGAAAAGAAAAGTGCCGGCGGGATGCCGGCGGAGAAAGGAAGATGGAACATGGCAGAGAAAAAGCGCGCGGTGGTGGATAGTCCCTCCCCCGCTTCCGATAAGAAGCGCGCCCTGGAGACCGCCATTGCCCAGATCGAGCGGGAGTATGGCAAGGGCTCTATTATGCGCCTGGGGGAGAACTCCCACATCATGGTGGAGGCGATCCCCACCGGTTCGCTTTCCCTGGACATTGCCCTGGGCATCGGGGGCGTGCCCAAGGGGCGTATCATTGAAATCTATGGCCCGGAGTCCTCTGGCAAAACTACCCTGGCCCTGCATATTGTAGCCGAGGCCCAGCGGCGGGGGGGCGAGGTGGCCTTCATCGACGCTGAGCACGCCCTGGATCCTACCTATGCCCGGGCTCTGGGGGTGGATATCGACTCCATGCTCATCTCCCAGCCGGATACCGGCGAGCAGGGCCTGGAGATCTGTGAGGCTCTGGTGCGCTCCGGTGCCATCGACGTGGTGGTGGTGGACTCGGTGGCCGCCCTGACCCCCCGGGCGGAGATTGAAGGGGATATGGGGGACTCCCATGTGGGTCTGCTGGCCCGGCTGATGAGCCAAGCTTTGCGCAAGCTGGCCGGCTCCATTGCCAAGACCAACTGCATTGTCATCTTCATCAACCAGCTGCGGGAAAAGGTGGGGGTGGTCTACGGCAACCCTGAGGTCACCACCGGCGGCCGGGCTCTGAAGTTCTATGCCTCAGTGCGCATTGAGGTGCGCCGGATCGAGGCCATCAAGAACGGCTCTGAGGTGGTGGGCAACCGCACCCGGGCCAAGATTGTGAAAAACAAGGTGGCTCCCCCCTTCCGGGAGGCGGAGTTCGAGATTATGTACGGCGAGGGCATCTCCAAGCTAGGTGAGCTGGTGGACCTGGCCGTCCGGCTGGACATCATCCAGAAATCCGGCTCCTGGTTCTCCATGGGGGAGAACCGGCTGGGCCAGGGCCGGGACGCGGTGAAAAAATACCTTCAGGACAATCCCGAGCTGGCCGAGCAGATCGAGGCGGAGATCCGGGCTAACTCCTTCAAGCTCATGAGCCGCCAGTCCCAGATTGCCGCCAGGGCCGCGGGCCGGGCGGTGGATGTGTCCGCCGACGACTTTGAAGGCTGATGCCTTCCTTTGAAAAGGCCGCTGGAAAGCCCGCGGCCTTTTCAAAGGAGAGAATTGCGGCTGACTGCGTCGCACTCGCCCCAAAGGGCGGGGCTCGCACGCTTGTCAGCCGAGATGTGTTTTTTGCCACGCGCATGTCGCGGTAAAAAACGGATTGCAAATGATTTCGCCGCTGTGGCGGCGAAATTCCGCGAAGCTTTTAGGGGAGGGCTGTCTGTGAAGATCGAGAAATTGGAGCCCTCCCAGCATAAACAGGGCCGGTGGCTGGTGTGGCTGGAGGACGGCTGTCTGGTCCGCGTGGAGGAGGGGGACGTGGTGTCCCTGGGCCTCTACACAGGTAAGGAGCTGACGCAAGCGGAGAGCGAGGCGCTGGCCGCCGCGGAAAAGCGGGGACAGATGGACCGGCGGGCGGTGGCGCTGCTCACTGCCCGGCCCATGTCCCGGAAGGAACTGGAGGACAAGCTGTCCACCCCAGTCCGCCGCCGGAAAAAGCCCGGCCGGGAGGAGATTCAGCCTGCTCCGGAAGCACTGGAACGAGAGCGGGAGCGCCTGGCCGAGGATGCCCGGCGGACGGCGGAGCGCATGGAGGGGCTGGGCCTGCTCAACGACCAGGAGTACGCGAAAACCGTGGCTCGCCACTACGCCGCCAAGGGCTACGGACCCCGGAAGCTCCGGGAGGAGCTGTACCGCCGGGGGGTGCCCCGGGAATTTTGGGAGGATGCTTTAGCCCAGTGGGAGGCCCGGCCGGACCAGCTGGACGAGCTGGTGAGCCGCCGCCTGCGGGGGGCGAAGCCCACCCAGGAAAACCTGAAAAAGACCTCGGACTACCTGGCCCGCCGGGGCTTTTCCTGGGAGGAGATCTCGGCGGCGCTGGAGCGATACAAAGATCAGTGGCAGGAGTGAAGAAAGCGTATCGCCTGGGCAAATCTGGCACCGCCCTTGACAAACTGGCGGCGCTGTGAGAATATGATCACGTTTCCGCCGGCGATTTGCGGGGTATCACCGATGACCCTGCCCGGCGGGGAGGGGAGGAACCCTGATTTGAAAAAATATACCGTGGCTTTTGTTTCCCTGGGCTGCGCCAAGAACCTGGTAAACGCCGAACAGATGATGGCCCTATGCCGGGACGCGGGCTTCCACGTCACCAGCGACCCCCAGGGGGCGGACGTGGCGGTGCTCAACACCTGCGGTTTTATCGAATCGGCCAAGAGCGAGGCCATTGACCACATCATCGAGCTGGGTCAGCTCAAGCAGCAGGGCAGGCTGAAAAAACTGCTGGTCACCGGTTGCCTCAGCCAGCGCTACCCTAGGGAGATCCGGGAGGAGCTGCCCGAGGTGGACGGCATGCTGGGTACCGGCAGCTACACCGATGTGGTGGCCGCTGTCAACGAGGTGATGGCGGGAGAGCAGGCCGAGCATTTTGGGGATATTCAGCACACCGATGAGGACGGAGCTCGGATGGTCACCACGCCCTCCTACACCGCCTATTTAAAGATCGCCGAGGGGTGCAGCAACGGCTGTGCCTTCTGCATCATCCCCAAGCTGAGGGGCCGGTACCGCAGCCGCTCCCTGGACGCGCTGCTCCGGGAGGCTAAAGAGCTGGCTGATCGGGGGGTAAAGGAACTCATTGTCATCGCCCAGGATATTACCCGGTACGGCTGGGATTTGAAGGACGGGACTACCTTGGCAAAGCTGCTGCGCGAGCTGTGCGCGCTGCCCTTTCACTGGATCCGGCTGCACTACCTGTACCCCGAGGCGGTTACGGATGAACTGATTGAAGTCATTGCCCGGGAAAAGAAGATTGTCCACTACCTGGATATCCCCATTCAGCACGCCAACGACGGCATTTTGCAGGCCATGCGCCGCCGGAACACCAAGGCAGAAATTATTGCCCTATTTGACAAGCTGCGCTCCGCCATGCCTGATGTGGTCATCCGCACTTCCCTGATCTGCGGCCTGCCCGGGGAAGGGGAGGCGGAGTTTGAGGAACTGTGCGATTTCCTGCGGGAGCAGAAGCTCCAGCGGGTGGGGGTGTTTCAGTTCTCCCCGGAGGAGGGCACTCTGGCCGCCGCCATGGATAACCAGGTGGCCCCGGACGTTGCTGCCCGCCGGGTGGAGCTGGTGACGGACCTCCAGTCCCGGATTATGGATGAATATAATGAGCAGCGCCTGGGCACCTGTATGGAGGTCCTCTGCGAGAGCTTTGACGCCAATGAGGGCTGCTATGTGGGCCGCACCTATGCCGATTCAGTGGATATCGACGGCCGGATGCTGTTCACCGCCGCCGGGAGCATCCCCGCCGGGGAGTTTGTGTGGGTGCGCATCACCGGCGTGTCCGACGGCGACCTGACGGGAGAGATCGAGGATTGACGTGGAGGACAATCCCTTTGCCCGCTATCTGCGGGAGAAATACCCGGACAGCTGGGCCCTGGCCCAGGAGCGGGAAAAGGAGAGAGAACAGTTATGAACACAGCCAACAAGCTGACCATGCTGCGGGTGGCTCTGATCCCGGTGTATCTGGTGGTGCTGTACTGGGGCTTTCCAGGCGCCGCCTATGTGGCCCTGGCCATCTTCGTCATCGCCAGCCTGACGGATTTTGTGGACGGTTACATTGCAAGGCACTACAACCAGACCACTGACTTCGGCAAGTTCATGGATCCTCTGGCGGACAAGGTGCTGGTGCTCAGCTCCATGCTGTGGTTCTGCTCGGTGGGCCGCCTGCCCGCCTGGGCCCTGGTCATCGTGGTAGCCCGGGAGTTTGCCGTGTCCGGCCTGCGGCTGGTGGCGGTGGACAACGGCCGGGTGATCGCCGCAGCCTGGTCTGGGAAGGTCAAGACTTTCTCCACCATGGTGTGCCTGTGTCTGATGCACCTGCCTGTTCCATCTGAGGTGGACTATGTGTGCGTGGCCGTCATCGCCGCCACCACCCTGTACTCCGGTGTGGAGTATTTTGTGAAGAACAAGGATGTACTCAACTGGAACAAGTAAACCTGTGAAAACACGCACCCCCACCGGCCCAAATGCGGGCTGGTGGGGGTATTTCGGCAGCAGGTCATTCCACCGTGATCTCCCGGCTGGCGGGAATGATGCACACATAGCTCTTGCCTGCCTGGAGGGGGAGGGGCTGGCCATCTCCGGTATAGTAGTGCAGCTGGTTTTGGGCTCTGCCCTTGCTCCAGGTGATGGGGATGAGCCGGCCGCCGCAGGCGTACCAACCCTCCCCGGAGGACAGGTCTACGCTCAGCCGCCCATCGCTGTCCACCACGGTGCAGGCGGTTTGAAGGATCAGCAGATTGGCGACGGCCACCTGGGCGCCGTCGTTGCCGTCCAGATAGGGCTCGCCGTACTCCTCCACCCGGTACAGGCCGGATCCTCCGTCATAGCGGAACACCCCGGTCTTATAATTGGAGAAGGGGACGGTGACCACGCTGGCGTCCCGGCCGCCGGCGGGGGTGCCGTCGGCAACAAAGGTCATCTCGTAGGTGAAGCCTTCCCGGTGGGGGCCTAGGATGCCGTCTTCCGTCAGAACGGTGGAGATGGCCTCCCCTGAGGTGAGCAGAGAGTGTTCATAGTCATAGTAGTGGCCCTCGACGCGCTCCCGGTCCCGCCAAAACAGCCCCGCGGCGGCAGAGGAGTAGTAACCGTTTACCCCGTCCACCGTGACCGCCCCCTGGTTTCGCCTGACGGAATAGAATTCGGGGCTGCCCCCGGCGTGGATGTACACCGCGTCATGGCCCAGGGCCAACTGCCAGTAATACAGCCGGGCGGAGCGCACCGCGCCGATGGGACCGATGCAGGCGGGGTCCTGATATACGGCCAACATCCGGGTGATGCCCCCTTCTGCCAGCACCTCGTAGAGAATGTCCGCCTGGCCGTTGCCCTGCTGGGGAAGGGCCTGTTTAAGGTTGTTGAGCATGACGGCCACCGGCTTCTGGCCGGACAGGTCGGTTTCACAGGGCAGGCCGGTGAGGGGATTGATGAACTGGGGAGTTGGCTCCGGCGTGGGTTGAGCGGTCTGGGTGAGCACGGGCGTGGAAGAGACTTGGGAGCTGCCGGTGGGTAGCGGTCCGTCCCCGGCGGTATGGCAGGCGGTCAGGAGCAGAAGGGCTGACAGAGCGGTCAAAAGGGAAAGAACCCGTCGCATGGGAATCGCCTCCTTGGTGGTTGAGACCAGTATAGCAAGTTTGTCGAAAGGTGTAAAGAAGAGCCGGGGGAATTTCGGGATTGCAATCCCCTGCCAGGTTGGATATAATCATATGCTGAACATCAATGTCCGCGGGGGATCCTCTGCGATTTGGAAAGCGCGGGCGTAGGGACAAGGGGGAAAAGAAAAATGGCTCAGATCGACCGGGTGGCGGCGGTCCACGACCTGTCCTGCCTGGGCCGCTGCTCCCTGGCGGTCATTCTTCCCGTGCTGTCGGCCATGGGGATCCAGTGCTGCCCGCTGCCCACGGCGGTGCTGTCCAGCCACACCGGGGGCTTCGGCCCGGTGGAGCGTACCGAGCTGGCCGGGCAGCTGCGGGGCGCCTTGGAACACTGGGAGCATCTGGAACTGACCTTTGACGGGGTGTACACCGGCTATCTCTCCTCCATAGAGCAGGCAGGGCTGGCCCGGGAGGCGGTGGAAAAGCTGAAGAAGACTGGGGGCCTTGTCCTGGTGGATCCGGTGCTGGGGGACGGCGGCAGGCTATACCGCTCCGTCACCCCGGAGCTGGCCCGGGCCATGAAAGAGCTGTGCCGGCATGCCGATTTCATCACCCCAAATCTGACCGAGGCGGCGGTGCTGCTGGGCCGGGAGATGGCGGAGCTGCCCCGGGACGGCCAGGAGCTGGCCCGGCTGCTGTCGGATGGGGGAGCGCGCAGCGTGGTGGTCACCGGGGTGGCCCCGGAGCCCGGACGGATCGGCGCGGCCTGGTTTGACCGGGAGAGCGGGTGGACGGGAATCTATACCGGGGAGAAGGCCCCGGAGGAATATCCGGGGACAGGGGACCTGTTTGCTGCAGTGCTCACCGGGAGCCTGGTACGGGGGGATGGCCTGGAGGCCGGCGTTATCCGGGCGGTGGACTTTGTCCGCCGGTGTGTGGAGCGCACCCTGGCGCTGGAAACCCCGCGCCGGGAGGGCGTTGCCTTTGAGCCCCTGCTGGGTTTGCTGCGCCCTTGAGGACAACCTCTGTCCATCCATATGCTGGAAGGCGACGGGATTATGAGCAATCCAGGATTTATAAAACTGGGATGAGCCTTGCCTTTTCCGGCGGGGACAGATGTACGTTCCATGAAGATTTTGTGCATAGGAGTGCGTGAACATGGAGGATGAAACAGTACCCCTATTCCGTCAGGTGCTGGGGCCGCTGGGCCTGGACGTGGCGCCGGCAGGGGAGAGTAGCTTTGAGGAACTGGTGGAGCGGTACCGAACTCGGCTGAAGCAGGAGGGCCAGGGCCCGGTACACATCAACTGCATGATTACCATGGCCGAGTGCCGGGCAGCCACCCTGGCGGTAAAAGAGGGCGGACTGGACGCCCCCTGGGTGTCCTGGGCCTGTGGTGAGGACGGGGAGTCGGTGACCGGGGTGCACATGCTGGCCGCCCTGTTTGTGGCGGAGGGCATGGGGGCGGCGGCCTTTGGGCTGAACTGCCGCCCGGCGCTGGCTGGGGAGCTGCTGCAACAGCTGGCGGATTACGCCCATGTTCCCCTATTTTTCTGCTGGGATGGAAAGATCACTTTATATCCCTATCAGCCCAGCCCCCAGGATCCGGACGTGATCCCCTGCGCCAGCAGCACCGCCCCCTGCTTTCTCACCCGGACCGTTGACGTGGGGGAGGAGCTGGAGTGTACCCCCGATCTCCTGGAGGACATTATTGAGGCAGAGGATGACCCAGTGGGGGCGGTGAAGATCGCCATTCTAGAGCAGGACGACGTGGACATCTTCGCCCAGCACCAGTACGCGGTGCGCAAGGCCCTGTGTCTGTGGTCGGACGTGCCTGAGCTGCTGGGGGCGGCCATGCGGGTGTACCAGGGCCGGGCTTTCTACGATGGCACCGGCGAGCTGGAGAGGGAAGAGCTGGACCATCTGAGCCGGAAGTACGGCCTGATCGTGCTGTAGGAGAAAAGATGGAAAAATTTCAAAAAAGTCTTGACTGTGAAGTTCCTTGATCCCTTATCCTATGAGTGTAAAAGCCCACGGCGCAGGTCGGGGAGACCCGCCTAAATGTGTGGGCGGCGAAGGGAGACTGATCCATGACTATCAAGGAGCTGGAAGCACGCACGGGAATCGTCCGGGCCAACATCCGGTACTATGAGCGGAAGGGGCTGCTGTCCCCCCGACGGCTGGACAACGGCTACCGGGACTATTCTGAGGAGGACGTGCGCACCCTGGAGAAGATCAAGTTGCTGCGCTCCCTCCAGGTGGATCTTGGTACCATTCGCCTGGTGCAGCAGGGCAAGCTCGCGTTGGAGCAGGCCGTGTTCTTCCAGCTCAACCGGCTGGAGGGAGATCGGGCCCGCCTGAAGGGGGGCGGCCCAGGTGTGCCGCCGGATCCAGTCCTCTGGGGTGGAGTACGCCGTCCTGGAGCCGGAGCCGCTGCTGCGGGAGCTGGAGGCGCATGGACAGCCCCAACTGCCAAGACAGTGGGAAAAACGTTATTTTCCCACCATGGAGGAGGAGATCCACCGGGAGAGCCAAGCCGTCAGCCACCCTTGGATGCGGCTGCTGGCGGCCCGGGGGGGATGCGTCCATCTATGAACTGCTTATCTGCACCATTTTGGGGCTGGGACTCCGAGTGAATCTGTTGCGCGCCGGCTCCTTTGCCCACTGGCTGATCGCACTGGCCGCGCTGGCTCTCATGTTTCTCGCCGAGCCCCTGTGGCTCCATCTTTGGGGCTGGACGCCGGCGAAATGGGTCCTCGGACTGAAGCTGCGCAATCCCTTGGGGGGAAGCTCTCCCTGTCCCAGGCATGGAGCCGGGGCTGGGAGGTGTTCTCCCGTGGCTATGGATTCCACATCCCCATCTACAACCTGTGGTGGGGCTGGAAATGCTAGCGCGACTGTAGGGACGGGGCGGACTGCCAGTGGGACTACGGGGAGCTGTGGCGGTACACCCGGGAGGACCGTTCCCTGTTCTGGCTGATGTGGCTGGGGGCGCGGGCGGCGGTGATATTCCTGGGCGTGGCAGTGGCTCTGCAGTACCTCCTGCCTCCCAACCGGGGAGACCTCACCGTGGAGGAATATTGTGAGAACTTCAACTTCTACCTGGACATGGTGGACCCGGACAGCCCGGAGATTCTGGACGCCACCGGGCGGTGGGTCCTGCGGGATGAGGGATGGGGGGTCACCTACTTTGAGCCCCTCGGCCCCCTGTACTGCTCAGACCTGGTGTTCGGCACATCGGAGGACGGCTGGGTGACCTGGATCCAATTTTCCGAAACTGCCTATACGGATTATGTCTACATCGGGCAGAGCTACGCCCTGGCAGCGGCCCTTGCCCTGGCGGGAGCCCAGCGAGACTTCAACTGCTTCACCTTCGACGCCGCCGGCTGGGCGGAGTTCTGGGAGGATACGCGGGATCAGTTTCAGGGGGAGTGCCGGGGGATTTACATCACCCAGCAGGTGGAGCGGCAGGGCTATGACGGGCAGGGCCAGTTTTTGCAGGCCGTAGGAGAGAACCCGCGGTTCCGGCGTACGGTGACCCTATCATTAGAGGGAAGTGAGATACGGTGATTTTATCCATTGACGAAGTAAACGACATCCTGGATGAGGCGGTGGAGGAATATCCCCAGGAGCTGTTCCAGGACCTCAACGGCGGCATTCTGCTGCTGGAGGACACAGTGCCTGATCCGGAGGCCGGGGAGGATGTGTATATCATGGGGGAGTACTGCTGGGACGGGATGGGGCGGTACATCAACCTGTACTACGGCTCTTTCGCGGCCTTGCTCTCAGAAGAGCCCCGCCAGGTGTGGGAGGAGGAGCTGCGCTTTACCCTGCGCCACGAGCTGACTCATCATGTGGAGGGCCTGGCGGGGGAGCGCAGCCTGGAGCACAAGGACTCTCTGCAAATGGAGGCGTTCCGCCGGGGAGAGGACTAGCCCCTGGACGGGGAGGAATGAACGGCGGCCAGGCATGAAAAAGCACCCTTTTCCAGACTTGCGGTCTCTGCCGGAAGATGATATAATGTCTCTTGACTTTCAGGAAGGAGATCGATGATCGCAATGCAGACCATTTCATATCAGCCCAATGGCGTTTGCGCCCGCCATATGGAGATCGACGTGGAGGACGGCGTCATTCAGGCCGTGCGGATCGAGGGGGGCTGCAACGGCAACCTCCAGGGAATTTCCTCCCTGCTGGTGGGCATGACTCCGGAAGAGGCGGTGCGCCGCATGGAGGGCATCCACTGCGGTTCCAAGGGCACCTCCTGCCCCGACCAGCTGGCCCACGCCCTGAAAGGCTGCTGAGTACACATACAGTACCATAAAAAACTGCAAAAGCCCACCGGCCGCGGCCGGTGGGCTTTTATCCATTCATTGCAGGTGTTTGGTGTACCGCAGGTCTACGCACACGGCGTCCGGCGGAAAGGGGATGTCCGCATGGGTGCCGTCCCAGGAGAACCCGTGGCGAGCATAGAAGCGTCGGGCTTTCTCATTTTCCCGGAGGACAAAGACGAAAGCGTCAGGGTAGCCGTCCGTCTTCAGACGCCGGACGGCCTCTTCAAAGAGCATGCCGCCGTAGCCCTTTCCTCGCTCCCGGGGATGGGTGTAGAAGGAGATGATCTCTCCCCATCCCTCATAGCCCCGGGAGTCGAATTGGACCAGGCTGCTCTGCCTGGGGCTGGGGCCGACTCGGGCGGGGCCATAGTTGATACAGGCCACCGGAATATCATCCCGGTACAGGAGCAGCCCGTGACAGCGCCCGGTTTCAAAATCTTCTCGGAAGTAGGGGACCCACCGAGTGTCGGTAATCTCCCGGGCCATATACTCGTCGGGGACGTAGCCCACATAGGTGTCCCTCCAGCCCAGGGCATGGATCAGGGACATAGCCTGGAAGTGTTCCTGGGTACAAGCGTCAACGAAGCGCAGTTGTTCAGACATTGCGATCACATCCATGACATGGGGTGGCAGGACATATCGCGCCGGGTGGCGCGTACAAGCATTTTGCCCGGGAACAACTCACACCACCCCGGCCAGCTCCTTCTCCTCTTCCGCCTCCCGCTCCTGTTTGGCTAGGGCCTTGGCGTTGGCCAGCATAAGTTTGATGCGGTTTTCCTGGTTGATCTTGGTGGCGCCGGGGTCGTAGTCGATGGCCACAATGTTGGAGTTGGGGTAGTCGTCCTTCAACTTGCGGATCATGCCCTTGCCCACGATATGGTTGGGCAGGCAGCCGAAGGGCTGGGTGCACACGATGTTGGGCACCCCGGAGTGGATCAGCTCCAGCATCTCGCCGGTGAGCAGCCAACCCTCCCCCATCTTGTTGCCGTCCCCCAGGTAGCCGTGGACCAGCTTGTGCATCTCCTCAAAAGTGCCCGGGGCGCGGAAGCGGCTGTTTTTCAGCGCGGCAATCATGTCCTTCTGGCAGTTTTCAATATAGCCCTTGAATAGGCGCACCACTGCCTTCTTCAGCCGCTTGCCGCCGTATAGATCCACGTCGGATTCCCGATTGAAGACCTTGAAGATGATAAAGTCGGTCAGGCCGGGAACCACAGGTTCCGCTCCTTCGGACAGGAGAAAATCCTCCAGGTTGTTGTTGCCCAGAGGGGAGAACTTGACGTAGATCTCCCCCACCACGCCCACCTTGACCTTCTCCTCCTGGGTGACAGGAATGGTCTCAAAGTCGGAACAGATCTGGGCGAAGAGGGATTGCATCTGCTTGCGGCTCATGCCGCGCCCTGCCTGGAAGCTCTCAATGAGCCGGTTTTCCCAGTCCTCTACCATGTTGTCGGTATCCCCACTGGTGATCTCATAGGGGCGCACCTGGTTGGCCACGTTGACGATGAGATCGCCGTACATCATGGCATAGATCATCTTACGGATCAGGGGCAGGGTGAGGGACCAGCCGGGGTTCTTCTCCATACCGGACAGGTTGACGGAGATGACGGGGATGTAGGACATATCCGCCTTCTCCAGGGCCTTGCGCAGCAGGTGAATATAGTTGGAGGCCCGGCAGCCGCCGCCGGTCTGGGTGATGAGCAGGGCCACCTTGTGGGGATCGTAGCCGCCGTGCTTCACCGCG
This sequence comes from Candidatus Enterenecus stercoripullorum, assembly GCA_018716015.1. Taxonomy (GTDB): domain Bacteria; phylum Bacillota; class Clostridia; order Oscillospirales; family Oscillospiraceae; genus Enterenecus; species Enterenecus stercoripullorum. The sequence goes on along the minus strand of DVKM01000042.1, from coordinate 25,485 downwards.
TCGATAAGCTGGCCGATGACCAGCAGGGCGGGGTAGCAGGTGTCGTTGTGAACGTATTTCAGCCCCTCGTCCACGATGCCCCGGTGGTTGGTGGTGAGCATATCCACCTTGTAGCCCTCCAGCTCCAGCAGTTTGCGGAACATCCCGAAGTGGACGGGAAGCATCTGGGGCATGAGCAGGGTGTACTCTTCCTTCATCTCCTTGGTGAAGAGAAGCCGACCGTCTTTCGCATACTCTAACTTTGCCATATAAAATTCCTTTCTTCCATTCAGGATCCACGGTTTAATTCGCCTTTTTCCGCTCCTCCATGGCAGCCATCAGGGAGCGCACCCGGATGCGCACGGCCCCCAGGTTGCTGATGTCGTCGATCTTCAGCTGAGTGTACAGCTTGCCGCCCTCCTCCAGGATGGAGCGCACCTCGTCGCCGGTGATGGCGTCGGTGCCGCAGCCGAAACTCACCAGCTGGATCAGCTGCATGTCCGGCTGCTCACACACATACCGGGCGGCATTGTACATCCGGGACTGGAAGGTCCACTGGTTGAGCACCTTCCGGGGGGCGTACCCCTCGTGGAAGGCCACCGCGTCCTCGCTGATGAGCACAAAGCCGAAGGAGGTGATGAGATCGTTGATGCCGTGGTTGATCTCCGGGTCGATGTGATAGGGGCGGCCAGCCAGCACGATGATGGAACGATCCTCGTTCCGGGCCTGCTCCACATAGGCCTCCCCAGTGGCCCGCACATCCTCTTTGTAGGCGTCATAGGCGTCATAGGCGCACCGGATGGCGTGGGCGGCCTCCTTACGGGGCACGCCGAAGGTATCGGCAAACCACTGAGAGCCGATGCGCTCGTAGTCCTTTGGCCGGTGCAGGCCGGTGTAGGGATTGAGGAACCGGGTCTTTTTCAGATCGGGTACATTGGCGGCTAGCAGTTCGGGGTAGTAGGCCACCACAGGGCAGTTGTAGTAGTTGTCTGCGGTTTTCTCATCGAAGTTATAGGGCATGCAGGGGTAAAAGATGGCGTCCACCCCAGACTCTACCAGGGCCTCTACATGGCCGTGGAGCAGCTTGGCGGGGTAGCACACCGTGTCCGAGGGAATGGTGCGCTGACCCTTGATGTACAGCTTCCGGGAGGACTCGGGGGAGAGCACCACCTCAAAGTTCAGCCGGGTGAACAGCTCAAACCAGAAGGGCAGGTTCTCATACATATTCAGACCAAAGGGGATACCGATGCGGCCCCGGGAGCCGTCCCCCCGCCCTTTGCCCTCCATGGCCCGTAGCTTCTGGTACTTGTAGCGGTACAGGTCGGGCAGCTCCACCTTCTCCTTGCCCAGGGGGCGGGAGCAGCGGTTACCGGAGATGAACCGCCGGCCGCTGTCAAAGGTGTTGACGGTGAGGGCGCAGTGGTTGGTACACAGGTTGCAGGTGACGGGCTTGGCGGTGTGGGCGAAGGACTCCAAAGCGTCAGGCCCCAGCAGGGTGGAACAATCCAGCCCCAAATTCCGGGCGGCCAGGGCCGCTCCGAAGGCGCCCATGATGCCGGAGATGGTGGGACGGGTGACTTCCCGGCCCAGCTCCTGTTCGAAGGCCCGGAGCACCGCATCATTGTAGAAGGTGCCACCCTGGACCACGATGTGCCGGCCCAGATCGTCGGCGTTGGCGGCCCGGATGACCTTGTACACGGCGTTTTTCACAATGGAGATAGACAATCCCGCAGAGATGTCCTCCACGCTGGCCCCGTCCTTCTGGGCCTGTTTGACGCTGGAGTTCATGAACACGGTACACCGGGAACCCAGGCTCACCGGGTGCTTGGCGAACAGCCCGATTTTGGAGAAGTCGGCAATGTTATAGCCCAGGGCCTTGGCGAAGGTCTCGATGAAAGAGCCGCAGCCCGAGGAGCAGGCCTCGTTGAGCATGATAGAGTCCACCGCTCCGTTGCGGATCTTGAAGCACTTCATGTCCTGGCCGCCGATGTCGATGATGAAGTCCACGTCCGGGTTGAAGTGGGCGGCGGCCCGGTAGTGGGCCACGGTCTCCACCAGCCCCAGGTCGCAGGAGAAGGCGTTTTTGATGAGGTCCTCACCGTAACCGGTGACAGCGGAGCCCTTGATGGTGATGCGGTCCCCGCACAGCCGGTAGATCTCTTTGAGCTGCTGGAGCACAATGGCCACCGGGTTGCCCAGGTTGGAGTGGTAATAGGTGTACAGCAGCCCGCCGTCCGGGGCGATGAGGGCGATCTTGGTAGTGGTGGACCCGGCGTCGATGCCCAGATAGGCGTCCCCGGTATAGGTGGCAACATCTACCTTAGGCGGGGTGGAGGCATTGTGCCGGGCGGTGAAGGTGTCGTATTCCTCTTGGCTCTCAAAGAGGGGGGGCATGGTGTCCACCGTGGAGGTGACGTCCCGGCTCTCCTCTAGCAGACGAAGCAGTTCCTCAAAGGGCCGGGGCTCATAGTCCCCGGAGCACAGCGCCGCGCCCATGGCGGCAAAGCAGTCTCCGTCCTCGGGGAAGATGGCGTGGTCCTCGTCCAGCTGGAGGGTCTCCACAAACCGGGCCCGCAGGCCCTTGAGGAAGTGGAGGGGGCCGCCCAGAAAGACGATCTTGCCTTTCAGCTCCCGGCCCTGGGTCAGGCCAGCCACCGTCTGATCCACCACCGCCTGGAAGATGGAGGCGGCCACGTCCTCTTTGCGCCCGCCCTGGTTCAGGATGGGCTGGACGTCGCTCTTGGCGAACACGCCGCACCGGGAGGCGATGGGGTAGATCTTCTCATGCTTCAAAGAGAGCGCATCCAGCTCATCCACGCTCACGTCCATGAGGGTGGCCATCTGGTCGATGAAGGCCCCGGTGCCCCCGGCACAGGAGCCGTTCATCCGCTCTTCCAGGGCGCCGCCGAAGAAGATGATCTTTGCGTCCTCGCCCCCCAGCTCGATGACGGCGTCGGTAGCGGGGATATAGGTGTTCACCGCCGCGGCGGTGGCGTACACCTCCTGGACAAAGTCCAGGCCCGCGGCCTTGGCTACCCCAAGGCCGGCCGAACCGGTGATCACCAGCTTGATCTTCTGCCCGGCCAGCATATCTTGAACGGAGTGCAGGGTCTCGCAGGCCCGCTCCCGTGTCTTGGAATAGTGCCGCTCATAGGAGCGGAAGAGCAGCTGATTGTCCTCGTCCAGCACCACCACCTTGACGGTGGTGGACCCGATGTCGATGCCAACGCGCAGATTCATATACTCGCACCTTTCTGCAAAAAGTGAGGGATTTCGCCAGGTGGCTGCCGCCGTCAAAGCCCATGGCCGATTGTTCTATATTATACAAAAGAGATAGGTTTTTTTCAATAGGAGAACCGGCGGGAAACAGGTGAATTTTCTGGACAGATAGGATAATTTGTTTCACAAAATGCCCAAAAAAACGAAAAGATTTCCTAAAAATGGTAAAAAAGGACGCCGAATCCATTGTGGCTTCGGCGTCCCAGGAGAGAAACAGTTAGCGGCCAGGCCGGAAGGGCCGCACCCCGCATTTTTCCGGGAAATAGACCTGGTACCAGATGAGAAAGGATAGAACGGTGTAGAGCTTGCGGTGGGTGTGCTTTTTGCCGGTATAGTGCTGTTCCAGCAGGTCCAGCAGGTAGTCTCGGTCAAAGAACTGGGAGACGTATTCCTGGCTGAGCAGCTCCTTGGCCCAGTTGTAGTATTTCTCCTCCTGGAGCCACGCCACGAAGGGGACGGGGAAGCCCATCTTGGGCCGCCTGACCCAGTCCTCGGGCAGCATGGCCTCGGCGGCCACCCGAAGAGGATACTTGGTGGTGGACTTGCCCCGCATTTTCTGGCTGCTGGGGATGGCCCGGGCCACCGCCCACACCTCACGGTCCAGATAGGGTACCCGCAGCTCCAGGGAGTGGGCCATGGTCATCCGGTCAGCCTTGCGCAGGATGTCCAGGGGCTGCCACATGTGCAGGTCCAGGTATTGCATCTTGGTCAGATCGTCCGCATCCTTCACTTGGGCGAAGTAGGGGGCGGTGATGTCCCGCCAGGTCAGGCCTCTGCGGAACTCGGGTTTCAGCACCCGCTGGGCCTCGTCGTTGTCAAAGATGAAGGCCTGGCCCACAAAGTATTCTTCCACCTCCTTGGCCGCCTTGAGGAGAAAGCCCTGGCCGTGGAAGGGCCGACGCTTGGCCGCCCAGGCGGCCACCGCTTTCCGCAGGCCCTTAGGCAGCTTGCGGTAGGCCCGGTACGGCCGGGTGGTGTGGTAGGTGATATAGCCCCCGAACAGCTCGTCCGAGCCTTCACCGGACAGCACCACCTTCACATCCTTTGCCGCCAGCTGGGACAGGAAGTACAGCGGGACAGTGGATAGATTGGCGTTGGGCTCGTCGGCGTAGTACTGGATGGCGGGCAGGGCGGCGAAAAACTCCTCCGGAGAGATGGTCTTGGACAGGTTGCGCAGCCCCAGCTCCTGGCACAGGGCCTTGGCCTCGCTGGTCTCGTCAAAGCCCTTGTTGGCAAAGCCTACGGAGTAGGTCTTGTCCGGCCGGGACAGGGCGGTAATCACGCTGGAGTCGATGCCGCCGGACAGGAAGGCCCCCACTTCCACGTCGCTGATCTCGTGGGCCTTGACGGATTCGGTAACCACTTCCCGGATCTGCTCAGCCCGCTTGTACAGAGGCATGGGCTGGGGATCAAAAGAGAACTGGTTATAGGAGGAGAACTCCACATGGCCATCCCGATAGAAGAACTGATGGCCGGGGAGCAACCGGTATACATTCTTAAAAAAAGATTCGTTCAGGGCCGAATACTGGAAGGTGAGGTAAAACTTCAGCGCCGCGCCGTTCAGCTCCTTCTTAAACTGGGGGTGGGGGAGAAAGCTCTTGGCCTCGGAGCCGAAGAAGAACAGGTCCCCCATGATGGCATAGTAGAAGGGCTTGATACCAAAGGGATCCCGGGCGCCGAACAGCTCTTGGCGCTGCCGGTCCCAGATGACGAAGGCGAACATGCCTCGTAGCTTGCCGGTGACCTGGGCACCCCACTGCATGTAGCCGTGAAGGAGCACCTCGGTGTCCGAGTTGGTGCGGAAGGTGTGGCCGGCGGCGGACAGCTCCGTCCGAAGCTGCTGATAGTTGTAGATCTCCCCATTGTAGGCCAGCACATACCGCCCATCGGGGCTGGACATGGGCTGGTGACCGTTGGCCAGGTCGATGATGGACAGCCGTCGATGGGCGATGGCGCAGTGCCCGTCCACATAGTGGCCCTCCTCGTCGGGCCCCCGGTGGCGGATGGCGTCGCCCATGGCATGCAGGGCGTTGACATCGGGGGCGGATCGGGATACGAAGCCGGTAAAACCGCACATAGGCGAACTCCTCCAAAGTAAACGAAGATCGATCAAAAGTCACCTTACAGGATACCGCCTGAGGAGCCAAATGTCAACCTAAATTGGGGTGGAAAAAGCGCTACAGGTGTGGTATAATTTCCTGAGTTTGACTTTGAATGTGGAGGAGGATGTGGAATATGGAGAGAGCCTGGACGAAGAAACTCCCCATCCCTTTCGCCACCGCCGGGGGGCTGTGCCTGGCGGTCACGGCGGTGGTGTGCCTTCTGCTGGACCGGGGCGGTCCCTTTGACCGGATCGGGGTGGCGTGCGCCATGCTGGCCCTGGCGGCGTTGGCGCTGTTCCTGCTGAAGCTGGAAAAGGTGGGCAGGGACAGCCTGCTGCTGATGCTGCTGCCCATCGGCCTGGGCATGTTGATCCGGGCCTGTATGCTGGACTATGCGGGAACGGACTTCAACGGCTTTTTGTCCAACTGGTATCAGGTGTTCCAGGAAAACGGTGGTTTCCGGGCCATCTCCCTGAGCGTGGGGGACTACAACGTGCCCTACCTGTACTTTATGGCGGCCATCACCTATATTCCCGCGCCCAACCTATACCTCATCAAGCTGTTTTCCATCCTCTTTGACGTGATCCTGGCCTGGGGCGGCTTCCGGCTGGCCCGGGTTCTGTGCCGGAAAACGCAGCGGGAAACCATTCCTCTGGCTGCCTTTTCCGTGCTGCTCCTGCTGCCCACGGTGCTGCTCAACGGCGCCTTTTGGGCTCAGTGCGATGCCATCTACGGCGGACTGACGGTGCTGGCAGTGGCCCTGGTGCTAGAGGGGAAAAACAAGACCTCGGTGGCGCTGATGGCGGTGGCCTTCTCCTTTAAATTACAAACGGTGTTTGTCCTGCCCCTGTGGGGGATGCTCTGGCTGGCCAAGCGGGTGAAATTTTGGGAATTGTGGGTATTTCCCGGGGTGTATATCCTGACCATCCTGCCGGCCCTGCTGCTGGGCAAACCCCTGAAGGACATTCTGGGCATCTACTTCAACCAGGCGTCCCAGTACCCCAGGCTGACCCTGAACGCCCCTTCCGTGTACCAGTTTGTCCCCTACGGAACTGAGTCCGGGGGCAATCACTACGCCTTGGTGGGTATTGCCGCCGCCGGAGTTCTGGTGCTGGCCCTGCTGGCGGTGGGGCTGTGGCTGGGCCGCCGACTGGACCGCCGGGCAGCGGCGGCCATCGCCGTGGTGATGGCCATTGGCGTGCCGTTTCTGCTCCCCCATATGCACGAGCGCTACTTTTTCCTGGCCGATGTGCTCAGCGCCTGCTGGGCCTGCGTCTGCCTGGGGGGGATCCCCACGGCGGTGATGGTGTCCGCCTCTTCCCTGGCCAGCTACCGGGTGTTTCTGCGCCTGAAGTTCAACTATGTGCTCCATCTGTTCGGCAACCAGTACGGCATGCCCATTGAGGCCACCGTCATGCTGGCGGCGCTGGTGACCGGCGCCGGGCTGATGATCAAGGAGCTGAAACGGTGTATCCATAGCGGAGGAGAGGTGGAGGTATGGTGAACTTTGTATCCTGGAATGTCAACGGCCTGCGAGCCTGCCTGAAGAAGGGATTTCTGGAGTCGGTGGCGGGGCTGAATGCGGATTTTCTCTGTCTGCAGGAGACCAAGATGGAGCGGGGGCAGGCCCAGGTGGACCTGCCCGGCTATCATGAGTTTTGGAACTCCGCGGATAAGAAAGGGTATTCCGGCACCGCGGTCTTTGCCCGGCGGGAGCCGGTCAGCGTCAGCTATGGCATGGATTTGGACAAACACGACCACGAGGGGCGGCTGATCACCCTGGAGTACCCCAAGTTCTGGCTAGTGAACTGCTATACTCCCAACGCCCAGGACGGCCTGGCCCGGATTGACTATCGCATGGAGTGGGAGGACGATCTGCGGGAATATCTGCTCAGCCTGGACAAGACCAAGCCGGTGGTATACTGCGGAGACCTGAATGTAGCCCATGAGGAGATCGACCTGAAAAACCCCAAGACCAACCGGGGCAACGCGGGCTTCTCCGACCAGGAGCGGGACAAGATGACCCGGCTGCTCTCCTCCGGATTTGTGGATACCTTCCGCCTGCTCTACCCGGAGCGGACTGGGGCCTATTCCTGGTGGAGCTACCGTTTCCACGCCCGGGAGAACAATGCGGGATGGCGCATCGACTACTTCATCGTGTCCCAGAGGCTGGCCGGGCAGGTGCGCCAGGCGGCCATCCATCCCGAGATCTTCGGCAGCGACCACTGCCCTGTGTCGCTGACGCTGGATCTTGATTAAATATAAAAATTTTCCAAGAAAGGATTTCCTGCTTTCGGTTAAACTAGCACCGAAGGAGGAATGCACATGAAGAGCACCAACAAGGCCAAGATGAAGGCGGTCCTGCCCGCAGTGGGCGTGAGTATGGCGGCAGGGGCGGCCCTGCTGATGATGGTCCGGCCCAAAAAGAAGCACAACATCCAAAAGGCGGCTGGCAAAGCCATCCGGGCTGTGGGCGAAGCGGTGGAAAACTTCCCTGGCGGGCTGAAAATGTGAGAGAGGGCGAAAAAGGCACGCCGCTGGTCGTAGACCAGCGGCGTGCCTTTCCATGCCCCAGGAGGGGCGGAAGGAGGAATTCGAATGGGATCTTTCGGCGGCAAAAGAGAAACTGCCGCCAAAAAGGGAGTAGAGAGACCGCTTACACCGCGGTCATCCACAGCCCGTGGAGGTCGCAATAGGCGTAGGCCGCCACCGGCTTGTCCCCGTGGAGGGCGAAGTCGGCCGAGGGCTCCTGACCGGGCTTGAGCGCCCGGTACTGTCCGCCGCGCTCGGTCTCCAGGTAGATCCACTGGATGCTGTGCTCCTCCAGCATGGGATGGGTGACAGCGCCCACCTCTACGTGGACCACATCTCCCTGCACGGTGACCACCGGGAGATGCTTCTCCCCGCTGGCTTCCACCGTGTTGGGTTCCAGCAGCTCCATCTTCTGGCCGCAGCACATCAGGGGCACGCCCACGTCGCGGACCATGTGGACCAGGTTGCCGCAATGGCGGCAGATATAAAACTTCGTGTTCATGGTTGTAATCTCCTTCTTACATAAATTTCAAAGAATTTTTACAGGTATGCGATCTGGCTGTCCCCCGCCGGAATCAGGGTGGGAGAGGGGGATACGCCCCTGTTACGCTCCCTCGCAGCAGCAGGTATGGCCGCCTTGCTGGCAAGAGGCGCAACCGTCGTGGGGAATGTTGTTCTTTTCATAGTAGTCCTGCAGCGCCTTCTGGATAGCTTCCTCAGCCAGCACCGAGCAGTGCATCTTGTGGGGAGGGAGTCCGTCCAGCGCCTCGGCCACGGCCTTGTTGGTCAGGGCCAGAGCCTCGGAGACCGGCTTGCCTTTGATCAGTTCTGTGGCCATAGAGCTGGACGCGATGGCGCTGCCACAGCCAAAGGTTTCAAATTTTACATCCTGAATGATATCGTCCTCGATCTTCAGGTAGATCTTCATGATGTCTCCGCACTTGGCGTTTCCAACCTCGCCCACCCCGTCGGCATCCTCGATGACACCCAGGTTGCGGGGATTGCGGAAATGGTCCATTACTTTTTCACTATAAAGAGCCATGATTATACACCTCACTGAGTAACATATTGAAGTTTTCCAGTCTGCAGATTCCGCCAGACCGGGGAGATCCCCCGCAGGTAGTCCACTACCTCCGCCACCGCGGAAATGGTGTAGTCCACATCCTGCTGGGTGGTCTCGCCGGACAGGGTGAGCCGCAGGGAGCCGTGGGCAATCTCGTGGGGCCTGCCGATGGCCAGCAGGACGTGGCTGGGATCCAGGGAACCGGAGGTACAGGCGGAACCGGAGGACGCGCAGATCCCCTTGTCGTCCAGCAGCAGGAGCAGGGACTCCCCCTCGATCCCCTCAAAACAGAAGCTCACGTTGCCGGGAAGCCGGGCGTGGGCGTCCCCGTTGAGGACGCAGTGGGGGATCCGGGACAGTCCCTCGATCAGACGGTCCCGCAGGGCGGTCAGCTTTTCCCCGGTGGCCTGCATGGTTTCACAGGCCTCATCCAGCGCCGCCGCCATGCCCATGATGGCCGGGACGTTCTCCGTGCCCGCCCGCCTGCCACGCTCCTGGGCGCCGCCCTCGATCAGCGTGGTGAGAGGGACACCCTTTCTGGCATACAGCGCGCCGATCCCCTTTGGCCCGTGAAACTTGTGAGCCGACAGGGACAGAAGGTCGATCTTCTGCTCCTGCACATCCACGGGGAGGTGGCCCACGGCCTGTACGGCATCGGTGTGGAACAGCACCCCTGCCTCCCGGCAGATCTGGCCGATCTCTGAGATGGGCTGGATGGTTCCGATCTCGTTGTTGGCGAACATCACCGTGACCAGGCAGGTGTCTGGACGGATGGACTGCGCCACCTGCTCCGGGCGGATGACGCCATCCTCATGGACGTCCAGCAGCGTGACCTCAAAGCCTGCCTTCTCCAGCCTGGCCAGGGTATGCAGCACGGCGTGGTGCTCAAAGGCGGTGGAGATGATATGTCGCTTTCCCTTCCGTTCGCCGATCCGGGCGGCGGAGAGGATGGCTTGGTTGTCCGACTCGCTGCCGCCGGAAGTAAAGGTGATCTCCTGCGGGTCACAGTGAAGATGCCGGGCGATCCGCTCTCTGGCGTCGGTCAGGGCCTCGTTGGCCTGCTGGCCGAAGGAATACAGGCTGGACGGGTTTCCGTATTGTTCCTCAAAATAGGGCAGCATCGCCTGAAGGGCAGTTGTGCTCACTTTTGTGGTGGCTGCGTTATCAAGATAGATCTGCATGGTTACCTCCTTTGTCAAATGCGCCGGCCGCATGCCAGAACCGAGTTTGGCATCGGCTGGGGGCCGCACTTGCATATCATCAGCGGCAAACGGGCAGCCAGATTAGCTCCAGCGGGCGGCGCCAAGCGGCGCCGGGACCGCACAGACCGGCTGTTTCCTGGAATGCCTGCCGTTTTTCTGGCACTATTATATCCCTTTTTTCATAGTATGTCAATAGGGAATATGTGAAATTGTTTTAAAAATGGGGGATGGCATCCGCCCGGTGCCGGCAGGGCCTGGGAGTGACCTGTGGGTTGGGCCTGTCCGGCGCTCTTTGTTGGCGGAAAATAAACGGGGGAAAAAGAAAAAATAATGCTTGACAACCCTATGGAATTCTGGTAAGATGAATCTCGCGTTAAGGCAAGAGGCCCTGTGCCGCAAGTTCGATGGGGGTATAGCTCAGCTGGGAGAGCGCTTGAATGGCATTCAAGAGGTCAGCGGTTCGATCCCGCTTATCTCCACCAAAGGTTTGAAGCACCGTTGAAACGAGAGGGTTTCAACGGTGCTCTTTTTTTGTCTGGAGGAGGAATCATGGTGAAAGCAGTTGTCCGGGAATGGGGTTTCTGGATCATCGCGGTGGCGGTATGGGAGTTTGTCCTGCGGCTGACCGCCTTTCCGGGGCTATCCCGCCTTTTGACTGTGGCGGGATTTGTGTGTGTCGCCGCCGGGATCCTGGCGCTGCTGACCAGCCTACCGGGATGGGCGGGGCGGATCTGCGGCTGGATTTTCCCGCCTTTGTGCTTTCTGCTGTACGCCGTGCAGTTGGTCTACTATGATATTTTCGGCTCACTGCTCTCCTTGGGCTTCGTATCCATGGGCGGGGAGGCTATCACCTCCTTCTGGTCCATTGTGTTGTCGGCGCTCTGGCGGTGCCTGCCCCGGCTGATCGTGATGGCCGTGCCACTGGCGGCGTTCTACCTCCTGCGGAAAAGGGAATTTTTTAAGCTCCGGACATGGCAGGAAAGACTGGGGATGGGAGTGGGCTGCGGGCTGCTGCTGGCCATACTGGCCGTGAGCGCCGAGCGGCTGCCCAGCAATGCCACGGTGGACCATTGGGCGGACCGGTATGGGCTGCTGGCGGCAGAGGTGCTGGACCTGAAGCAGCTGTTCACTGGCACGCAAACCAGTCTGCTGGTGCCCAACGCTTCCGGGGAGATTCTGGAGTGGGACAGCGAGGACTGGAACGTGATGGACGAGCTGGACTTTTCCCGGCTGACCGACGCGGCCCAGGGGGATGAGAATCTGGAAAATCTCACCGCGTACTTTGCGTCCCAGAGCGCCACGGAAAAGAATGAGTATACCGGAATGTTTGAAGGTTATAATCTGATCGTGGTCTGCGCGGAGGCCTATTCCCCCTATCTCATTGATAAGGAACTGACGCCTACCCTGTACCGGCTGTCCCAGGGGGGGATCGTTTTCAAAAATTTCTATAACTGTTTCCCCAACCTGACCACCAATGGCGAGTACAGCCTGTGCATGGGGCTCCTGCCCGACTTGACCAGGATGAGCTTTTCCCTCTCGGCCAACAACTATGAACCGTTTACCTTGGCCCACCTGGCGGAAAAAGCCGGGATGACCGCCGTAGGCTATCACAACAATTATGGGACCTTTTACAATCGGATCCAGACCCACACCAACATGGGCTATGATTTCAAGGCCATCGGTTACGGGCTGGATGTGGAAAAGGGATTCCCTACCTCCGATTTGAAGATGATGGAGGCCAGCGTGGATGACTATCTGGACCAGGAACCCTTCCACGCCTATTATATGACCTACTCCGGACACGCGGAGTACACCCGGGACGAAAATGAGATGAGCGACCAGAACTGGGACCTGGTGGCGGACCTGGAGGGGTCCGAGTCCTACCTGGGCTATCTGGCCTGCCAGCTGGAGCTGGAGCGGGCCATGGCCTATCTGGTGCAGCGGCTGGAGGAGGCCGGGGTGGCCCAGCGCACAGTGATCGTGCTCACTGGCGACCACATGCCCTACGGCCTTCCTGAGGAGGACTATGCCCGCCTGGCCGGAGAGGATGCAGTGCAGGAGCCCTTCTGGCAGTACCGCAACAGCTTTATCTGCTGGACGCCGGGGTTGGAGGAGGAACCCATCGTGGTGGATGACTACTGCTGTACCATCGATATTCTGCCCACCCTGTGCAACCTGTTCGGCTTTGAATATGATTCCCGGCTGCTGGCGGGCCGGGATGTGCTGGCGGAGGGGGAGCATATCGCCGTGCTGAAAAACGGCAGCTTTCTGGCTCAGGGCGTATATTACGACAGTACCGCTGGGGAGTTTACCTGGGAGGGCGAACCGGACGCGGCCCGGGCCCAGAACCTGCTGCGGACGGTGGAGAACCAATTTGCCATGTCCTCCGCCGTTCTGGGCGCAGATTATTACCGCTTTGCCTTCTCCACCCTGGGTCTGGTGGATGACACCCAGCAGGAGACGCCGGACACGCCCAGCTTTACAGACACGGAGGGGACCTGGTATGAGGCCTATGTGGAGACGCTGATGGACATCGGTGTGGTACAGGGCAGCGGATTTGGGACGTTTTATGGAGAAATCACCATGAGCCGGGCGGAGATGCTGGCCATGGTGACTAGAAGCCTACAAATTCCCTTTGCGGAGATCGAGCTGCCCTATACGGATGTGAATCAGGGCGTCTGGTATATGGACGCACTCACCGGGGCCTACGCCGCAGGACTGCTGCCGGAGGGGGAGACCACCTTCCGGGCGGCGGCAGGCGCCACGGTGGAGGACACGCTGGGGGTGCTGACCGGGGCTGCCAAGTACGCGCAGATCCGGGACGCGGAGAACTGGGCCAAAGAAACCATGGAGGCAGCCATGGCGTATCAGGCTCAGGACAGAGGCTGCGAAGCCGAGGATGGAACGGTGAGCCGGGGGGCGATGGCCTACCTGGTGGTGGAGCTGCTGACGGCGGCGGGCAAGCTCTAAACGGCGCGGCCTGTGCGTGCATAAAAAGTCGTATGGCGGGTAAACTGGAGATACTTTTTCATCAGGAGGTATCCCCAATGGCGAATTTGACCACCAAGGAGCTGTCGGCGCTGGAGGACCAGCTGGGCTTTGAAAAGATGCTGTGCTGCAAGTATCAGCAGGCGGCCCAGACCACCCAGGAGTCGGAGCTGAAACAGTGCTATACCCAGTACGCCGGACAGCATAAGCGCAACTATGAGACCCTTCTGGGTTTCCTGCGGTAAAGGAGGGGCTGAGATGAACGATCAGGAACTGATGACCGATCTGCTGCTCACGGAGAAGAAGATGAGCGCCAACTACGGCCTGTTTGCCTCGGAGTGTGTCAATACCAAGTTGCGGGACGCCTTTGTCGACCTGCTCACCCAGGGCCACAAGACTCAAACCCAGCTGTTCCAGGCCGCCCAGCAGCGGGGGTGGTACCAGGTGGAGCAGGCCCCGGCCCAGAAAGTGGCCCAGGCGGAGCAGAAGTTCACTAATCAGACCCCCACTATGGAATAAAAAGCCAAGCCCCGGACGGCAACCTGCCGGCCGGGGCTTTTGCCTGCCGTCTGGGGGAGTTGGTGAAAAAAGGCGAAATTCTCCGTCCGCGCGTTGAAAGGGAGCGGGGAATTATGGTATACTGCTGGGCGAGGTGAGACGCCATGGATTCCATTCACATTCTCGTGGTAGAGGACGACGCAGATATCAACCGCCTGCTGTGCACCATTCTGGAAGAGGCGGGATACGCCTGCCGCGCCGCCTTTTCCGGCAGCGAGGCCATGCTGTGGGCGGAGAAATATGACTATGACCTGGTTTTGCTGGACCTGATGCTCCCCGGACTCACCGGGGAGGAGTTCCTCGCCCGGATCCGGACGGGCAAGACAATGCCCATCATTGTGCTCTCCGCCAAGGTGGCGGTGGACGACCGGGTGAACGCCCTGGGGCTGGGGGCGGACGACTACATCACCAAGCCTTTTGACAACCGGGAGGTGCTGGCCCGGGTGGAGGCCCAGCTGCGCCGCAGCCGCAGCTTTTCTCCTGGGGGAGGCGGGGCCGAGCTGACCTGGGGTTCCTTGCGGCTGAGCAAAGAAGACCACACCGTGGCCGTGGACGGGCGGGAGGTTTCCCTCACCGCCCGCGAGTTTGCCATCCTGGCCCTGCTCATGGAGCACCCCAAGCGGGCCTTCTCCCGGGCCCAGATCTATGAGTCGGTGTGGGGGGAGGAGTTCATGGGGGACGACAACACGGTGAACGTCCACGTGAGCAACCTGCGCGCCAAGCTGGGCAAGGCCGCCCCCGGTGAGTACATCAAGACCGTGTGGGGCATCGGCTTTAAGATGGCGGAGCTTTAAGACTTTCTTCACACTTTCTTTGAGGGCCTTTGAAGGTTTTTCCCTATACTGGGGCCAACCTCAAAGGAAAGGCAGGAGTCAATATGAGTGAAATCGTACTGGCCACTCATGGCCTGAGCCGGGCATACGGTCGCAGCAAGGCTCTGGATCAGGTGAGCGTCACGGTGCGCAAAGGAGATATTTACGGCCTGGTGGGCCGCAACGGGGCGGGCAAAACCACCCTGATGCGGCTGGTCACCGGCCAGTCCGCCACCACGGAGGGCTCCCTGGAGCTGTTTGGCCAGACGGGGCGGGAACTGCTCCCCGCCCGGAGCCGGACAGGGGCTATGATCGAGGTACCCTCCTTCGCCCCCTTCCTCACCGCCCGGGAGAACCTGGAGTACTACCGCCTCCAGCGAGGCATCCCCGGCAAGGATGTGGTGGACGAGGTGCTGGAGCAGGTGGATCTGCGGGAGACGGGGAAGAAGAAGTTCAAGACCTTCTCCCTGGGCATGAAGCAGCGGCTGGGTCTGGCTCTGGCTCTGATGAACCACCCGGACTTTCTCATCCTGGACGAGCCCATCAACGGCCTGGACCCGGAGGGGGTGGCGGAGTTTCGCGCGCTGCTCAAGCGGCTCAACCAGGAGCGGCAGACCACCATTTTGATCTCCAGCCATATCCTCACCGAGCTGTCCTCGGTGGCCACCTGTTACGGCTTTCTGGAGCAGGGCAGGCTGCTGGAGGAGATCTCCGCCCAGACCCTCCATGACAAGTGCCGCACCTGCCTGCGCCTGAGCGTGGACGACGCCCCCCGGGCGGCCATGCTCCTCCAGACCGGGCTGGGCACCGACAACTTCGAGGTGCTGCCCGGCAGCGTCATCGAGCTGTACGATCATCTGGACCGGCCCCAGGAGGTGTCCGGGACCCTGGCCGCCGGGGGAGTGGCCATCCTGGGCATGGAGCAGAAGGGCGCCGACCTGGAGGCCTACTTCCTCAAGCTGATCGGAGGTGGCCGGTCATGATGAATTACATACGCGCGGAGTTTTACAAGGTGTTCCACCGGAAGTATACCTGGATCACCTTGGTGGTGGTGCTGGCGCTAGAGGCCCTGTTGGTGTCCGGCTACCTATTCATCAACGGCCATGGCGGCTTTGAGACATTCTACAGCGGGGCCGCCATGCTGTGTGTCATGCTGTCCATCGGCTTTTACGCCGCCATGATCATCTGCGATATGGTGTTTGCCAGCCAGTATAAAAGCAGCACGCTAAAAAACGAGGTGGCCTTCGGTATTCCCCGCCACCGCATCTACCTGGGGAAGTTCCTCACGTCCCTGGTCCTCTCTCTGCTGTTCCTGGTGGTCATGACGGGGTTCTATCTGGCCCTGTGCTGGCTGACCCTCTACCGTGACCCGGAGCGGGATACCTATATCATGCAGGTGGTGGGTTACTGCCTGGCCACCGCCCTGCCCCTGTGGATCGGGGTGCTGGCCTGTACCAACGCCTGCCTATTCCTGATCCGCAGTGAGCTGGCGGCCTCCATCGCCGCTGTGGGCGTCTTTGCAGTGACCTCCCCGGTGCTGGAGCTCTGCGGGGCCATCTTCATCGCCACCCCCGCCTACCCCGTATTCCAATTCCTCCACCGGTACATGCCCACCGTCATGGTGGACACCGCCTACACCATTGCGGGGGACTGGGCCTACTGCGGCCAGGCGTGGATCGTGGGGGCCATCTGGCTGGCAGTGTTCACCGTCATCGGGCTGTTGGCATTCCGGAACAAGGAGATCAAGTGAGACCGGAGGGAACCTGAGTGTGAAAGGAGGCTGGATCGATGCAAACCGCGATCATCGTGATCTTGGCGGTGTTGTGCGCCATCCTCCTGGTGGACCTGTTTAGTCTGGAGCGGGGGCTGCGCCGGGGGAAAAGGCAGATCAAGGAGCAGATGGAGGGCAAATCCACCGCCCGCCTCACCATCCCCTGCCCCAACGCCGCCGCTGAGGAGCTTTTCCAGACGGTGAACCAGCTGCTGGAGCTGCGGCAGGGGGAGGCGGCGGACTACCGCCGGAAGGAGCTGGACCTGCGCCGGCAGATCGCCGACGTGTCCCACGACCTGCGTACCCCCCTGACCTCCATTTTAGGCTACCTCCAGCTGCTGGAGGACGACGCTCTGAGCCCGGAAAAGCGCAGGGAGTACCTGGAGGTCATCCGGGGCCGGGCGGCCATGCTACAAACCCTCATTACCTCCTTCTACGACCTGTCCCGCATCGAGGGGGGCCAGTGGCGGCTGGAACGGGAACCGGTGGACCTGGGCCGGGAGCTGGCCGATCAGCTGGCCATGGCCTATGAGCAGCTGGAAGGGGAGGGTATCCGGGTGGAGGTGTCCATCCAGGACAAGCTGCCCCCTGTCTGGGGGGACCGGAAGGCGGTGGTGCGGGTGCTGTCCAACCTGCTCACCAACGCCTACAAGCACGGCTCCGATTACCTGTCCGTCCGGGCCTGGGAAGAGGATGGCAGCGTGGTCACCGCCTTTTCCAACGGGGCGAAGGACATGACCGCCGAGGATGCCTTCTATGTCTTTGACCGGTTTTATACCGCCGACCGCACCCGGTCGGGGCAGAACACCGGGCTGGGCATGGCCATCGTCAAGGCCCTGATCGAGCAGATGGGCCACCGGGTGTCCGCCGCCCTGAAGGACGGGGAGTTCACCGTGACGGTGGTTTGGAAACGGGTATAATTGGGAAAACCGGGGGCAAGGTGCCCCCGGTTTTTGCCGCCGCGGGGAAACCGGGGAAAAGGCGTGAGACGGGAAGCAGCACAGAGGACTTTCCCTAATTTTAAAGAAACGTTCATATTCCACCGCTTTACGCCGGAGGGAGTTTGTGGTATGCTGAAGAAAACTGACTGATGGGGGCGAGGAACTTGCAATTCATCTGCTATGAGAAATGCTCCACCTGCAAAAAGGCGCGAAACTGGCTGGACGAACATGGGGTCCCATACGAAGTCCGGCCCATCCGGGAACAGAACCCAACCGTCCAGGAGTTGGACGGCTGGAGCCAGGAGAGCGGCCTGCCTCTGCGCCGCTTCTTCAACACCAGCGGCCAGCTCTATCAGGCCATGGGCCTGAAGGACAAGCTGGACGGCATGACCCGCCAGGAGCAGCTGGAGCTGCTGGCCTCCGACGGGATGCTGGTCAAGCGCCCCCTGCTCGTCGGGGACGGCGTGGTACTGGTGGGCTTCCGGCCTGAGCAGTGGGATCAGGCCCTGAATGGGTAAGGGCCAGCGGTGAGCACAGGATCAAAGGACGGTTCTGCCATGGGACAGGTACAATATCAGCAGCAACCCAATCAGCGCGGCCAGCCGGAGCGGCCCCAACGGCGGGGGAGGCGGGCTCCTGCCCAGCCGGAGGAGACCGTCTCCCGGCGGAAGATCGAGCGGATTTTTCCCGACCCCAAGCAGGGGCTGAGCTGCGCCCAGGCCAGCGAGCTGCTGGCCAACGGCTACGGCAATGAGATGGTGGCCTCCAACGCCAAGACCACCAAGCAGATTGTCCGGGAGAATACCCTGACCTTCTTTAACCTGGTGTTCGTGGTGCTGGCGGTGCTGTTGATCATCGTGGGCAACTTCCGGGACATGTTCTTTCTGGTCATTGCCGCCTTCAACTCTCTCATCGGCATCATCCAGCAGCTTCGCTCCCGGGCCACGCTGGAAAAACTGAACCTGATCTCCGAGTCCCGGGTG
Organism: Candidatus Enterenecus stercoripullorum; assembly: GCA_018716015.1. Taxonomy (GTDB): domain Bacteria; phylum Bacillota; class Clostridia; order Oscillospirales; family Oscillospiraceae; genus Enterenecus; species Enterenecus stercoripullorum. The sequence goes on along the minus strand of DVKM01000042.1, from coordinate 7,275 downwards.
AAGGTGTTGCGGGACGGGCAACTGGGCACTGTCCCCCTGCACAAGCTGGTGCGGGAGGACATCGTGGAGTTGGGGGCGGGGGACCAGATCCCCGCCGACGGCCCGGTCATGTCCGGCCAGGTGACGGTGAATGAGGCCCTCATCACCGGCGAGGCCGACCCCATCACGAAAGACCCCGGCGACCAGCTGCTTTCGGGCAGCTTTGTGGTGTCGGGCAAGTGCCGGGCCCGGATGGACCATGTGGGGGCGGAGAGCTACGCCTCCCGCCTGGCCCTGGAGGCCAAGGCCGACCAGGGGGTAGGCAAGTCCCAGATGATGAAATCCCTGGATCGGCTGATCCGGGTCATCGGCTTTGCCCTGATCCCCATCGGCGTGGCCCTGTTTTGCAACGAATTCTTTGCCCAGGAGGGGAGCTTTGCCACCTCCATCACCTCCATGGTGGCCGCCCTCACCGGCATGATCCCCGAAGGGCTGTACCTGCTCACCAGCGTGGCCCTGGCGGTGTCGGTGGTGCGCTTGGCTCAGCGGAAAACCCTGGTCCACGAGATGAGCGCCATCGAGACCCTGGCCCGGGTGGACGTTTTGTGCGTGGATAAGACGGGCACCATCACCCAGCCGGAGATGTCGGTGCGGGAAGTGGTGTGCCTGGACGAGGAGGAGTATCCCAGCGCCAAGGTGGAGGAGATCCTCAACGCCTACTACAAAGTGATGGACGCGGACAACGACACCGCCCGGGCCATGGCAGACCGCTTTGATAAGCCCTCCCCCTGGCAGGCGGAGCGCACGGTGCCCTTCACCTCCGCCAACAAGTGGTCGGCGGTGGTGTTCCGGGGCCACGGCTCCTATGTGGTGGGGGCCCCCGAGTTCATCCTGGGGGAGGAATACAAGCTGATCCAGCCCATGGTGGCCCCCTACCAGGCCCAGGGATGCCGGGTGCTGCTGCTGGCCAAATGCGACACGCCCCCCACCGCAGACGGCCTGTCCGGGCTCATCGACCCGGTGGCCCTAGTGGCGCTGTCCAACCCCATCCGACCCGAGGCGCCGGACACCTTCCGGTACTTTGCCCAGCAGGGGGTGCATGTGAAGGTCATCTCGGGGGACAATCCGGAGACGGTGTCCCAGGTGGCTCTTCAGGCGGGCATCGAGGGGGCGCAGCGGTTCGTAGACGCAGCCACCCTGCGCCAGCCGGAGGACTACGCCCGGGCGGTGCGGGACTTCACTGTGTTCGGCCGGGTCACCCCGGATCAGAAGCGCAAACTGGTCAAGGCCCTGCAAAAGGGCGGGCACACCGTGGCCATGACGGGGGACGGGGTCAACGACGTGTTAGCCCTGAAGGACGCCGACTGCGGTATTGCCATGGCCTCCGGCGCGGAGGCGGCCTGCCAGGTGGCCCAGCTGGTGCTGCTGGACTCCAACTTCGCCTCCATGCCCCATGTGGTGGAGGAGGGGAGGCGGGTGATCAACAACATTCAGCGCTCCGCGGCTTTGTATCTGGTGAAGAACATTTTGTCTTTCTTCCTGTCGCTGATTACCCTGTTTGCCGGCTTCCCCTACCCCTTCATCCCCATCCAGATGACCCTCATCAGTGCCGTGACCATCGGCGTGCCCTCCTTCGTGCTGGCCCTGGAGCCCAACCGCGAGATGGTGAAGGGTAGGTTCATGCAGAACGTGCTGCGCCGCGCCCTGCCAGGGGGGCTGACCAACATCGTGCTCATCGTGGGCATCGAGCTGTTCACCATGGCCTTCACCTTCGAGCGGGCCACCCTGTCCACCCTGGCCACCGTCATCATGGGGGAGGTGGGCTTGCTGGTGCTGTACTATATCTCCCGGCCCATGGACTGGAAGCGGTGGGTGCTGCTGGGCTCCATGGCCGTGGCCTTCGTGGTGGCGGTACTGGGCTTCGGCTCCTTCTTCGAACTTACCCCCCTGGACTTCCAGTCTGGGCTGGTCATTGTGGTATTCCTCATGTTGACACCCTCGGTGATCTGGTGCTTTGAGCGGCTGTTCGAGCTGGGCTCCAGCGCTCTGGGACTGTGGTCGGGCAGCCGGGCGGCATGGCGGGGCCGGAAGCGCGGGGCCGTGAGCGAGGAATGACATACACAGCCAGGAGGGCTGACCGGCCGCGCAGAAGAGGGGGCCGGGCCGCCTGGAGAAGGCAGCGTTACCGCCGCAGCCCCGGCAGACACAGTCTGCCGGGGCTGCGGTTTTCTATGGGACGGGGGCGGCGGAGGCAGGAAGCGCAATAGGCCCCTATCGGAAAAGGATTGCATTTTCCGCTGTCATACGATAAAATGTGGGCAGAGAAGAGAAAGGAAGTGGTTCCATGGAGTATCAACGTGCCCTGCTGAAGCAGAGCGTCAAGCAGGCGATGAAGCAGACCAGGCCCCGGCCTATCTGGATGACCCTGCTCTACTTAGTGATTACCGCGGCGGGCGTAGGCCTGATTCAGACGGTGCTCGGCGGGTTGAACTGGTTTGGCACCATCGCGCAATATTACTTTACCATGATCCTCAGAGGAGCGGATCCGGACGAGGCGGTGGAGGCGCTGGGGCGCTGGATTTGGGGAAACGGTCCCCAGATGATCCTCGCCATTGTGGCCGGCAGCCTGGTGATATCCCTGGTTGTCTACCTGTGGCGAAGCCTGCTGGACGTGAGTTATGAGGGTTACTGCCTGGCCATGGTGCGCAGCCAAAATCCCGGCATGCCCGCCCTGTTCTGTGCCTTTCCACGGGTGGGGAGCGTGCTGCTCACCCGGATCCTCACCGGCGTTTTTATCTTCCTCTGGGAGCTGCTGCTTACCCTAGGGTTGGTGGTGGTGATGATCCTTGGGGTGGGACTGGCTACCGTCATCCCATTTCTGGGCGGGGTGCTGATGCTGGCCGGATTTGTGGCGTACATAGCGGCCACCCTGTGGGTGATTCTGCGGTATGCCATGACGGACTACATCCTGCTGGACCAAGGGGTGTCCGGCCTGGAGGCCATCCGGCGCAGCAAGGAGAGGATGCGAGGCAATGTGGGGCGGCTGCTTGTGTTGATACTGTCCTTCATCGGTTGGTATCTGGTGATGTTTGCCGTGGCCTTTGTGGGTTTTATCCTGCTGATCGTGGTACTTGCCGCCCAGGTTGCTATGCTTGGCGGCGGGATGGACGGTGTGTATGGCCTTGCCATGATGTCTGGCACCGGCATTCTGTTTATCATTTCCATCCTTGTGGTGGAGCTGGTCATCAGCCTTTGGCTCCAGCCCTACCTCACCGGCAGCATTGCCAAGTTCTATGACTTTCTCAAGGGTGGCCAGAACGCAACACAGCCCGGCGGCTGGGGCGGAACCGGCGGCGGGGGACAGGAACCCTGGAACCGGACAACAGGGTATGGAGCGGGGGATCCCTGGGATCAATCCTCCTATACCTGGACGACAGGCCAGCCCGGCCAGCCCTCCGGCACGCCTAACCCGCCCTCCGGTCAGGGGGAGGAAAAGCAGGATGGCGAGGAAGGGGATTCGCCACAAAACTCCAACGGCCCCAGTTATCCCAAGTACTAAAGCGTCCGGCTGGAAGCAATGATTTGTTCCCGCCAGAACCGACCAGAAAGGAGCAAGACGACCCATGAGTAAAATTTCCATGCGTACCCCGCTGGTGGAGATGGATGGGGACGAGATGACCCGCATTCTCTGGAAGCAGATTAAGGAGGAGCTGCTGGAGCCGTACATTGACCTGAAAACAGAGTACTATGACCTGGGCCTGCCTCACCGGGAGGAGACCGGCGATCAGGTGACCATCGACGCGGCCCAGGCCACCAAGAAATACGGCGTGGCGGTGAAGTGTGCCACCATCACCCCCAATGCCCAGCGGGTGGAGGAATACAAGTTGTCCCAGATGTGGAAGTCCCCCAATGGCACCATTCGGGCCATTCTGGACGGTACGGTGTTCCGGGCTCCCATCATGGTCCGGGGCATCAACCCCGTGGTGAAGAATTGGGAGAAGCCCATTACCATTGCCCGTCACGCCTTTGGGGACGTGTATAAATGCGCCGAGTACCGGGTACCTGGCCCCGGCAAGGCGGAGCTGGTGTTCACCGCCGCCGACGGAACAGAGCACCGGCAGACCATCCAGAATTTTACGGGTCCCGGCGTGCTCCAGGGCCAGTTTAACCTAGATAAATCCATCGCCTCCTTTGCCCGCTCCTGCTTCCAGTACGCCCTAGACACCTGCCAGGATCTGTGGTTTGCCACCAAGGACACCATCTCCAAGCTGTACGACCACACCTTCAAAGACATTTTCGCGGAGATCTTTGAAAAAGAATACCGGGAGAAATTTGAGAAGGCAGGCATCACCTACTTCTATACCCTCATTGACGATGCGGTGGCCCGGGTCATCCGCTCCAAGGGAGGCTTTATCTGGGCCTGTAAAAACTACGATGGCGACGTGATGAGTGACATGGTGTCCACTGCCTTTGGCTCCCTGGCCATGATGACCTCGGTGTTGGTGTCCCCCGAGGGCAACTACGAGTACGAGGCTGCCCACGGGACGGTCACCCAGCACTACTACCGACACCTGAGAGGGGAAGAAGTGTCCACCAACCCCATGGCCACCCTGTTTGCATGGACGGGGGCCCTGGGAAAGCGGGGGGAGCTGGACGGCATCCCGGAGCTGACCGCCTTCGCCCAGAAACTGGAGCGGGCGGCCATCGAAACCATCGAATCCGGCGTCATGACCGGCGATTTGGTGGGCCTGTGGGAGGGGGAGGCCCCCGCCCAAAAGGTCACCGGGCTGGAGTTTCTCCGGGCCATCCGGGAGAGACTGTAAGGCAAAGGACAAAAGAAGGCCCCGGCGGAACCTTCCGCCGGGGCTTGCCTGATTTCCCCGACGGGCTGGGGCAGATTGGATGGGCGCCTGGGGGATGGGGATGAAAAAACAGCGTTCCGCGAACAAGCAGAACGCTGTTTTACGTTTGGGTGGAAAAGGGAGACTTACTTCAGCTCCACCTTGGCGCCGGCCTCTTCCAGCTTCTTCTTCAGCTCCTCGGCCTCGTCCTTGGACACGCCTTCCTTCAGAGCCTTGGGAGCGCCCTCCACGGCGGCCTTGGCCTCAGCCAGGCCCAGACCGGTGATCTCGCGCACGGCCTTGATGACCTTGATCTTGGCGGCAGCGTCAAAGCTGGCCAGAACCACGTCAAACTCGGTCTTCTCCTCGGCGGGAGCGGCGGCGGCGCCGCCAGCGGCGGGAGCGGCCATCGCGGCGGCAGAAACGCCGAACTCTTCCTCCAGAGCCTTGACCAGATCGTTCAGCTCCAGAACGGTCAGGGACTTCACTTCCTCAATCAGAGCGGTGATCTTCTCACTAGCCATGATAAAATACCTCCTATGAATGGATCATTATTTTTTGTAGATGCCCTCTTCCAGGGCGGGGAAAGCACCGGATTACTCGGTGGCGGGAGCCTCCTCAGCAGGAGCGGCCTCCTCGGCAGCGGGGGCAGACTCCTCAGCAGCAGGAGCCTCTTCGGCGGAGATAGGCTCGCCGCCCTTCTCGGCGATGGCCTTGATGACGATGGCCAGGCTGGTGAGGGGGGAGAGCATCATGCCGAGCACCTGACCCAGCAGAACCTCCTTGGAGGGCAGCTCGGCCAGAGCGGCCACGTCCTCCAGGGGGATGACCTTGCCGTCCATGAAGCCGGCCTTGATGTTGAAGCGGTCACCCATCTGTTTGGAGTACTTATTGATGATGCGCATGGGGGCAATGGGATCGTCCTTGGAGACGGCCATTGAAGTGGTGCCATTGAGCACCCCATCCAGCTCCTGCATGCCCACATTGTTGATGGCGAAGCGCACCAGGGTATTCTTCACCACGGAATACTCCACGCCGCTTTCCCGCAGTTCCCGGCGCAGCGCGGTATCTTCCTCTACCGTGATGCCCTTGTAGTCCACCAGAACGCCGGAAGAAGCGGTCTTGAGCGTCTCAGTCAGCTGCTCCACGATGGCTTTCTTCTCGTTGAGAACCTTTGCGTTAGGCATTGTTTGATTTCACCTCCGGGGATATGGATGGGCAGCGCCCTTCCAAAAAAGAACGCCGCTTTCGTGTCAAGACGAAAACAGCGCAAAACAACTTCTGTATTGGCTGTATTCTCGGCAGGATTTACACCAGGCAGGCCCGGATACCAGCTGTCTTAGAACACGAAAAATATTATATCCGCCCGGGAGAGACTTGTCAAGTAAAATCCTCCCTGGGCGGGTATAATCTTTTCAATTAAACGAACTTCGTGGCGTTGATCTTCACGCCGGGCCCCATGGTGGAGGCGGCGACGCAGCTCTTCACGTACTGGCCCTTGGCGGCGGCGGGCTTGGCCTTGACGATGGCGCCCATCAGCGCGTTCAGGTTATCGGTCAGCTTCTCCGAACCGAAGGAGACCTTGCCGATGGGGCAGTGGATGATGTTGGTCTTGTCCAGACGGTACTCCACCTTACCGGCCTTGATCTCGTTGACGGCCTGGGTCACATTGGGGGTGACGGTGCCGGCCTTGGGGGAGGGCATCAGGCCCTTGGGGCCCAGAAGCTTACCCAGACGGCCCACGGTACCCATCATATCGGGGGTGGCGACCACCACGTCGAAGTCGAACCAGTTTTCCTTCTGGATCTTCTCCACCATGTCCATATCGCCCACGAAATCGGCGCCGGCGGTCCGGGCCTCATCGGCCTTGTCCCCCTTGGCAAAGACCAGCACCCGGGCGGTCTTGCCGGTGCCGTGGGGGAGGACGATGGCGCCGCGCACCTGCTGGTCGGCATGGCGGGAATCCACACCCAGCTTGACGTGCAGCTCCACGGTCTCGTCAAATTTTGCGGTGGCGGTCTTGATCACCAGATCCATCGCCTCGGTCACATCATACTGCGCGGAGCGGTCAATGAGCTTCGCGCTGTCCACATACTTCTTACCTTTGGTAGCCATTGTGCTTTTTCCTCCTTCCCTTACTCTTCCACCAGCACGCCCATGGAGCGGGCGGTGCCGGCCACCATGCGCATGGCGGCCTCCAGGCTGGCGGCGTTCAGATCGGGCATCTTGGTCTCGGCGATCTTCTGCAGATCGGCCTTGGACAGGGTGGCCACCTTGGTCTTATTGGGCACGCCGGAGCCGGACTCGATGCCGCAGGCCTTCTTGATGAGCACGGCGGCGGGAGGAGTCTTGGTGATGAAGGTGAAGTAGCGATCGGCGTACACGGTGATGACCACGGGGATGATCAGACCCATATCCTTCTTAGTGCGCTCGTTGAACTCTTTGGTAAAGGCGG
>DVKM01000041.1 GCA_018716015.1 Candidatus Enterenecus stercoripullorum | reverse complement strand
TGGAACATGGGGGAGTGGGTGGCGTCCACCTCGTCCTTCCGGTACACCCGGCCGGGGGCGATGATGCGGATGGGCAGAGGCATGGTGTCCATGGCCCGTACCTGCATGGGGGAGGTCTGGCTTCGGAGCATCACCCGGCTGTCCTCATCGAAGTAGAAGGTGTCCGACCAGTCCCGAGAGGGGTGGCCCTCCTCGGCGTTGAGCCGGTCGAAGTTCAGCTCGGCCAGCTCGATCTCCGGGCCGTCCAGCACGGTGAAGCCCATGCCGATGAAGACCTCCTTGATCTCGTCCAGGGCGATATACATGGGGTGGCGGTGGCCCAGCCGGACGGGTTTTCCGGGGATGGTCACGTCCACGGTCTCAGAGGCCAGCCGCTCCTCCAGGGCCTTTTCTTCCAGGGCCTTGGAGCGTTTCTCCAAAGCGGCGTCCAGGGCGGCGCGTACATCGTTGGCCAGCTGGCCCATGGCGGGGCGCTCCTCTGGGGAGAGCTTGCCCATCATCTTCAAAACGGCGGTGAGCTCCCCCTTCTTGCCCAGGTACTTCACCCGCAGCTCGTCCAGCTGCTGGCTGTCCTGGGCGGCGTCAAAGGCGGCCAGGGCCTGGGCGCGGATGTTTGCCAGTTGTTCTTTCATCTGTGACTTCTTCCTTTCAGATGTTGGTTGATAAAGTGATGCCGCTGCGGTCCATGGGGGCGGCGCTGGTGAGGTAACCACAGTCCAGTGGATAGAGCAGGGAGGGAAAGCGGGGGTGGGCGCTGCCTTTGGGGCGGTCGATGACAAGTTCAGACCGGCGAACCAGCTCATCCAGGGCGGACCAGAAATCAGGGCCGCGCATATCCGGACTCCTTTCAGAATAGTCAGGTCAGTTTCAGCACATGCACCGTGACGGCAAAGTCCTCATTGCCCGGCATCCGACCGGATACCGTCTCCACCCGGCGAAAACCGCAGCGCTCGTAAAGGGCCAGGGCGGGGGTATTGCCCGCGAGCACCTCGATGGACACGGGCCAGCCCATCTCGCCCAGGGCATGCTCCACCAGAGCCCGGCCCACCCCACGGCGGGACAGGGCGGGGTCCACATACAGCCAGGCCAGTTCACCGGCGGTGAAAGCGGCAAACCCGGCCGTCTGCCCGTCCAGCTCGGCCACCCGCAGAGCATAGCCGAACAGCCCTTCCCGCGGGGCGGCGATCTCCAGGGGGAGAAAGGCGCCGGGCAGCCCGGCCAGGGCCAGCTCGTTTTGCCGGGCGGCGTCGTGGATGGCGCACAGCCGGGGCCAGTCGCTGTCCCGGTAGGGACGGATGGCGATGTGCTGGGTATCCATAGACAAACCTCTCCAGAATAAAATAATGCCCTTCGCCCACACTCAGGGACGAAAGGCAAACCTTCCGCGGTACCACCCGCATTCGCGCATCACGCGCGCACTTAAAGCCCTGTAACGGTGGGCGGGCCGTCCCGCTCTCACAGGCCGCTCCCGGGCGAACCAAGGGGACCCCTTTGAGACAGCTTTCAGCCGACGGATGTCTCTCTCTGAAAAGGGGAGGAATCCCTATTTTCCCGTTCCTCGCATTTCACACTGCACCCTTTTATATCATAAAAACGGTTGAAATGCAAGGGGGGAATCAGTATAATAGGGGAATACTGAACAGACCTGGAAAGCGCGAGGGGGGGTTACAATGGGACAGTCTGCCGGCAGCCGGCGAAAAGAGGGGCAGGACGCCCGGAGGGTGGACTCTGCCCTGGTGGGCGGCTGGCTGCCCCGCCGCCCCGCGGACGGGCACAAGGGCACCTTCGGCAAGGTGCTCATCGTGGGGGGCAGCGTGGGCTTCACCGGGGCTCCGGTGCTGGCAGCCAGGGCGGCCCTGCGCACGGGGACAGGGCTGGTGACGGTGCTCACCCATCCGGATGCCTATCCTGTGGTGGCCGCCGGCTGCCTGGAGGCCATGGCCAGGCCCATGCCGGAGGACTATCTGGAGATTCTCTCCATGGCAGAGGGCAGCGACGCAGTTCTGGTGGGTCCCGGCCTGGGGCAGGGGCCTCATGCGGCGGGACTGGCGCCGTTGCTGCTGCGGCGCATGACGGGCAATGTGGTGGTGGACGCCGACGGCATAAATCTGCTGGCCAGGCATATGGATATTCTGGAAGAGCGCCCGGCGGGAACCACCATCCTCACCCCCCATGACGGGGAGTTTGCCCGGCTGGGGGGCGACCTGTCGGCTGGCGACCGGCTGGGAACGGCCCGGGACTTCGCCGTGCGGCACCGGTGCGTGCTGGTGCTCAAGGGCCACCGGACCATTGTGTCCTGGCCGGACGGGCAGTGCTTTGTGAACACCACCGGAAATTCCGGCATGGCCAAGGGGGGCTCCGGCGACGCGCTGGGGGGCATGATCCTCTCCCTGCTGGGCCAGGGGCTCTCCCCCGGGAAGGCGGCAGTGTGCGCGGTGTGGATCCACGGCCGGGCGGGAGACCTGGCCGCGGCGGACAAGGGGGAGTACGGGATGCTGCCCTCGGATTTGATCGAAAACATTCCCTACGCGATAAGCGAGTTAAGCGTGAAGAATGAAACCTGCCGGAAGAATAAAAGCAACAAATAAGGGAGGCAACCCAAAGTGCGCAAGATCCTATCTTGTGTACTGATGATGACCCTGCTGCTGGCCGGGTGCGGCGGGCAGCAGAGCGAGAACGACAGCCCCGAGCAGCTGGCCACCCGGATCCGGGGGGAGTACCTGTCCCTGGCGGGCTGGAACGGCCAGGTGGAGGTGACGGCCCACTATGACCAGCAGGTCTACGCCTTCACCCTGGAGGTGCAGTGGCGCCGGGAGGGGGAGACGGTGCTCACTGTGGTGAGCCCTGAGCTGCTTGCCGGTATCACTGCCCGCCTTCAGGATGGGGAAGGCACCCTGGAGTATGACGGGGCGGGGCTGTCCATCGGGGCGCTGGACGGGGAGGGGCTGACCCCCATTGCCGCGCTGCCCGCCCTGATGGAGCAGGTCTGCACTGGCTACATCGCCCGGTGCGACTGGCAGGAGGCAGGGGAGGAGCGCCGGCTCTATCTCCAGTGCCGGGACCCGGAGCGGGCCGAGGGGGAGGGCACTCAGTATGAGCTCTGGCTGGACCCGGACACCCATGCCCTCATCCAGGCGGAGGTGAGCGTGGATGGAACCACCTGCCTGAGCCTCATATTTACCGATTTTATCATGGAGTTGACGCAAGATGAAGCTGGAGACGATGCGGACCTGGGCGGAGATCCGTCTGGGCAATCTGGAACATAACTACCGTGCCCTGCGCGCCTGCGCCCCGGAGAGCAAATTTTTGGGCGTGGTCAAGGCCAACGCCTATGGCCATGGGGCGGTTCCAGTGGCCCGGAAGCTGGAGGAGCTGGGGGCG
>DVKM01000040.1 GCA_018716015.1 Candidatus Enterenecus stercoripullorum | reverse complement strand
TCTATAAAACCGCCCCCTTTTGCGGCATACTACCGCAAAAGGGGGTTTTTCCATGTGTGAGGAGACAAAGCCAAACCAGGAGCAGGAGGAAGGGCAGTGGGGCGAGCTGAACCACCGCCAGCAGCAGGTGGTGGACATGGGCTCTACCACCATCTCCACCGGGGACGGGACCATCCACACCCTGACCATCGTGGGCCAGATCGAAGGCCACCAGGAGGCGGCCCAGGGGGCCAAAACCACCAAATACGAGCACGTCCTGCCCCTGCTCACCGCCGTGGAGGAGAGCGGGGAGGTGGACGGGTTGCTCATCCTGCTCAACACCATGGGGGGCGACATCGAGGCGGGGCTGGCTATCGCGGAGATGATCGCCGGCATGCGCAAGCCAACCGTCTCCCTGGTGCTGGGGGGCGGGCACTCCATCGGGGTACCCCTGGCGGTGGCTGCCCAGGAGTCGTTCATTGTCCCCTCGGGGGCCATGACCATCCACCCCGTACGGCTTAACGGCCTGGTCATCGGAGTGAGCCAGACCTTCCACTATTTTGAGCGCATCCAAGACCGTATCTGCGACTTCGTCACCCGCAACAGCCGCATCAGCCGGGGGGACTTTGAGGGCCTGATGCTCAACACCGGGGAGATGGCCGCCGACGTGGGCAGCGTCATCTACGGGGAGGAGGCGGTGCGCCTGGGGCTCATAGACCATCTGGGGGGCCTGAGGGACGCGCTGGACTGCCTGCACCAGCGGATGCAGGCGTTTAAAAACGCATAGCGGAAACGGGTGCTGTCTAATCGGGCGGCACCCGTTTGCCTTGACGGAAAAAGAACTGGTATTCAGGAGTAAAGTGTGATAATATAATAAGATGTCCAGCCCAATAAATGGGCTGAAACTCCTGAATGAGGTGAGCGTCTTGACATTATGGATGGCGATTCTCCTGGGCCTTGTCCAGGGTGTGGCAGAGTTCCTGCCCATCTCCAGCTCCGGGCATTTGACATTGTTGCAGCATTTCTTTGGCATGGAAGAGGTGGATAACCTTTACAATATTCTGCTCCACTTCGCCACTCTCATCGCGGTGTGCATTGCCTACCGGCGGGACATCGGGGAGATGATTCTGGAATTTTTCCGAGGTGTGGCTGCCTTGTTTTCCAAGCGGGGCGCCCGGGAGGCCGGCCGTCCCCCGGAGGCCCGCCGCCTGGTGATGATGGTGATCGTGGGCACCCTGCCCTTGTTCGTGGTACTGCCCATTGAGGGCCTGGTGGAGGGCCTGGGCAATCACCCGGCGGTAGTGGCGCTGATGCTGCTGGTTACCGGCTGTATCCTCTTCCTATCCGACCGGCTGGCCCGGGGCACCAAGAATGTCCGCACTGCCACAGTGAAGGACGCCTTGTTGGTGGGCGTGGCCCAGGGCATCGCCACCATTCCTGGCCTGTCCCGCTCGGGTACCACCATCTCCGCGGGGATGATGCTGGGCTTTGACCGGAAGTTTGCCGTGCGCTACTCCTTCCTGCTGTCCCTGCCCGCAGTGCTGGGAGCCACCCTGCTCCAGGTGGTGCAGGCCATCGGGGATGAGAGCATCGACCTGTCCCTGTTGCCCAAGTACCTGGTGGGCATGGTGGTGGCCGGCGTGGTGGGCTACTTTGCCATCCAGCTGGTAAAGATGCTGGCGGACAAGGGAAAGTTCGGCAAGTTCGCGTATTATTGCTGGATCGTGGGCGCCGTGGCGCTGGTGGCGTCCTTTGTGATCTCTTAACGGGAGGAAAACCATGGCTTCTGCACAGAAGAAAATCAACCCTCGCTCCGGCTCGTCCGGCAAGAGCGGGAGCAGAAGGAGCGGGGGCAGCGGAAAGAGCGCCCAGGGAAAGGGTCCCCAGAGTCCGACCCGGAGCAGCCAGTCCGTCCCGGCTGCGCGCCCCGTGCGCCGGGAGATCGTCGGCGTGGTGTGTCTGCTGCTGGCCTTTTTCGGAGCTATCGGCTATTTCGGTGTCCAGGCGGCCTTCATTGATCTGTTCCGGGGCATACTCCAGGGTCTGTTCGGCTATGGGTACTATCTGGTTCCGCCTGTGCTGCTGCTGTCGGCGTATATTTTGCTCTTCCACCGGGGCCGGCCGGTGCGCCTGCGCTTGGCCAGCGCTCTGTCTGTTCCCGTTTTAGTGGGGGCAGTGCTGCACCTGTTTCTGAGCCGGGAAGAACTGGCCTGGAGCGGGAACTTGCTGGGAGAGCTTTGGAGCACAGGGCAGGGGGGAACTTCCGGCGGCGCGGTGAGCGGGTTGATCGGCATGGCCTTCCAGTTCGCTTTCAGCAAGATCGGGGCTCTGGTGGTGCTGATCATCGTGGCGGCTCTGGCGCTGCTGTTCGCCTTTAACCGGACCATTCTGGATGTGTTCCGGGCCGCAAAGCAGCGGCAGGAGAATCGGCTTGTCTATTCCGAAGAGGAGGAGCCGGAGGAGCTGGCGCCCCCCCGCCCGGTGGAGGAGCCCAGGCCCCATGCTGCCCACAGCAGGCGGGCAACCATCGACATTCCGGTGGATGACAGCCCCCTCACCGCCAAGGCCCCCACCAAGCCGGTGACCACCATTCGGAAAAAGAAGCTGTTTGACAAGGTGGCCGGGGTGTCCGCGCCGGATGAGGTGCTCACCGGGAAGACGGCCTCCCATGGGGAGCCGGAGCCCCCGGAATATGAGGACGTGCCCGAGCTTCAGCCCATGACGGACAGCCGGGGGAAGGGCGGAGCGGGGGAAACGGAAGCGCCTGCACCTCCGGTAGTGCGGGAGCCTGCTGTGGAAAAGATGACCCGGCAGGAGGCACAACAGGCCCATGCCGAAGTATCCCGGGAGATTGAGGAGGGCATGGAGCAGGAGCCACAGGCCTACCGTTATCCCCCCATCTCCCTGCTTAATGAGGGGGCCGGCGGACCTGTCTCCGGCGCCACTGGTGAGCTTCAGGCCAACCAGCAGCGGCTCCAGGACACCCTGGTGTCCTTTGATGTGGACGCCCGGGTGGTCAACGTCACCCGAGGCCCTGCCGTCACCCGGTATGAGCTGGAGCTGGAACAGGGCGTCAAGCTGAACAAGCTCACCAAGCTGTCCGATGACATTGCTCTGGCCCTGGGGGTGTCCGCGGTGCGGGTGGCCCCCATTCCAGACAAGATCTCCACCGTGGGCATCGAGGTGCCAAACCGCCAGGTGACGCCGGTGGCTATCCGGGATGTGATCGGCTCCAAGGCGTTCATCGAGAGCAAATCCAAGGTGTCCTTCGCCGTGGGCAAGGATATCGGCGGCAACTGCGTGGTGGGCGACATTGCCAAGCTGCCTCATATGCTCATTGCCGGCACCACCGGTTCCGGCAAGTCAGTGTGCACCAACTCCCTGATCGTCTCCCTGCTGTACAAGTCCACCCCGGAGGAGGTGCGCCTCATTATGGTGGATCCAAAGATGGTGGAGCTGGGAGTGTATAACGGCATTCCCCATCTGCTCATCCCGGTGGTCACCGATCCCAAGAAGGCCGCCGGGGCCCTGCAATGGGCGGTGAGTGAGATGATGAAGCGATACAAGGCCTTTTCCGAGGTGGGGGCCAAGGACCTGGCCTCCTACAATAACCACGCCCGGAAGGAGGGCAAGGAGCCCCTGCCCCAGATCGTGGTGGTCATTGATGAGCTGGCCGACCTGATGCTGGTGGCCGCTAAGGAGGTAGAGGAATCCATCTGCCGGGTGGCCCAGATGGGCCGTGCGTCCGGTATGCACCTGGTCATTGCTACCCAGCGGCCTTCTGCCGACGTGATCACCGGCCTGATGAAGGCCAACATCCCCAGCCGCATCGCCTTTGCTGTGGCCTCGGGAATGGAGTCCCGGATCATCCTGGACACCACCGGTGCAGAAAAGCTGGTGGGCAAGGGGGACATGCTCTACGCCCCCCTGGGCCAGGGCAAGCCCCGCCGGGTGCAGGGCTGCTTCATCTCCGAAGAGGAGGTGGCCAACGTGGTGGACTTCATCAAGGAGGGGGGTTCCGCCCGGTACGACGAGTCGGTGATGCATGAGATCGAAAAGCACGCTGAGGAAAAGGAGAAGGGCTCCAAAGGGGTGGGCGGTTCCGACCCATCTGCCGGAAGCGATTACGACGAGCTGCTCCCCGCCGCCATAGAGGTGGTGCTGGAGGTGGGACAGGCCAGCGTGTCCATGCTCCAGCGCAGACTGAAGCTGGGTTACGGCCGGGCGGCCCGGCTGGTGGACCAGATGGAGGAGAAGGGGGTGGTGGGGCCCTTTGAAGGCTCTAAGCCCCGGCAGCTGCTCATCACGAAGGAGCAGTGGCAGGAGATGCAGTACCGCCAGGGCCTGGACGGCCCCGCCCTGGCCCCAGAGCTGGTGCCCGACGAGCTGCCCTATGAGGGGGACGCGGTGCCTCAGGATCGGGATCGGCCTCCCTTTGACCTGGAGGAATGAAAACACCCGGAGGGCTGAATCAAAGATTCAGCCCTCCGGGCGAAATTGTCATGGAACGCTTGGAGGCGGTTTTGTGAATCAGGCATGGGAGGTGGACCCCAGGGTCCTTTTATTCCAGGCAATGGTATCCCGCAGGGTTTGCACCAGGTCCCGGGGGCGGTAGCCCAGCTCGGCGGTGGCCTTGTCATGGGAGAACTTGTCGTTGCTCAGCAGGGTGTGCAGGGAATAGCGGGTGAATAGGGGGCGCTTTTTCGTCCGCCTTGCGTGCAGCCGAATGGCGGGCAGGGCCGCCCTGGCCATCCAGTGGGGCAGAATGGCCAGGCGCTTGCCGCCGGCCAGCTTGCGCACCATGGCCAGTACATCCCGGATCTCATAGTGGCGGTTGGAGAGGATATAGCATTGGCCGCTTTTCCCCTTTTCCAGGGCCAGCAGGCAGCCGGCGGCCACATCCCGCACGTCCACAAAGTCATAGCCCCCCCGTACGCAGGCTGGGAGTTTGCCTCGGAGGTAGTCGTTCACCAGCTGGACCAGGTGATTGCCTGACCGGTCGTAGGGCCCCAGAATGCCGGAGGGATGGACAACCACTGCGTCCAGTCCGTCCTGGACGGCGTCCAGCACTGTCTGAGTGGCCTCCGCCTTGGTTTTGGCATAGCCGCCCACCACCTGGTCGGGAGAGAAGTGGGACACCTCGTGGAGCACGCTGGCCTTGTCTCCCTCGGGAATGGCATGGACGGAGCTGACATAGACCAGCCTCCTGACCTTATATTCCCTGCACAGGGACAGGATGTTCTTCGTACCGTTGACGTTGACGTCGTAGGTCTGGGGGGAGACCTGATCGGAGATATCGATGACTCCGGCGGTGTGAAGGACATAGACCTGACGGCCCCGAAGGCCTTCAAACAGGGGGCGCAGGGTGGAGAGATTCCGGACATCCCCCTCCACATACTGTACGCCGGGCAGGGGGGCGGCTACTTCTCCGGGCAGGACCAGGCCCCGGACCTGAGCGCCCCGGCGGCACAGCAGGCGGAGAATGGTGCTGCCCAGATGGCCGTTGGCCCCGGTTACAAGATAGGTTTTTTTCATAAAAAGACCCCCTGTGGAAAGAGATAATCTGTTGAACTTCCCGTTCATTCATACTATAATAAATTATAATGATAGGAAGAGAACTGCGCAAGGTGCGGCTTGCCCGGAACCGACAGGATAATGAACACATGATACAAAGACTGTACAGAACCGGGGGAAGTTCACAAAAAATTTTCAGATCGGGGGACGGCAACATGGGGGCCAATGACCATCGTATCAGAGTGACAAAACTGATGATCCGCAAGGCCTTTACCAGCCTCCTGAAGCAGAAACCCATCCAGAGCATTTCCGTCAAGGAGCTGTGCGCAGCCGCAGGTATCAGCAGAGCAACCTTTTACGCGCACTATACCGACATCTATGACCTTATGGGCCGGATGGAGGAGGAGCTGATGGAGGAGGTGCGCCGGGGGCTGAGAAAGATGCTGGAGGGCGAGCCGGGGGAGCTGAGCCTGCTGAAGGTGACGGCTGGGCTGTTTCACAGTCTGCGGGAGAATGCCGACCTTTGCACCATAACGCTAGGGTCTCACGGGGACAAGGAGTTTGCCGCCCGGCTGCTCCACCTGGGGAAGGAGTACTTCATAGAAGCCTATCGCCGGTACTTCCCCAATGCCACGCCCAAGCAGCTGAAGTACTACTATGCCTTTGTCAGCAACGGCTGCATGGGGCTGCTGGAGGAGTGGCTGACGGATGGCATGACCAGCAGTGCCGATGAGATGGCCGCCATAGCGGAAAGCATCATGATGCACGGGATGGGCTTTTTTCACCAGAGCGGCAGATAGCGCGGGTCGGTGCACTCCCCGTTTTCGGGCATGTGGTGGCAGTCTTTGCCGGACGGGGGAGGGAAGTCGGGCCGGCCTGGGGCCAGGAAAAGCAAAGACGGCCCGGACTCAGATGAGTCCGGGCCGTCTTCCCGCCTCCAGGATGCCATGGGGCGAAAAGCGCATAGGAGCTGTGAAGGGCCTGACCGCATTACCAGAACCACCAGCCGCCGCCGTTCCGGCTGTCCAGTACATCCTGCATGGCGCACAGCATCTGCGCGGCCTGACTGCGAGTGAGGGTATCCGTGAGGTTCGCCTGAGCGGGGATGACGGACACAGTCTCCATATTGGCGGCAGACTGGCTGGCCCAGGCGGGAACCACGCCGGTGGCCGAGGTCTCCACGGATACATCACTGACGTTCAAAAGGCGATCTATGATGACGGTGGCCTCCGCCACAGTGATGGAGGCTCCGGAATTGAACACGATCTGCTTTTGATCGTTGTAGCTGCCCCGGACCGTGCCGTCCATCAGGGCGGCAGACACATAGCCTTTGGCCCAGGTGGAGATACTCTGGTCGTCATAGAAACCGGTGATGGTCACATCGGACAAGGGATCCACCTGCGCCACGGACATGGCCAGGGCTAAAAATTCCTCCCGGGAGAAGGCCTCCTGAGGATCGAAGTAGTAAAGCTCTCCCATCTGCCGGCCCACATAGATACCGGTCTCCGCCAGGCGCAGCGCAGCGTAGTGGGCTGCGTCGCCCTCCATGTCGGAGTAGAATACTTTGGTGGACTGCTTTTCAATGGTGACGTTCACCGTAGCCGGCTCCGAGACGTTTCCGTTGCTGTCCACGGCCACATAGGTGAAGCTGTCCTTGCCCTTTTTCCCCTCGTAAGGGGTGTACCAGAACGCGGCGGGATCGGTGTCGTCCACCGTTACCTGGCCCCGGGCCGGGCTGTCCACGATCTGAAAGGTGACGGCGTCCCCGTCGGGGTCCACTGCGGCGAAGCGGCTGGCGATGGCCACATCCCGGTAGGTTTTGAGGGTGAGATGCTCAGCAATGGGGGCGGAATTGTCCTGAGCACCGGGCTGGGTGACGGTGACGGCGACAGCGGACACCGGCAGGGTCAGCGCGGCGGTCAGGAGCAGGGCCAAGAGGGAAGCGCGGTATTTCACGGGAAATCCTCCTTCATATATAGTATGGATAGCTTGCGTCTGAGGGAAGAAAAATATGCGGATGCCGGCGGCATCCGCATGTTTTTTCAGCTATGTGTTTCCGGAATTGTGCTTCCCCTCGCTCCGGTCTTAGCCCGCTGCTCTGCACGCCTACGCGCTTTCTATAGCTGGCTGCGGTCCTTTAGCCAGCTGGGCAGGGGGCGCATTTTGATGCCGGATACGATTCCCATGGCAACAAAGAGGGTGAGAGTGGAGGAGCCGCCGTAGCTGATGAAGGGGAGGGTAAGGCCAATGACCGGGGTGACATACAGGCACATTCCCACGTTGAGAACGGTCTGCACCATCAGCATACCGGCAAAGCCCATGGCGATATAGGCGGACATGTGGCTTTTGGCTCGCCGTGACACCCACACGCACCGCAGGATGATGGCCAGCAGCAGGGCCAGCAGCGCGCAGCAGCCAATAAGGCCGAACTCCTCGCCGCACACGGCGAAAATGAAGTCGGTGTGCCGGGCGGGAAGATTCTGAGTAAAGGCGGACTGGGTCTGCTTGCCGTTGAGATAGCCCATACCGGTCAGCTGCCCGGAGCCGATGGCCAGCAGGGAGTGGGACTGGTGCCAGCCCACCCCCAGAGGGTCCAGGCTGTGGTCCAGCACCACCCGAAAGCGCAGGATGCGGTAGTCCGTCCACAGGCCGGTGCGGGGCAGGATGAAGCGCCATAAAAAGACCACCACAGCGATCACACCGCCACCCACGCCGATGAACCACCACTTGTTCACCCCGCCCACCCAGGCCATGATGACAAAGAGGAACAGGTAGACCAGCACCATGCCGAAGTCGCCGGACAGCACCGCCAGCAGCCCAGCGTAGGTGCAGGTGAGCAACAGATACTTGACAATGGCGGATAGGCGGCTCACACCATTGGCCCGCTCGTGATTGAGCAGCCAGGCCAGCACCACGATGAAGGCCAGCTTGGCAATCTCGCCGGGCTGAAAGCCGAAGGGAATGCCGGGCAGATACACCCAGCTCTTGTTGCCGGTGTCGCCGGCCTCGCCGAAAGGCTGGATGAGCAGGATGACCAGCAGGCCCAGCAGGAGGAATACCTTCCACCATTTCTCCAGAAGGAACTCCACATCGATGAAGGTGACGGCCACATAGGCCACCACGCCCATGGCGATGAACATGGCCTGCTTCAAAAAGTTGCTTTGCAGCGCTTCGTCATAACGGGTGGCGCTGTAAATCAGCACCAGGCCGGCGGCGCTGGCCAGCAGGCAAAGGCCCAGCAGCACCACATCGCCTTTTTGAAAAAAATCTTTCAAACTGCGGACCAGGCGCAAGAGGAGACCTCCTTCCGGTTGAAATGAAAAACTGGAAATACAGTATAGCACATTTCAAGGGGATGTGCTATACTGTTCGAAAAGAGTTTACAAAAAGAGGCGCCGAGCCGTTGGGAGCACGAGGATGTGCCCGGCGGCGCGCCCAGGTAAAAAAGAAAAACCGGAAGTGAGATAGATGGAATTTGTGACCCGCAGCCCGGAGGAGACCCGGGCGCTGGGAGAGCGGCTGGCCCAGGTGCTGGGCCCCGGAACGGTGGTGGCCTTCACCGGGGACCTGGGGGCGGGCAAGACCGCCTTCATCTCCGGCATGGCCAGGGGCCTGGGGATTCAGGAGTGGGTGACCAGCCCCACCTTTACCATCGTCAACGAGTACGAGGGTGGGCGGTTGCCTCTGTTCCACTTTGACATGTACCGCCTGGGCAGTGCTGAGGAGCTGTTCCACATCGGCTGGGAGGACTATCTGGCCCGGGGTGGCATCTGCGCGGTGGAGTGGAGTGAGAACGTGGCCGAGGCCATAGAGGACGACGCGGTGCGGGTGGATATTGCCCGGGGAGAAGATGAGAACAGCAGAGTGATCCGCATTGAGGGGGTGTCGTTGTGAAGATCCTGGCCTTGGAGACCTCGGCGGTGACCGCCTCGGTGGCGGTGACACAGGAGGATAAGCTGCTGGCCCAGTCCTTTCAGAACAGCGGCCTGACCCATTCCGCCACTCTGATGCCTATGGTGGCCAATCTGCTGGAAAACACGGGGCTGAAGCTGGAGGAGATGGATGTCATCGCCGCGGCGGTGGGTCCCGGCTCCTTTACCGGCGTGCGCATCGGCGTGGCCGCGGCCAAGGGGCTGGCCTGGCCGGGGGACAAGCTGTGCGCCCCCTGCTCCACCCTGGAGTCCATGGCTTGGCAGTGCGCCCACCTGGACGGGGAGATTTGCGCGGTGATGGACGCCCGGCGCAGCCAGGTATACAACGCCCGCTTTTTAGCTCGGGATGGCATGCTAACCCGGCTGACTCCGGACCGGGCGGTTGGGCTGGAGGAGCTGGCTGGAGAAGTGAATAAATCAGGAAGGACGCAGATTTTGGTTGGAGATGGGGCGGCTTTGTGCTATAATGCCTTTAAAGCGCAGGGCATTCCGGCCAAGAAAATGCCCCCGCACCTGATCTACCAGACGGCGTGGGGGGTTGCCCGGACGGCCCTACGGCTGGCCCGGGACGGGGCACTGGTCCCGGCAGGCCAGCTCACGCCCCAGTATCACAGGCTCAGCCAGGCAGAACGGGAGCGCCTGGAGCGCCTGGGCCAAAATCAATCATAGAAGGGGAATGTCAACCATGGAAAAGGTACATATTCTGGATCACCCGCTGCTGCAGCACAAACTGTCCATCCTCCGGGATAAAAATACCGGGGTCAAGGAATTCCGGGAGATTGTCTCGGAGATAGCGGCGTTGGAGTGCTATGAGGCCACCCGGGACCTGCCCCTGAAAGACGTGGAGATTGAGACGCCCATCGCCGTGGGCACCTTCAAGACCCTGGCGGGGAAGAAACTGGCTATCGTGCCCATCCTGCGGGCGGGCCTGGGCATGGTGGACGGGATCTTGAATCTGATCCCTTCCGCGAAGGTGGGGCATATCGGCCTGTACCGGGATCCGGAGACCCATGCTCCGGTGGAGTATTACTGCAAGATGCCCCAGGACATCGCCGAGCGGGATGTCATCGTGCTGGACCCCATGCTGGCTACCGGGGGATCCGCCTCCGCCGCCATCACCTTTCTGAAAGGCTACGGCTGTAAGCACATCAAGCTGATGAACATCCTGGCCGCCCCGGAGGGCATTGCCTGTATCCAGAAGGATCACCCCGACGTGGATATCTATGTGGCGGCGGTGGATGAAAAGCTCAACGACCACGCCTACATTGTCCCCGGCCTGGGCGACGCGGGCGACCGCATTTTCGGAACTAAGTAAAAGCCATAAAAAACACCCCCGACGGGGGTGTTTTTTATGCTCACTTCTCCTTGAGCAGCTTGTTCAGCTCGGCCATGAAGGTGCTGATGTCCTTGAACTGGCGGTAGACGGAGGCGAAGCGCACATAGGACACTTCGTCCACATCTTTCAGCTTGTCCATGACCAGTTCGCCGATTTCCGTACTGGGGATCTCCCGCTCCATCTCATTTTGAAGCGTCTGCTCGATCTCATCGGCCAGCCGCTCCAGGGTGGAGACGGAGACGGACCGCTTTTCGCAGGCTTTGAGCATGCTGCCCAACAGCTTGGCCTTGTCAAAGGCCTGCCGGCTGCCGTCCCGCTTGATCACCATCAGGGGCAGGCTCTCCACGGTCTCGTAGGTGGTGAAACGCTTGTGGCACTCCAGACATTCCCGGCGGCGGCGGATGCTGCTGCCCTCGTCGGCGGGGCGGGAGTCCACCACCTTACTTTCCGGATGGGAACAAAAGGGGCATTTCATAATTCCTTATCCTTTCTCACAGTTTGGTTCTCTGGCAGGGAGAATCCAAGCGATTTATTATTGAATATTATACCATGATTTTTTGGCCTTGGGTATGGATTTTAGAAAAATATTTTTTCGCAGGTATAAAGAGGGAGGAGGCGAGGAATACTTGGGACAGTGAGGTGATAACTGTGGAAACCAATCGCAACCCCTCCCAGGGGAAAAACCAGTGCCCTGAGAACAAGAAGGGCCCCGAAAACAAGAAGAAGCCCGAGGCCAAGAAAGAGTATGGCCCCGAGAACAAGAACCCCATGAATAAGGGCTATTAAGCTGCAAAGGCACACAGGCGGAGGGCATGCGCCCTCCGCCTGTGTGCTGGGAAGGGAGAAGGCCAATGAAGAAAACCAGGAGAGGCCGGGGGAAAC
>DVKM01000039.1 GCA_018716015.1 Candidatus Enterenecus stercoripullorum | reverse complement strand
GCAGAGGACGGTTTGGTGCGGGAGATGATCACCCACGGCAAGCACAAGAATCTGAGTTTCTTCGCCTTTACTGCCACGCCAAAGAACAAGACGCTGGAAATGTTCGGGGAGGAGTACGCAGACGGCTCCTTCCACCCTTTCCATATCTATTCCATGCGGCAGGCCATTGAGGAAGGTTTTATTCTGAATGTGCTGGAGAACTATACCACCTACAAGACCTGCTTCCAGATTGCCAAAAACACCCCGGACAACCCGGAGGTGCCTACCACAAAAGCCATCAAGACCATCCGGCACTTTGAGGAATTGCATCCCCATAACCTTCAGCAGAAGGCCGCCATCATTGTGGAGACCTTCCGGGATGTGACAAAGCACAAGATCGGCGGGAAGGGTAAGATGATGGTCGTCACCGCCTCCCGGCTTGCGGCGGTCCGCTATTACCATGAGATCAAGGCTTATTTAGAGGCAAACCACTATGATGACATCGAGATCCTGATTGCTTTCTCTGGAAGTATCAAGGACCCGGACGAGGCAGATGGTCCAGAGTATACCGAAAGCGGCATGAACCGGGACAGAGCTGGCAACCGGGTCAGCGAGGCCCAAACCAAACAGGTATTCCACGACGAGGGCGACGTGTTGATCGTGGCCGAGAAGTACCAGACCGGCTTCGATGAGCCACTGCTGCACACCATGATTGTGGACAAGAAACTGCGGGACGTGAAGGCGGTCCAAACATTGAGCCGTCTGAACCGTACTTATCCCGGTAAAGAGGATACCTACATTCTGGACTTCGTGAACACCAAAGAGGAGATCTTGGAGGCCTTCCAGCCTTACTACCAGGCAACCAGCCTCACCGAGGAGATCAATGTCGATCTGATCTATAAGACCCAAAAGCAACTCCGGGAATTCAAACTCTATAATGACAGCGACATAGAAGCTGTCACTAAAATTTATTTTTCTCCAGATGCGAAGAAGGTTGGCACGGTGCAGGCAAAGATCTCCAATGCCCTGCATCCCGTCGCCAAGGCCTACAATCAGTTGAGCAAGGATGACCGTTACCAGTTCCGTCGCCTGATTCGGGCCTTTGTGAAGTGGTACAACTACATTTCGCAGATTGTGCGGATGTTCGACAAGGATCTCCACAAGGAATATCTGTTCTGTTCCTACTTGTCAAAATTGATCCCAGCGGAACCCTCTACGCCCTGGGACCTCGATAACCAGGTAAAACTGGAATACTACCGGCTGGAGAAAACTTTTGAGGGTGCGATTGCACTGGAGGAAAAGCCCACTGCTCTGGAGCCTGCCAAAACCAAAAAGGCCGTGACCATGAACACAAAGAAAGATCCTCTCGATGTAGTGATTGAGACGATCAACGAGACATATAAAGGCTCATTCACGGATGCTGACCGAGTCTTGATTGGTACGCTGCGGGAAAAACTGCTGGCAGACAAGAAACTCCGTAAGGCGGCCAAAGCGGATGGACAGCAGATCTTCGAAAAGAATGTGTTCCCTAAGATCTTTGACCAGACGGCACAGGCTTCCTACATCGAAAGTACGGAAACCTACACGAAACTGTTTGAGGATACTGCTAAATATAAGGCAATCATGGTCGCGCTGGCAAAGGAACTGTATCGAGAACTTCGGAACGGTCAGGAGGGATAATGATGCCGAGAGCAAAGAAAGACGGGCAGCACATCAACTGCTACATCGACAGAACCCTCTGTGAACAGTTGAAGGCTTATGCTGATGAAAAAGGACAGACCATGACGACCGCGCTGGAAAGAATTTTGAAACAATATTTTGAGGGCTTAAAA
Source organism: Candidatus Enterenecus stercoripullorum (assembly GCA_018716015.1). Classification (GTDB taxonomy): domain Bacteria; phylum Bacillota; class Clostridia; order Oscillospirales; family Oscillospiraceae; genus Enterenecus; species Enterenecus stercoripullorum. Next base: position 9,935 of record DVKM01000039.1, on the reverse strand, counting down.
AACGTGTCAGACGAAAAATATTGATGTTTCCATAACAGGAACGTCTTATTCCCCGCATATAGTAGAAAACCACCCAGTAGGCCATTCCTGCTGGGTGGTTTTACTTATCCTTCTTTTTCTTCCTGCTCCACTCAATCTTCCAAGGGGTTAATGATTGTAAAATAGCCTTTGCCTCCTCCATCGTGTAGCGCGGCATATAACTGCAAGGATGGAGTTTCAGATCATACAGACCTCTGGCAATATCGTAATTTAACTCATCTTTTCTTTCGTTGGCCTTCTTCATGAGAGCGACCAGTTCCGTGGTGCGGATGTCATCAATGGGGATCTCGTCCTCCAGGATCGCAAGTTGCCGCTCCGTATAGTCTAACCCTGGACGAGTTGGTGCTCTTTCAAATATTGGGCCGCTCATGCAACATCACCACCTCTTGTACTTATATTATACGAGAAGATCCTAAAACTATCAAACACTGCTTTCCTTTGTGGAGGCAAAGAAAAAGATGGGCGCTATCGAATGACAACGCCCACCTTTTAGGTGTGAGGAAAATTTTTTTATTTTTCTTCAAAACCACTCTTTTTTACGAATAGCCGAAGTGGGAAAGGGCGTGCCTTTTCCCCACGGTTATGGTAGAATAAGAGGAAGGAAACTGCCGGTCCCGTCAAACCTGAAAAATTTTCAGCCAGCCTGAATGGATTCTGGTATCTGCGTCGTATTAGGAGTGGACCTGGAAACAGGGAAACTAACCGGTATGGAGGGAACTACTATGAAAAAAGTGTTTGCAGGGATCCTGGGCGCAGCGTTGGTCTTGTCCGCGGCAGCTGCCCCCGCCTTCGCCGCGCCGGCGGGCGGCCCCGGTAGAAAGGGCGTACGGAACCCGGAAACGGTTGGCCGGTACGCAGTCAGCGGCGATGGCATGGAAAGCTGGGGGAAAGGGCTCGGCGTTGGACTGGCTGTGGAAGTTTCCGGCGGCGAGTCCGGCGGGGTGCAGGCCACTGAAACGGTGCAGGCTGTGGCCGCCACAGACCCGTCCATCGCGCAGACCGGCTGGGGCCCCGGATACGTGGACGAGGACGGAGACGGCGTGTGCGATAACCTGGGCTCTGGCGCCCGGCCCCAGGACGGCACCGGGTACCGGCATGGCGGCGGCCGCGGGGGCCGTGGAGGCCGCTGGCGATAAGATCATACAGGAAATGAGGTCATGCAGGGATGCGCAGCGAACAGGAGGTCAGCGGAGCCATCGGGCGGCATGCCGATACCGTGCGGCGGCTGTGCCTGATCCGGCTGAAAAATGAAGCTGATACCGAGGACATCTTTCAGAACGTGTTTCTGAAATATGCCCTGAGCTGCGTAGACTTTGAAAGTGAGGAACACGAGAAAGCCTGGTTTATCCGGGTGACCCTCAACGCCTGCAAGGACTTGCTCAAGAGCTTTTTCCGCAGCCGTACCGTGCCTCTGGACGAGATGCTGGAGCAGCCGGAGCAGGCGGCGCCCGACTATACCTATGTGCTGGAGGCGGTGCTGGCCCTGCCGCAGAAGTACCGGGATGTGGTGTACCTGCACTACTATGAGGGATACCCGGCGCCGGAGATCGGCCAGCTCCTGGGGAAAAACGTCAACACGGTGTATACGCTGCTGACCCGGGCCAGGAAGCTGCTACGGGAAAAACTGGGAGGTGACTGGGATGAGGGATGAACTGAGAAAGGCCTTCGACAGCGTCCACGCCTCCCGGGAACTGAAGGAGCGCACCCTGGAGCGGATCCGGACATACCAGGAGGAGAAGAAGCCCCGCCCAGCCCCCGGGCTGCGCCGGGGACTGGCGGCAGCTGCGGCCTGCCTGGCGCTGGCCCTGGCGGGGTGGGGCGGCCATTGGCTGTACTTCACCCCCACGGCGGCCATCAGCATTGATGTGAACCCGTCTTTGGAGCTGGGGGTCAACCGGTTCGACCGGGTGGTGTCTGTGGAAGGATATAACGAGGACAGCCAGGCCCTGGCCGCCCAGCTGTCCGTCACCCACCTGCCCTATGAGCAGGCAGTGGAGCAGATCCTGGATACCCAGGAGATTGCGGCGCTGCTGGCCCAAGAGGAGATCATGACCATTACGGTGACCGGCTCAAACGAAAGGCAGCGCGGCCGGATTTTGTCCCAGGTGGAGGCTGAGACGGCCCAGAGCCCCAACATCCATTGCCAAAGCGCCCAGCGGGAAGAGGTGGAGGCGGCCCATGACCTTGGGCTCTCCTACGGAAAATACCGGGCCTATCTGGAGGTGCTGGCGCTGGATCCCACCATTACCCCGGAGGAAATTCAGGGGATGACCATGCGGGAGATCCGGGAGCTGATCCAGGACCTGTCCGGTGGCCAGCAGGAGCCTCAGGGTAACGGCAATGGCCAGGGCAACGGTAACGGCCAGGGCGGAGGACATGGTTCCGGGCCTGGCTGGGGAGGCCGGGAATGAGAAAAGGAAAAAGGATGCGCCCCGGGTAAACCTGGGGCACATCCTTTCTTCTTTTTTTGCAGATTCAGCCGGCAAAGTACCGGGCGATCTCCCCCATGCGGGAGACCTGGTCCACATGGAAGGGACAGCGGCGGTTGCAGTGGCCGCAGGCGATGCAGGCATCCGCGTGGACGCTCAGGCCGTGGTAGTGGTCGGCGGCCAGGCTGTCCCCGGCCAGGGTCAGGTCGTAGTATTTGTTGATCAGGCCGATGTCCAGTCCGGCGGGGCAGGGCTGGCAGTGATTGCAGTATACGCACGTCCCCTCCATATCCGCCGGGGTCAGGGTGCTGATGACGGAGTAGTCCCGGGCCTGGGGCGAAGCGTCCAGATAGCCCAAAATGCGGCGTACATCCTCCCTGCTGCGCACGCCGGGTAGCACGGTGAGCACACCGGGCTTATCCAGGGCGTACTGGATACATTGGTATTCGCTCAGGGCCACGCCGAAGGGGGAGGTCTTTTCATCCAGCAGTTGGCCGCCGGAGAAGGTTTTCATCACCGAGATGCCGATGCCCTGGGTCTGACAGCGGCGGTAGAGCGCCATGCGCTCGGCGCCGCTGCCGTTGGCAAACTCCCCATGTTGGTAGTCATAGGCGGGATTGATGCTGAACATGAGCATATCTACCAGTCCGGTGTCCAGCACTTGCTGTATGGTGGCGGGGGTGTGGGAGGACAGGCCGATGTGCCGTACCACCCCCTGGTCCCGGAGCTGAAGCAGGTAGTCCAGCGCCCCGTTTTTTTGGTACTGGACCCAGTCGTCCGACTCGTCCAGGCAGTGGATGAAACCGTAGTCAATGTAGTCGGTGCCCAGGGCTTTCAGCTGCCAGTCCACGCTGCGGCGGATGGCGTCCAGACCGGTGGTCCAGCTGTAACTCTTGCCGTCAGCATACACCGCGCCGAAGTGGATTTGGTAAAAAACCCGGTCCCGAACAGGGGAAAGAGCGGCGCGAAACAGGGGGAAAGTGTCCGACTCCGCAGTGGCCAGATCAAAGTAGTTCACGCCCTGCTCAAAAGCCAGCTGAAGGGCGGCAATCCCCTCCTGGGTTCCGGCGCCGGCAATGGAGCTGGTGCCCAGGCCGATGACGCTGATTTTGTCTCCTGTGCGGCGGTTGATGCGATATTCCATGTGGGATCTCCTCCTATTGGTTTTGGGTTGGGGCGGACAGGGCGCGCAGATGCTCTGTCAGCAGTCGGAAAAAGGCCTGGGTGACCTTGGACCTCACCTGGTATTTGGGCCAGACCAGGCTCATGCCGCACTCCAGGGTGGGGAATAGGGGACGGAAGCACACCCCGCTGTCCTGGCCGGTGTTGATCAGGTGGTTCAGAGTGAGGGCGTACCCCACCCCGGCCTCCACCAGCAGCGCGGCGTTGTAGATCAGGTTATAGCTGGCCACCACGCGCAGCGCGGAGAAGTCGTAGCCCAGCCACGGGGAGAGCTCAGCCTCCACGTGGGATTGCCGGGAGATCAGCAGGGGCAGATCCCGCAGGTCCTCCGGGGTAATGTGTTCCTGACCGGCCAGCGGGCTGTCCTTGGGAACCACCAGGCCCCAGTGGTTTTTTGCCGACAGGCGTAGGGAGTCATACTTCCCGGGAATGGTGGAGCCCAGGATCAAGCCAAAGTCCAGCAGGCCCTTTTCCATGCGCTCCAACAGGTCGTCGGCATTGGCGCTGAACAAATGGAAGCGGACCTGGGGATACCGGGCCTGAAAGCGCTGCACCGCGCCGGCGATCAGCGCCATGCCGTCGGTCTCCCCGCCGCCGATGTAGATATCCCCGGTGGTGATCAGCTCGGTCTCCCGCAGCTCCGACTGGGCCTTCTCCACCAGCTCCAGGATCTCGTTGGCCCGCTTGCGCAGCAGGATGCCGTCCTCCGTCAGGGTGACATGGCGGCTGCCCCGGATAAGCAGGGGCTTGCCCACCTCTTCCTCCAGGGCCATCAGCTGCCGGGACAGGGTGGGCTGGGAGAGATGGAGGGCCTGGGCGGCGCCGGAGATGCTCTCCTCCCGGGCCACCGTCAGAAAGTACCGCAGGACGCGAAGTTCCATCCTAAATCCCTCCCATTGCGTTTCATACGGGCAAAGCATAGCACCCCAGGGCAGCACTGTCAACCCAGAACCCATGCTTTTTGGGCATATAAAAATATCCGATATAGGTATTTGATATTTTGGTTGTGGGGGACTATAATCTGGAACGGATCGGAAGGGCTGTCCCCTGAATTGGGGCGTCCAGACGGGAAACCTGCGGAAAACCAGGAAAGGGGCGTGGAGCGCACATGATCAGTGAACGGCTTGTGGAGATCATTTTGGACTCGTTTTGGCAGATACTGCTGCCCGGCCTGGCCGTGACCATCCCTCTGACGGCGGTATCCTTTTTCTTTGCTATGATCATCGCGGTGATCACCGCCATGGTGCAGTTTGCCAGGGTTCCCGTGCTGCGTCACATCGCCCGGTTCTACATCTGGGTGGCCCGGGGCACGCCCCTGCTGGTACAGCTGTTTGTGGTGTTCTACGGTCTGCCCGACCTGGGTATCATCCTGGAGCCCATCCCGGCGGCTATCATCGTCTTCTCCCTCAACGAGGGGGCCTACTGCGCCGAGACGGTGCGGGCTTCCCTGGAGGCGGTGCCCCACGGACAGATGGAGGCGGGGCGATGCGTGGGCATGAGCTACTTGCAGGTCATGGGGCGTATTGTGCTGCCCCAGGCCATGCGCATTGCCTTCCCCTCCCTGTCCAACTCTCTGATTGCCATGGTGAAGGACACCTCCCTGGCCTCTAACATCACGGTGACCGAGATGTTCATGGAGACGCAGCGCATTGCCTCGCGTTACGCAGAGTTCCTGCCCCTGTATATTGAGGTGGGCCTGATTTACTTGTTGTTCTGCACGGTGCTCACCAAGGTGCAGCGGATCGTGGAAAAGCGGCTGGGCACCTACGGCAGGCAGGGAGGTTGAAAGTATGCTGGAAGTACATAACCTGAGGAAATCTTTTGGCAGCCTGGAGGTGCTCCGGGGGATTGACCTGACGGTGAACAAGGGGGACGTGGTGGCCGTACTGGGCAGCAGCGGGTCGGGCAAGACCACCCTGCTCAGGTGCCTGAACTTTTTGGAGACCAGCGACGCGGGCGTCATGACCTTTGACGGGGAGCAGTTCCAGATGGAGCGCATGAGCAAGAAGGACATCGCCCGGCTGCGGGCCAAAACTGCCTTTGTTTTTCAGGATTACAACCTGTTTCTCAACAAGACTGCCCTTCAGAACGTCACCGAGGGGCTGATTGTGGCCCGGAAGATGCCCAAGGAAGAGGCGGTGGCGCTGGGCCGGCGGATGCTGGCCAAGGTGGGCCTGTCCGACCGGGAGGCGCACTCTCCCAGCCAGCTGTCCGGCGGCCAGCAGCAGCTGGTGGCCATCGCCCGGGCCATGGCCACCGACCCGGAGATCATCTACTTTGACGAGCCCACCTCCGCCTTGGACCCGGAGCTGACCGGGGAGGTGCTCTCGGTGATGCGGGACCTGGCGGAAGAGGGGCGCACCATGCTGGTGGTCACCCACGAGATGGGCTTTGCCCGCCATGTGTCCAACCAGGTGATCTTTATGGAGCACGGGGAGGTGGTGGAGTCCGGCGATTCCAAAAACTTCTTTGAGCATCCCCAGCAGGAGCGGACCCGGGCTTTTCTGCGCAATATCTACCAAGCCGGCACGCCGGCTGATTGATCACAACAAATCAAAATCATGGAGTGAAGAAACGATGAAGATGAAAAAAGTTGCGGCGTTGTTTTTGGCGGGCGCGCTGAGCGCCCTGGCCCTGACCGGCTGCTCCAATGGCGGGGGCGGAGACCAGGCTGAGGGGGACCAGCTGGCCCGGATTCAGCAGAGCGGAGAAATTATCATCGCCCTGGAGGGCACCTGGGCCCCCTGGAGCTACCATGACGAGAGAGACGCGCTCACCGGCTACGACGTGGAGGTGGGGCGGCTCATCGCCGAGAAGCTGGGGGTGGAAGCCACCTTTGTGGAGGGCAGCTGGGACGGCCTGTTCGCCGGTCTGGACTCCAGCCGGTATGATATTGTGATCAATGGAGTGGGCGTCACCGAGGAGCGGGCGGAAAAGTACGACTTCTCCACCCCCTACGCCTATAACCGCACCGCGGTCATCGTCCGGGGGGATAACGAGGACATCCACTCCATGGAGGACCTGGACGGCAAGACCACGGCCAACACCCTAGCCAGCACCTACGCCACCCTGGCGGAGAGCTACGGGGCTACCAACACCGGCGTGGACGACCTGCTCCAGACCATCGAGCTGCTGGAGGCCGGCCGCATTGACGCCACCCTGAACGCGGAGGGGACCTTCGCGTTCTACATGAGCCAGCACCCCGACGCCGACATCAAGATCGCCGCCTATGCCGACCAGACGGAGGAGATCGCCATCCCCTTCCGCAAGGGGGAGGACTCGGCCAGCCTACGGGAAGCGGTGAACCAGGCCCTGGAGGAACTGAGCCAGTCCGGCCAGCTGGCCCAGCTGTCCCAGCAGTTCTTCGGCATCGACATCTCCCAGGCCCAGTAACCAAAAGACAAAAGCGCCGGTGGGGCAGGAGAAAGGCGGTAACGGTATGTGGAAAGACCCCTTGTCACCGGAGGCGGTGGAGCAGAATTTAAAGGACGCAGGCTGCCCCGGTAAGTTTGTGGAGCGGTTCCTGGCCTGCTATGGCGACTGTACGCCGGAGGAGCAGCTCCAGCTGCTCTACGGCCAGCGCAAGGCGCTGCTGGAGCAGGTCCATGACTGCCAGAAAAAGTTGGACTGTCTGGACTACCTGCGGGACCAGATCCGAAAGGGCGAGGCCGGACGGGAGAAACCGTCCGACCAGGAAAAGAAGAGATAACCGGCGGCAGCCGGAAAAACACCCCCATGACATTGTCATGGGGGTGTTGCTGTGGGTTCTGTTCAACCCAGAAAGGGGCCCTTTGAGTGAAAGCGGGTTTCCCCTGGCTCAGCCGCACAGATCGATGATGATGTGGGTAAACAGCTTGGCGGACAGCATCAGGTCCTGAATGCGCACCCGTTCGTCCGCGCCGTGGAGGTGGGTGTCAAAGCCGGGCAGAGTACAGCCGAAGGCCACACCGCCGGGGATATCATGCACATAGGTGCCGCCGCCGGTGGACAGGCACTCGCCCTTCAGTCCGGTGTATTCCTCGTAGCGTTTGAGCAGGGTCTTGACAAAAGGACTGTCCGCAGGGGTGTGGTGGGGCTTGTCCTGTTCGCCCTGGAAGGTAAAGCCGCGGGCCTCAAAGGCTGCCTTGGCCACCTGCAGGCAGTTTTCCTCGGTGGCACACAGGGGGACGCGGCTGTCAAACTGGCCCTTCAGGCCGGTATCCGTCACCTCCAGCAGGGTAAAGGCCACCGTGAGGGGGCCGGCCACCGGCTCCTCTTGGGCAATGCCCAGGGCGCGGCCTAAGTAGTCGCCGTGGGGCAGCAGGGCGTTCAGGTCTTTGAGGGCGTCCTTACAGGGGCCGTCCGCCAGAGGCAGGGCGCACAGCAGGGCTACCAGACCGGTAATGGCGTTGTTCCCGCCCTCCGGCCAGGCGGCGTGGGACCCTTCCCCCCTGGCCCGGATGACGGTGAGGCCGTCCTCGTGGGCAAAGGTGAACATGATGCCGGTGCGGGCGGTGATGTCCCGGGCGAAGGGCTGAATGTCATACATACTCAGCCCTTCCACCGCGGCGGATGCGTCCCCGGGCAGCACGTTGATGCGAAAGCCGCCGTGGAGCCAGCGCAGCCGGGGCAGCTGCTCCTGCAGGGGCCAGGACTTGGAAAAGATAGGCTTGAAGCCGCCCTTCTCCGTATTGACTACCGGAAACCCGGAGTCGGGGGAGAAGGTGGCGGGGGCATAGGGGTTGCGGGCGAAATACCAGGCGATGTCGGCGGAGCCGGACTCCTCGTTGGTGCCCAGGATCAGCCGGCAGTTGGACTTCAGGGGGACGCCCAGGTCCTTCACCGCCTTCATGGCCAACAGACAGGCGGCGGCGGGCCCCTTATCGTCATCCGTGCCCCGACCGAAGATCATACCGTCTACCACCTTGGGAGAGAAAGGCTGGGTGACGCTCCAGCCCTCGCCGGGGGCTACCACGTCCAAGTGGCACAGCAGGTGCAGGGCATCCGGCTGCGCGTTCAGGTCGGCGGTGCCCACATAGCCCTCGTGGTTCTTTGTGACCAGTCCCCACTCAGCCGCCAGCTTCAGCGCCTCCTCCAGGGCCGCTGCCGGGCCGGGGCCGAAGGGCGCGCCGGGGGCGCTTTTACCCTCCACGCTGTCAATAGACACCAGGCGGCTCACGGCATCCACCAGAAGCCGCTCTTTGTCGGAAAAATAAGATTCGATCTGTTCCTTGTACATGGGTTCATAGCTCCTTCGGAAAGGGATCGGTACATCATGGGGGGGACGCTTCCGCCCCACCAAGGAAAGGATATTGCGCTTTCCTATTGTATCGGCTCGCTGTGTAAAAAGCAAGGGGAAAAAGGGGAAAAAGAGCGCGAAAGGAAAATTATTCCTCCCCCTGGCCGGACGTGATTTCCCCCAAATACTTGTAGATGGTGTACCGGGAAACCCCAAGATGTTTGGCCACATAGGGCACCGACTTTCGGTAGGAGAAGGCGTTGCGCTGCTCCAGCATGGCCACCAGACGGGTGCGGTCCCGCTTGGTCAGGGCCTCCACCGGCTTACCCAGGCTGGTCAGGCACTGCTCGAACAGGTCGGCCAGCTGCCGGGAATCCCCTTCCTGCCACAGGGCGGACTGCAAGTCGGACTGGGCGCTCATCAAATCCACCAGGATGCGGTTGGCGAACACCAGGGAGGTGTAGTCGAAATTGATGCCCAGAGCCAGGTTGTAGTCCTCCCCAATCATGTGGAAGGTGGAAGACTTGGTCTGGCGGCCGTCCGGGGTGGTGGCGGCCAGATTGACCTGGTCGGTGGTGGCGGCCTGCTCATCCAGGGCCAGGCCGATGCCCATGATGTCCATGGTGGAGCCCACCTCCCGGCCGGAGACGTGGCCGTTGTAGATGGATAGGATGGGGTGGGTGGGCACTCCCATGTCGTGGACCAGCGTTTCACAGGAGGAGCCGAACATCTCGGCAATCCCCCGGGCAGCGCGGTCTAAAAACTCAAAAGCCTGGTCGCGGTTCATGGCAGCACATCCTTTTCAACAAATTGTCAACCTCAGTATAGCGCCTTTCCCGGGAAATGACAAGAAAAAACTCCCGGGCGGCGAAATGCCGTCCGGGAGAAAAAGGTCATCGGGCCATGAACCGGGACAGAAAGTCCCGGGTGCGCTGCTGGCTGGGGTGGGCGAACACCTGGCGGGGGTCCCCTTGCTCGCAGATGAAGCCGTCGGCCATGAACACCACATGGCTGGACACGTCCCGGGCGAAGGCCATCTCGTGGGTGACCACCAGCATGGTCATGCC
>DVKM01000038.1 GCA_018716015.1 Candidatus Enterenecus stercoripullorum | reverse complement strand
GTGGTGCCCGTCCGGGTACAGGGCGATGGGGCGGCGCAGGAGATCGCCGCCGCCATCGACCTGGTAAACCGGCGGGCGGACATCGACCTGATCATCACCGGCCGGGGGGGAGGCTCCCGGGAGGATTTGTGGGCCTTTAACGAAGAGTCAGTGGCCCGGGCCATTGCCCGGTCCCGTATCCCGGTGATTTCCGCCGTGGGCCATGAGCCCGACGTGACCATCGCCGACTATGTGGCGGATATGCGGGCGGCCACGCCGTCCAATGCCGCCGAGCTGGCGGTGCCCGACCAGGTTCAGGTGGGCCACCGCCTGAGCCAGCTGAGCCGCCGGCTGGCCGGGGCCCAGCGCGCCCGCCTGATGGCGGGGCGGAAGGATTTGCGGCGTCTGGCAGACAGCCGGGTGCTGCGCAACCCCAAGGCGCCCATTGAGGATGGCCGGATATTGGTTGACCGGGCCCAGGAGCGGCTGACCGCCGCTCTGAAGAACATTCTGAAGGACGGAAGGGGAGAGCTGGCCCGGCTAGGGGCTGGGCTGGACGCCATGAGCCCGCTGAAGGTGTTGGGCCGGGGCTACGCCATGGCCAGAGGACCCCAGGGGGTCATTACCCGGGCGGCCCAGGCGGAGCCTGGACAGGCCCTGGATGTACTGCTGGCCGACGGCACCCTTCGCTGTGAGGTCAAGGAAAAGGAGGAAACGGAGCCGTGGCAGGTAAAAAGCTGACCTTTGAACAGTCTATGAGCCGCCTGGAAGAGATCGTGGGCAAGCTGGAGCAGGGGGAGTGCGGGCTGGACGAGTCCCTGAAGCTCTTTGAGGAGGGGGCCAAGCTGGCCGCCTCCTGCAACCAGATGTTGGACCAGGCGGAGCAGAAGGTGGACCTGCTGCTCAATGCCAATACCGGGGAGGAAGCTCCCTTTGTACAGGAGCCGTGAGCGCCATGGAGTTTGAGAGAGAATACCGCCAGGCGGCGGACCTGGTGGAGGGGACTCTGAAGGGCTGCTTTCTGGAGAATGTACCCCAGCGGGAGCTGCTGGACGCCATGCGGTACAGCCTGCTGGCCGGGGGCAAGCGGATCCGCCCAGTACTGGTTCTGAAGTTCTGCCAGGCGCTGTGCGGATCTATGGAGCCCGCATTGGACTATGCCTGTGGAGTGGAAATGCTTCACACCTATTCCCTCATCCACGACGACCTGCCCTGTATGGATGACGACGATCTGCGCCGGGGCAAACCCACCTGTCATAAAGTCTATGGGGAGTGCAACGCGGTGCTGGCGGGGGACGCCCTCCAGGCGGAGGCCTTCCGGCGCATCGCCGCCTCTCAGCGCTCGGCGGGGCCTGCCGCCAACGGCTGGGCCTGCGCCATTCTAGGGCAGGCAGCCGGGGCCCTGACAGGTATCTGTGCCGGGCAGTATCTGGATATGTCCGGAGAGGGCAAGGCGATGGACGAGGGGCAGCTGACCCAGATCCACCTGTGGAAGACGGCGGCGCTGCTCCAGGCGGCCTGCCTGCTGGGGCTGATCGCCTCCCCGGTGGAGCCCACCCAGGTCCAACTGGAGGCGGCGAAGACCTACGCCCGAGAGGTGGGCATCGCCTTTCAGATCCGGGACGACATGCTGGACCAGGAGTCCACCACCCAGGCGCTGGGCAAGCCGGTGGGCTCCGACGCGGTCAACGGGAAACACACCTTTGTCACGTTGTACGGTCTGGAGAAATGCCGCCAGTTGGTGGAGGAGCACACCCGCCTTGCCAGACAGGCGGTGTCCAGCGCCTTTGACAACGCCGAGTTTCTGTGCCGGCTGGCGGACTGGCTGGCTGGGCGCAGCTACTGACTGCGGGGAGGAATATGAGATGATAACCCCGATCCTGTTCATGGCGGTGGCCGCCTGGGCCATTGCACAAATTCTCAAAATGGTGATCGCCTCGGCGGCTTGCAGGGAATTTGCCTGGCGGCATCTGTCCACCGGCGGGGGAATGCCCAGCTCCCACTCCGCCATGGTGTGCGCCTGCGCCACCGGCGTTGGGTTCAGCGAGGGGGTAGACGATCCGCTGTTTGCCCTCGCCGCGGTGGTGGCTTTCATCGTGATGTACGACGCCTCCAATGTGCGTTGGGAGACGGGCAAGCAGGCCAAGGTGCTCAACTGTATGATGCGGGCCTGGAGCGGGGAGAAGCCGGAGCTGCTGGAGAAGCAACTCAAGGAGATGCTGGGACACACCCCCTTCCAGGTGGCCATGGGTGCGCTGCTGGGGATCGCGGTGGGCATCGTGGGCAGTCTGATTGCGTTTTGAGAAATCCAGGAACATTATCTTTTAAAGGAGGGAGGCGGCATATGGAGATACCGGAGCGCCTGGACCGGCTGACCGATCAGCAGGCCAGACAGCTTTGCCAGGAACTGCGGGAGCGGATCATTGACAGCGTCTCCCGCACCGGCGGCCACCTGGCCTCCAACCTGGGAGTGGTGGAGCTGACGGTGGCCATACACCGGGTTTTCGATTTGAATGTGGACCGGCTGGTGTTCGATGTGGGGCACCAGTGCTATGCCCATAAGATCCTCACCGGACGGGCCGGGCTGATGGATACCCTGCGTCAGTTCGGCGGCCTGTCCGGTTTTCCCAAGCCCAGGGAGCACCGCTCGGACGCCTTCATCGCGGGGCATGCCTCCAACGCGGTGTCGGTTGCTCTGGGTATGGCCCGGGCCAGGTCCCTGACCGGGGAGAACTATCAAGTGATGGCCCTGATGGGGGACGGGGCCATGACAGGGGGGCTGTCCTTTGAGGGGCTGTCCAACGCAGGACAGAGCGGGGAGGCCATGATCGTCATTCTCAACGACAACGGCATGTCCATCACTAGGAACGTGGGCGGTGTGGCCAGCCATCTGGCCCGGCAGCGGCTTAAGCCCCAGTACCTGCACATGAAGAAGATCTACCGCCGGATCACCAGCCACGGCCCTGTGGGCCGGGCAGTGTACCGGTTTACCCACCGGGCCAAGAAGCTGGTGAAGGACGCGCTGCTCACCGGCAGCGTGTTCGAGGATATGGGCTTTACCTACCTGGGTCCGGTGGATGGCCACGATGTGGCCCGGCTGACCCAGCTGCTGCAGTATGCCAGGGAGCTGAACTGCCCTGTCCTGCTTCACGTCAAGACTGTTAAGGGAAAGGGTTATATACCGGCTGAGCAGGAACCGGACCGGTTCCACGGGGTGGGCGCCTTCCGGCAGGAGGACGGCGCAGCCCTGTCCGCAGGGGGCAAGCAGACCTTTTCCGGTGTGTTCGGGCAGACCATGTGTGAACTGGCCCGGGACCGGGGCGAGGTGTGCGCCATCACCGCGGCCATGCAGTCTGGGACGGGACTGGACGAGTTTGCCCGCCAGTACCCCAACCGGTTTTTTGATGTGGGCATTGCGGAGGAACACGCAGCGTCCATGGCCGCCGGCCTGGCCAAGCAGCATGCGCTGCCAGTGTTCGCGGTGTATTCCACCTTTTTGCAGCGCGCCTATGATATGCTCATCCACGACGTGGCTATCCAGGGCCTGCATGTGGTGTTCGCCGTGGACCGGGCGGGCCTTGTGGGGGAGGATGGAGAGACCCACCACGGAGTTTTTGACGTGGCCTACCTGGGGTCTGTGCCGGGCATGCGCATCCTGTGTCCGGCCAACTTTGCCGAGCTGCGGGCCATGCTGCGCCACGCGGTGCTGGAGCTCACCGGCCCGGTGGCGGTACGCTATCCCAAGGGGGGAGAGGGCGCGCTTAAAACCCCCTGCGGCACGCAGGGGGCCTGCGTGGTGCGCCAGGGGGCGGACCTGACCCTGATCTCCTACGGCACCATGATCAATGAGACCCTGACGGCGGCTCAGCTGCTCCAGGAGCGGGGGGTGTCCGCCCAGGTGCTCAAGCTCAACAGCATCGTCCCCCTGGACATGGACGCCATCGCCCTGTGCGTGGAGCGCACCGGCGGGCGGATGCTGGTGGCGGAGGAGTGTGCGGATTCGGGCTGTGTGGGCCGCAGGATCCTCTCGGAGCTGGCCCTCCGGGGCCAGCGGTGCAGCCGCCCTGTCCTGGCCAATCTGGGCGACCGGTTTGTCCAGCACGGCAGCGTGGACCAGCTGCGGGCTCTGTGTGGGATCGACGGGAAATCCCTGTGCAAGCGGGCGATGGAGGTGATGCCCCATGGCTAAAAAGCGGCTGGATGTGCTGCTGGTGGAGCGGGGCCTGTCCGACAGCCGTCAACGGGCCCAGGCGGTCATCATGGCTGGGGAGGTGTTTTCCGGCAGCCGCCGCCTGGACAAGCCGGGGATGGCCCTGGAGGAGGACACGCCCCTGGAGGTGCGGGGCAAACTGCGCTACGTCAGCCGGGGGGGCCTGAAGCTGGAAAAGGCCATGGGCTGCTTCCCCATTACTCTGGCGGGCAAGGTGGCGGCAGACATCGGGGCCTCCACCGGGGGATTCACCGACTGTATGCTGCAAAACGGCGCCGTCCGGGTGTACGCGGTGGATGTGGGCTACGGCCAGCTGGCCTGGTCCCTGCGCAGCGACCTCCGGGTGGTGTGCCTGGAGCGTACCAACGCCCGATACCTCACCCGGGAGCAGATCCCGGAGGCGCTGGACTTTGCTTCCATCGACGTGTCCTTCATCTCCCTGAAACTGATCCTGCCCGCGCTGCGCGCGCTGATGAAGAACAGCGGCCAGGTGGCCGCCCTCATCAAACCCCAGTTCGAAGCAGGCCGGGAGAAGGTGGGAAAGAAGGGCGTGGTGCGGGATCCGGCAGTCCACCTGGAGGTGCTGGAGCACTTCCTCACCCACGCCTCAGACGCGGGATTTACTGTAAAGGGAATTGACTTTTCCCCCATCCGCGGCCCGGAGGGGAACATCGAATATCTCGGGTATCTGGAGGCCCGACAGGGCCCAGCCCAATATGGCGATCTGGCCGGGCTGGTCAGGCGCTCCCATGAGGAGCTGGAGGAGGTGGAACATTGAAAGTGGTGCTGTGCCCCAACCCTTACCGGGACAAGGGGTTGAAGGCTGCCCAGAGCGCCGTGAAGATTTTGGAAAACAGCGGGGTAGAGACGGCGGTATGCCTGCCCTTTGAGCTGGAGGAGAACAACCGCCCGGAGCTCCCGGCCCAGGTGCGTCTGAAGGCGCTGAAGCAGGAACTGAAAACTGCGGATGTGCTGGTGTGCTTCGGCGGAGACGGGACCATCCTCCACGCTGCCCGGGACGCCAACCCCTACAACATCCCGGTGCTGGGCATCAACCTGGGCAGCGTGGGATTCATGGCGGAGCTGGAGCACAGCGAGCTGTCCCTGCTGGCCAGGCTGGCTGGGGGAAAGTTTGATGTGGAGCGGCGTATGATGCTGGATGTGACGGTGCGCCGGGATGGGCGTCGGGTATTCCGGGAGACCGCGCTGAACGATGCGGTGATCACCAAGGGGTCGGTGGCCAGGGTGCTGGATCTGGAGGTCACCGGGGATCGGGCCACCATCGCCGCCTTTTCCGGGGACGGTGTGATCGTCGCTACCCCCACCGGTTCCACCGCCTATTCCCTGGCGGCGGGGGGGCCCATTGTGGAGCCCACTGCGGCCAACCTGATTGTTACGCCGGTGTGTGCCCATTCCCTGCACGCCAAGCCCTTCGTGCTGGACAGCGGCCGGGCGGTGGGGGTGCGCATCACGCCGGGCGGCCGGAAGATGGCCTACCTGTCGGTGGATGGAGGCCGGGCGTTCAAGGTCCAGGTGGGCGACTGGGTGGAATGCCGGCGCTCAGAACGGTTTGCCAAGCTGGTCAAGCTGACGGGCCGCAGTTTCTACGAGCGGATCAATCAGAAATTAGGGAGGGCGTGAATCCAATGAAGGCCAAGCGGCAAGCGGAGATCCTGCGGCTGGTGGGCTGCCAGGACATCGAGACCCAGGAGCAGATGCTGGAGTGTCTGCGCGCCTGTGGTATCCGGGCAACCCAGGCCACCATTTCCCGGGACATCAAGGAGCTGAACCTGGTCAAGCAGCCCACGGGCAGCGGGGCCTACAAATATGTGGTGTCTGTGGCCAAGCAGCCCCATAACAACTTTGCCGGGCGGCTGCGCAACATCTTCAAGGAGGGGGTCACCTCCTTTGATATGGCCCAGAACATCGTGGTGGTCAAGACCATGCCCGGCCTGGCCCCCGCCGCGGGAGCGGCGCTAGACGGCATGGAGGTTGACGGGCTGGTGGGGTCGCTGGCGGGGGATGACACGGTCATCCTCATCATGCGCACCAACCAGCTGGCGGCGGACTTTTGCAAGGAAATGGAGTCCATGCTGGATTGAGGTGGGGAAACGATGCTGTCCTTACTGCACATTGAGAATATCGCGGTGATCTCCCAGGCGGACATCACCTTTGGAGAGGGATTCAACGTGCTCACCGGCGAGACGGGGGCGGGCAAGTCCATTGTGATTGACGCCATCGGCGCCATCATCGGCCAGCGCACCAGCCGGGATTTGATCCGCACCGGGGCCAAGTCCGCCCAGGTTTCGGCGGTGTTTCGGGACTTGCCGGAGCTGCCCTGGTTTCAGGAGCAGGGGATTTTCCCCGATGAGAACGGAGAGCTGCTGGTGGAGCGGTCCATCCAGGCCGATGGGAAGAACGTGTGCCGGGTAAACGGCCGGCCTCTGCTGGTGACCCAGCTGCGGGAGCTGGGCTGCCAGATGCTGAACATCCACGGCCAGCACGACGGCCAGCAGCTGCTGGACGAGGACTGCCACCTGGACTACCTGGACAGCTTTGGCGCCACCCAGCCCCAGCGGGAGGCCTTCTCCCGGTGCTATGACCGTGTGCGGCGGCTGCGGGGGGAGCTGGACCGGCTGGAGATGGACGAGGGGGAGAAGGCCCGGCGGCTGGACACCCTGAACTACCAGATTGAGGAATTGGAGCGGGCCCAGCTCCAGGACGGGGAGGAGGAGACTCTCACCGCCCGGCGGGACCTGCTGCGCAACGCCGAGCGGCTCACCCGGGCCATGGAGGGGGCCTGGTCCGCCCTCACCGGCGGGGAGGACGGCCTGGGGGCGGTGTCCCTGCTGTCCCAGGCCGGTGAGGAACTGAGCCAGGGCGGGCGGCACAGTCCAGACCTGGCAGAGCTGGCCAAGCGGACGCAGGCCCTCCGGTACGAGGCGGAGGACGTGGCTGAGCAGCTGCGGGACTTACGGGAGTCCTTGGACTTCTACCCCGGGGAGCTGGATGAGCTGGAGAGCCGGCTGGATCAGCTCCACCGGCTGAAGAAAAAATACGGCGGCAGCGTGGGGGAAATGCTGGACTACCTGGAGCGCTGCCGGCAGGAGCTGGACCAGATCCAGTTCTCCGAGGAGCGCGTGGAGCAGCTTCAGCGGGAGCTGGCCAAAGCCCTGTCTGAGGCCAGACAGGCGGGGCAGGCACTGTCCCAGGCCCGCCGGGCCGCGGCCGATCGCCTGGCCGGACGGATCCAGGAGGAGCTGCGGCAGCTGGATATGCCCAAGGTGCGCTTTCAGGTGGCCTTTGCCCCCAAGGAGAACGAGGACGGTATGGACGCTACCGGCATGGATGAGGTGCGCTTTCTCATGTCCGCCAACCTGGGGGAGGAGCTCAAGCCGATCCAGCGCATCGCCTCCGGGGGCGAGCTGGCTCGGATCATGCTGGCGCTGAAAAACGTGTTGGCGGAAAATGAGCAGGTGACCACCCTGATCTTTGACGAGGTGGACACCGGCGTGTCCGGCCGGGCGGCGGGTAAGGTGGCCCAGAAGCTGTTCCAGGTGGCTCAGAGTAAGCAGGTGCTGTGCGTCACCCACCTGCCCCAGATTGCCGCCATGGGGGACGTGCACTTCTCCGTGGAGAAGGGGGAGGCCGGCGGCCGGACCTACACCGCTGTGGAGCGGCTGGACCGGGCCCAGCGCCGGCAGGAGGTGGCCCGGCTCACCAGCGGGGACCATATTACCGATACCGCCCTGCAGGGGGCGGAGGAGCTGCTGGCCCAGGCGGAGGCATATAAAGCGCAGCTTGCCGGCAAAACTTAGGAGGACGAGGCAACACATGATCAAGGCGGCTTTTTTCGATGTGGACGGGACCCTGGTATCCTTTCAGCTGGGCAAGATCACTTTGAAACTGCGGGAGGACCTGCTGGCCCTGCGCCAGCGGGGGATCCTGCTGTTTCTGGCCACGGGCCGAGCCAAGCAGGACCTGGCGCGCACGGGAATGCTCCGGGACCTGGCCTTTGACGCCTCGGTCACCCTCAACGGTCACTGCTGCTACAATGACCGGGAGGTCTATCTGGACAGGCCCATCTGCCGGAAGGATTTGGAGGGGGCCTGCGGCGTACTCCGGGCCAATCCCCAGCTGGCGGCGCTGATGGCGGGCAATGGGGAGAGCTACGTCAATCAGCTCAACCAGCGGGCGCTGGAGATCTTCGACTACATGCACACGCCCCCCTATCCGGTGCGTCCCCCAGAGTGGATGCTGGAGCGCAAGATCTACCAGTTCATCCCCCTGGTGGAGCAGGGCGGGGAGGAACTCTTTTTGAAGGCAATGCCCCACTGCACCTATACCCGCTGGCACCCCAAGGGGGTGGACATCATCCCCATAGGAGATGGCAAGGCGGAGGGCATCCGGGCCACCCTGGAATATTACGGACTAAAGAAGGAAGAGGTAATCGCCTTTGGGGACGGGGTGAACGACCTGAGTATGTTGGCCATGGTGGGTACCGGCGTGGCCATGGGCAACGCCGTCCAAGAGGTAAAGGCGGAGGCGGACTATGTCACCGATACGGTGGAGGAGGACGGGGTGAGTCAGGCGCTACGGCATTTTGGCCTGCTGCCCTGAGGGGAAAAAGATTTGACTTTGCAGTTTCGCTGTGCTATGATGCTGACAATGCGTGGATAAGGAAGAGTAATAGGATTCTGCCTGCAAAGAGAGACCCCGGCTGGTGAAAGGGGGAGAGGCACTCCTGTGAATACCCCTTGGAGCGGCCCCCTGAACGGTGAAAACTGAGTAGGGGCGGACGGGTGCGCCCGGTACAGCGCGTGAGTCTCTGACTCTCTGAGGCCCCGCTTGCGAGAGCGGAGTGAACAGAGGTGGTACCGCGTCTGATCGCCCTCTGTCCCATTGGGACGGGGGGTGTTTTTTACGCAGCGGACAAGAAAAGGCAAGAGCAAGCTGGGCGAGCGATTTGTATTTTTGACCGCTGTTCTGTACAGCGGCGGTGATGGCAATCGGCAATAGGTTCGCTTGCGATATGCTCAAATGAAACGCAGAATACTAATTTGAACAAGAAGGAGTCGGAACGATGACGTTGTATGAGGAACTGGTTGCCCGTGGCTTGATCGCCCAGGTGACCGACGAGGAAGAGATCAAAAATATGATCAACCAGGGGAAGGCTACCTTTTATATCGGCTTTGACCCCACGGCGGACAGCCTGCATGTGGGCCACTTCATGGCCCTGACCCTGATGAAGCGGCTGCAGATGGCGGGCAACAAGCCCATCGCCCTAATCGGAGGGGGCACCGCCATGATCGGTGATCCCTCCGGCCGCACGGATATGCGTTCCATGATGACCCGGGAGACCATCGAGTACAACTGCGCCTGTTTCAAAAAGCAGATGGAGCGGTTCATCGAGTTCGGGGAGGGCAAGGCTCAGATGGTGAACAACGCTGACTGGCTGCTGGAGCTGAACTATGTGGATTTCATCCGGGACATCGGCTCGTGCTTTTCGGTGAACAACATGCTCCGGGCGGAGTGTTTTAAGCAGCGCATGGAGAAGGGGCTGTCCTTCCTGGAATTCAACTACATGCCCATGCAGTCCTACGACTTTTATCACCTGTTCCAGCACTACGGCTGCAACATGCAGTTCGGCGGCAACGACCAGTGGAGCAACATGCTGGGGGGCACCGAGCTGATTCGCCGCAAGCTGGGCAAGGACGCCCACGCCATGACCATCGCTCTGCTCACCGATTCCCAGGGGAACAAGATGGGCAAGACTGCGGGCAACGCGGTGTGGCTGGATGCCAACAAGACCAGCCCCTATGACTTCTATCAGTACTGGCGCAACGTGGAGGACGCGGACGTGATGAAGTGCGTGCGTATGCTCACCTTCCTGCCCCTGGAGCAGATTGACGAGATGGATCAATGGCAAGGGGCCCGGCTCAACCAGGCCAAGGAGATCCTGGCCTATGAGCTGACCAAGCTGGTCCACGGCCAGGAGGAGGCGGACAAGGCCCAGTCGGCGGCCCGGGCGCTGTTTGCCGGCGGTGGGGACAAGTCCAACATGCCCACCACCCAGCTGTGCCAGGACGACTTTGCCGACGGGCAGATCGGCGTGCTGGCTCTGCTGGTGCGCTGCGGCCTGGCCGCCTCCAATGGCGAGGCCCGGCGGCTCATTCAGCAGGGGGGCGTGTCTATCAACGACCAAAAGGTCACCGACCCCAACGCCAGACTGTGCTGCGCCGACTGCGGCGGCGAGGGAGTCATCATCAAGAAGGGTAAGAAGGTATTCCACTGCGCCCGGATGCGAGAGTAAAAGTAGGGTATCCGTGTATAAGAGTACCGCTCCGGAGAATTCCGGAGCGGTACTCTTACTGAATTGGGGAAATTTTCTTGATACACTCCCTCCAAAAACACGCAAAAGCATGACCGTCCCACCGACAGCCGCGTTTCTTTTTGCTCCTGCGCAATTTATTTACAGGATAAACCCAATTTCGCCGCAGCAGATGTACAACTACCTGCCAAGCAGTTCATTCGATCTTGTAAATTATAGCCAAATAAGACTCCGAAAATTTATTCTAACTTCCAAAAGAAAAAATTTCTTGTCTGCCCCCTTGCCTTTTCCCCTCCGGCCTGTTATCATGAAAGCATCCAATGTGCGGAGTGAATGAGTGGCGCAAGGCAGCTGTGGGTTGCTTTGCGCTTTTCATTTCCCGGAGCAGCGCAAGTGAAAAGAGGTGTTTGGCATGAATCGAACACAGCTGCTGGATCTTTTGGCGGACGGGCCGGTGATCGCCGCAGTCAAGGACGAGGAGGGGCTGGCCGCCGCCCTGGAAAGCGATGTGGCCGTGATCTTCCTGCTCTATGGCGATGTGCTCACCATTGGTGAGATGGTGTCCCGCGTGCGCGGGGCGGGGAAAAAGGCCTTTGTCCATCTGGACCTGGTGGACGGCCTGGCCTCCCGGGAGATCGCCGCGGACTTTATCGCCCGCAACACGGTAGCCGACGGGGTGCTGTCCACCAAAGCGGGGCTGTGCCGACGGGCTAAGGAGCTGGGGCTGATCGCCATTCATCGCTTTTTCCTGTTGGACTCCATGGCGCTGAAAAACATTGAGCATCCCCCCGCCTATGACCCCTCCGATCTCATCGAGGTGCTGCCAGGGTTGATGCCCAAGATCATTTGCCGGGTGATTGGCATTACTGGGAAGCCGGTGATTGCCGGGGGGCTCATCTCCGACAAGGAGGATGTGACCGGAGCCCTGGGAGCCGGGGCGGTGGCAGTGTCCACCACCAACCCGGCGGTCTGGGATATGTAAAAACGAATATTGCCGTTGTTTCTGAGTTTAAGAGCGAAACAGGGCCCGTCCCCCATGGGGCTGGCTTTGTTTTGCTCTTTTTAGTTTGAGAGGGAGGCTTTGCTATGTATGATGTGCTTGTCATCGGCTGCGGTATCACCGGCGCGGCCATGGCCTATGAGCTGTCCAAGTACGAGCTGAAGGTGGCCGTGCTGGAGAAGGAGAACGATGTGGCCGAAGGGGCCACCAAGGCCAACTCGGCCATCCTCCACGCGGGATACGACCCCATGCCCGGCAGCCTCATGGCCCGGCTGAACGTCCGGGGGGTAGAGCTGGCCCGGCAGCTGTGCCGGGAGCTGGATGTGCCCTATGAGCCCATCGGGTCCCTTGTGCTGGCGTTTAGCGAGGCCCAGGGGGAGAGCGTGGAAGAGCTGTACCGGCGGGGAGTGGCCAATGGCGTGCCTGAGCTGCGGGTGCTCACCGGGGAGGAGGCCCGGGCCATGGAGCCCAACCTGTCCCGAGCGGTGGTGTGCGCCTTGTACGCTCCCACCGCCGCCATCTGTATGCCCTGGGAGTACTGCCTGGCCCTGGCGGAGACGGCGGTGGTCAACGGAGTGGAGCTGTACCTGGAGCACCCGGTCACCGCCCTGGAACCCACGGGAAAGGGCTGGAAGGTCACCGCCGGCGGGGAAATCTTTGAAACCCGGTATGTGATCAATGCCGCCGGGATGGAGGCCGGAGAAGTTCATGCCCTGGCGGCGCCCTGCCCCTTTGCCATCCATCCCACCCGGGGGGAGTACTACCTGATGGATAAGAGCGAGGGGGGACGGGTATGCCATGTGATCTTCCAGTGCCCCAGTGAGAAGGGCAAGGGGGTGCTGGTGGCCCCCACGGTGGATGGAAACCTGATTGTGGGCCCCAACGCTCAAGAGGTGGAAGGGGAGGACACCCGGAACACCGCTCAGGGCATGGCCTATGTGCGGGAGCGGGCGGTGGAGTCGGTGCCGGCCATCGACTTTCGCCAGTCCATCCGCAACTTTGCCGGGGTACGGGCGGTGGCGGATACGGGGGATTTTATCATTGGCCCGGTGGACGGCGCTCCAGGGTTCTTCGACGCGGCGGGCATCTGCTCGCCGGGGCTGTCCGCCGCCCCGGCGGTGGCGGAATATTTGGCCCACCTGTTGGAGGACGGCGGACTGAAGTTGGAACGGAAGCCAGATTTCCATGGCATAAGAACACGTGTGAAGTTCAATCACCTGATAGCAAAGGAGAAAGCGGCGCTGGTGGGAGAGAACCCTGCCTACGGACGGGTGATCTGCCGGTGTGAGATGGTGACGGAGGGGGAGATCCTGGACGCCATTCATTCCCCCATCCCGCCCCGGTCGGTGGACGGAGTAAAACGCCGGGCGGGCGCGGGCCTAGGCCGGTGCCAGGGGGGCTTCTGCGGTCCCCGGGTGGTGGAACTGCTGTGCCGGGAGCTGGGATTGAGCCCGGGCGAGATGCTCCAGGACGAGGCGGGCAGCTGGATGCTGGCCCAGGAGACAAAAGGGGGCGGATGGCATGTATGACCTCATCGTGGTGGGCGGCGGCCCGGCGGGGATGAGCGCTGCCTGCGCGGCCTGGGACAGCGGGCTGCGGAAGATCCTGATCGTGGAGCGGGACCAGGAGCTGGGCGGCATTCTCAACCAGTGCATCCACAATGGGTTCGGCCTGCACTACTTCCAGGAGGAGCTCACCGGCCCGGAGTACGCCGGACGCTTCATCCAGCTGCTGGGGCAGACCGGAGTAGAAGTGCGTCTGGATGCCATGGTGTTGGAGATCACCCAGGAGCGGGAAGTGCATATGGTGAGCCGGAAGGAGGGCTACCGGATTGAGCGGGCCAGGAGCATCGTGCTGGCCATGGGCTGCCGGGAGCGCACCCGGGGGGCCATCGGCATTCCCGGCACCCGGCCCGCAGGGGTATATACCGCCGGGGCGGCCCAGCGGTATGTGAATATGGAGGGCTGGATGCCGGGCAGACGGTTGGTCATCCTGGGCAGTGGGGACATCGGCCTGATCATGGCCCGGCGCATGACCCTGGAGGGGGCCAAGGTGCTGGCCTGTGTGTAGGCCATGCCTTACTCCGGCGGGCTGAACCGGAACATCGTCCAGTGCCTCCACGATTACGGCATTCCCCTATACCTCTCCCACACGGTGACGGACATCCGGGGAGAGCGCCGGTTGGAGCAGGTGGTAGTGTCCCAGGTAGACGAGCGCCGCAACCCCATCCCGGATACCGAGATGGTCTTTGACTGCGACACCCTGCTGCTGTCCGTGGGGCTCATCCCGGAAAACGAGCTCACCCGTCAGGCGGGTATCGAGATGGACCGGCGCACCAACGGCGCGGTGGTGTATGAAAATATGGAGACCTCCCTGCCCGGGGTGTTCGCCTGCGGCAATGTGTGCCATGTCCACGACCTGGTGGACTTTGTCACGGCGGAGAGCCAGAGGGCTGGCGGCGCCGCCGCCCGGTATGTACTGGGCGGGGAGGTGAGTCCAGACGGGGCCCTGCTGACCGTGAAAAACGGGGGAGGGGTGACCTATACGGTACCCCAGCGCATCCGCCCTGGGCAGGTGGAAAAGCTGTGCCAGCTATTCTTCCGGGTGAACCGGGTGTGCGGGGATAGTGAGATTCTGGTCACCTCCGGAGGCGCCCGGATTGCCGGATTCAAGCGGGAGCACCTGTCCCCCGGCGAGATGGAACAGATCTCCCTACCCAAAGTGCTGCTGGACAGGGCGGCGGGTGAGCTGACAGTATCTGTTCGGGAGGTGGAAGGGAAATGAAGGAACTGATCTGTATCGTGTGCCCCAAGGGGTGCCATCTCCATGTGGATGAGGAACATGGCTATGCCGTCACTGGCAACGGTTGCCCCAGGGGGACGGAGTATGGTAGAATAGAGCTGACCCACCCCACTCGGGTGGTGACCTCCACCGTACGGTGCGTGGGGGGACGGTATCCCCGATGTCCGGTGAAGACGGACCGGGCGGTACCCAAGGAAAAAATCTTTCAGGTGATGCGGGCCCTGGACGGGGTGGAGCTGACTGTCCCCGTCCGGACCGGCCAGGTGGTGCTCCATGACGTGTGCGGCACCGGAGCCGACGTGGTGGCCACAAGAAACCTATAAGTGGTGGAGGGAAGGGAGACACAGCCATGGGCAACTATATTCTTGCGTTAGACCAGGGTACCACCAGTTCCAGAGTTATCCTCTTTGACCGGGAGCAGAACATTTTGGGCATCAGCCAGCGGGAGTTCACCCAGATCTACCCCCGAGAGGGCTGGGTAGAGCACGACGCCATGGAGATCTGGGCCTCCCAGTACTCCGTGATGATGGAGGTGGTGGCCCAGTCGGGCGTCGACCCGGCGGACATTGCCGGCATCGGTATCACCAACCAGCGGGAGACCACCATCCTGTGGGACAAAGAGACGGGCCGGCCTATTTACAATGCCATTGTTTGGCAGTGCCGCCGGACGGCGGACATCGTGGATCGGCTGCTGGCGGACGGCTATGGAGACCACATCCAAAAGGACACCGGCCTGGTGCCCGACGCCTACTTCTCCGCCACCAAGATCAAGTGGATCCTGGACCATGTGGAGGGGGCCCGGGAGCGGGCCAGGCGGGGGGAAATCCTGTTTGGTACCGTGGACAGCTGGCTGGTGTGGAAGCTCACCGGGGGCGCGGCCCATGTCACCGACTATACCAACGCCTCCCGCACCATGCTCTATGACATCCACAAGCTGGACTGGGACGATACGCTCCTTCAGGCCCTGGACATCCCCCGGGCCATGTTGCCCCAAGTGCGCTCCTCCAGTGAGATCTACGGATATACGGAGATCCAGGGAGTCAAGGTGCCCATTGCGGGCATGGCGGGGGACCAGCAGGCCGCTCTGTTTGGCCAGACCTGCTTTGCGCCCGGCGATGCCAAGAATACCTACGGAACCGGCTGCTTCCTGCTGATGAACACTGGGGAGGAACCCTGCCAGAGCCGCAACGGCCTGATCACCACCATCGCCATTGGCCTGGGCGGCAAGGTGCAGTATGCCCTGGAGGGTTCAGTGTTCGTGGGGGGTGCGGTCATCCAGTGGCTGCGGGACGAACTGCGCTTTTTCACCGACAGCCGGGACGCGGAATACTATGCCCAGAAGGTGCCCGACAACGGCGGAGTCTACCTGGTGCCTGCATTTACCGGGCTTGGCGCGCCCTACTGGGATATGTACGCCCGGGGGGCCATTGTGGGCATCACCCGGGGCACCAAGCGGGAGCACATCATCCGGGCGGCCCAGGAGTCCATCGCCTACCAGGTGGCCGACCTGGTGCGGGCTATGGAGGCGGACACCGGCCTGCTCCTGAACTGGTTAAAAGCGGACGGCGGAGCCAGCCGGGATCGGTTTCTGATGCAGTTCCAGGCAGACATTTTGAATAAAGAGGTGCGCCGCCCCGCCATCCGGGAGACCACCGCCCTGGGGGCGGCTTACTTGGCTGGCCTTGCCACCGGCGTGTGGAAGGGGCGGGAGGAGATCAAGCACCTGTGGATGTGCGAGACCGCCTTCCAACCGGATATGGAGGATCAGACGCGGCAAAAACTGCTGTCTGATTGGTGCCGTGCGGTGGACCGCTGCCGGGACTGGGCCAGATAGCGCAGCCAACAAACCCCGCCCCCCGGGCTCAGCCCCGGGGGCGGGGTTATTTTGTCCGCATGCGGCAGGGAGAGGGCCAGATATGCAAGGCATTGTACGCTATGACAAGGAAAAAGCTATACATAATATATTCGTCGGTTTTCCTCGGGTCGGGCGGCCTGGTTGGGGGAAAAACCGCGGCGCAAAGGGCGGGGATACCCGCGCCGGAACAGGACGCAACAGCCAGAGCGCACAATTCTCTGGCTATTGCGCCTAAAATTTTTGTGCCATAGATTTTGAAAAAAATTCAGATATAACATTGCGTTTCAACATTTCGTATGCTATGATAAAGGAAAATTGAGGGGATTCTACGGATATTGGATGTAAAAAATCAAGTTTGAAAAGGGAACAGCATGTGAAATTTGTCTCAGGGGGGTGATAACTGTGGTAAAAAAACGCATATCGGATTGTGGACCGCGGGCGAGTCCTATGTCCTGCGGGCCACGCGAACCGTCCGGCCGGCAGTGAGGATGTGATGGAAACAGGCGGGGAAGAGCCACGCCTGCCGGACACGCGAAGCCATATATCAAAGGAGGGAAATCATTGCAGAAACGTGAGTTCATTGGTCGGGTCGCCGCCAAGACTGGGGTGACAAAGCGGGACAGCGACCAGATCATGGACGCGGTATTTCAGACCCTGGCCGAGGTGCTGGAGGAAGGGGACCGGTTTAACGTTGCGGGGTTCGGTGTGTTTTACACCAAGCGCCGGGCCGCCCGCACCGCTCGCAACCCTCACACCGGAGGACGCGTTTCCGTGCCCGCTCTGACGGTGCCGGTGTTCAGACCTGCCAGGGGTTTGAGAGATTACCTGAATGACTCTGCGAAAGAAGAAACGTAAGATTACAGAAAAGGAGATCCAATCTATGAAGAAACGCTTTTTGGCCTCGCTTTTAGCGTTGGTCATGGTCGTGGGTCTGCTTCCTACGACCGCGCTGGCGGCGGGAGCGGAGATGCTGGCAAACAGTCTCAGTTCCGGCGTCAGCACACAGGCCGCCGACGACGCATACTACGATGTCACCTTCGTCAAGGACGCCTATAATATGACCACGATTGAAGTCCGCATCGTGGACGGTGGCGACGACGACATGAAGCTGAAGCTCACAGAGGAGAGCAAGAATAAGGTTACTCTGGAGGGGGCTGTCTTCTATATCGGCGATGGCGAGATGTCCGCCACCAGCATGGTCGTCGGCTATGGCCTGACATCGGTGGACGCCAACATGGTGGGCAACGTCCTGACCTATTACTTTCAGCAAGCCAGTTGGGGGACCCTTACCTCCTCGAATACGTTTGACAGGTTCACCTATCAGGATGTGTTAAACGCAAAAAACCAGAACAGGAGACTCGTCCTCAACTACCGCGCCGGCGGCAACATGCCGATTGACGTCAATGCGGTGCTGGAGCAGACTCCCGGCAACACAGGCAGTCGGGTGGAAATTCCCAACGCCGCCCAAACCATTGCCCCCGGCGTCCTCACCAACGACGTAGCTCAGCAAGTGGTGCGGAACTCGCACATGGATGGTGTCAGCGCTTACTTCTTCGATCACGCTGAGGTGAGGCACACCGATGGTACCGCTTACCCCATCGACAGCGTGTGGCTTTTGGGCAACTACTACTATGTCACTGGTGAGACCATGCCCGGCCAGGTCGCTTTCGACCGGGACAACTGGAGCATCTATCTGGTGTATACCCAGGCCTATACCCTGACTATCACGGCCAGCAGCCAGGGCGGGAGCAACTTTATCGATAACACGCAAATCACCACCACTAATCGAGTAATTACGTACCAGATTCCCCGGAACGGATCCCTGGAGGTTGATTTCCGCTGGGGCCAGTATGCTACCATAGACATCCAAGAGACCACGGCTAGCCATACTGGAGAGCTCTTCAGTTCCGCTGAGGACGGCTATCAGATCAAGTCCACCACCTTATCTTTTGACGGTGCGACTGCGCAGTATGACCGTCAGATCACGGTCAACTTTACCGCCAGAGGCAATACTTCTGACTTTACTTTGGATTACACCCATTATGTCGACAACGCTGGTAATCTAAGTGGCAGCTACCACGGCGCTGAAGTGAAGCTTGGCGATGACGTGTGGGAAACGACGGATGCTGGTAGTGCAGTACTTCGTAACGGTATGGGTGAAAACGCAAGGACGATCACCATCACGAAGACCCGTGATAACAATTCTTATGTGGTGGACACCATCGTCATCAACGGCACGGCCCTGAACCTGCCCACTGGATGGTCCTGGCAGTCTACTGCAAATAGCACTTGGACTGGAAGTGCTACGACGAACATTCTGGATTCCGACGGTCAGGTCATGGCCCGTGCGGTGGTGAAGTTTAGCCTTCAATATGGGGAGCAGAGGAACATCTATATCAGCACGACTACCATCACCTTTAGCAATATCTGCAACGATCTAAAGATCGACCGGATTAACCTGACAAACCAAGGCTATCCCGGCATGACCGTCACCGTCGTGGGCGATGCGTTGGATGCCACATATGACCGCACGATCAGCGGTAGTGCGATAAATAATGCAGACTTGGTTGTGGGTGCCGGCATTTATCCGGGGCAGCAGCCCACCATCAAGGTCACGGTCCCCTTTGGCCATTATGTGACTGGGTTCCCCGTGTTCGATACCAACGGGGACCAGATCGGCAGTCTAGAGCCGAATAATAATACTGGCGGAAATTGGTGGGGGGACAAAGTTTATCCCGTTGTAGATTATAGTGGTTCAGCCACCCCCCAATCGCCTGGCCAGCGCAACGGCAAGCTCCTCAACGACGCCCATAATAGTACGGGTGCGCTCAACTCTGATTTGATCCGGTTCCAGTTCCGGTACGATCTGGACGGAAACGCCGATACGCCTGGCTTCTCTTCAGACGGGGTCGACTTCCACTTAGGGGTGGACAACGCGGATACTCCGGCTCTGGCCGAGTTTACCGGTGCTGTGCCTGCTGGCAAGGTCTTCGCAGGCTGGTCTTTGACCCCAAATAACACAACTGGAACCGGTATCTACCAGCCCGGCCAGATTATCCCCCGGACAGTGGTAATGAATAATGCTGGTGCCAGCGTCACCTATGTGTCATACCGCGCCGGATATGCCTACATCAACCTGTACCCTGTGCTTGTGGATGACGCTGACAGCTCCTACACGGACTACACTGTGTTTATCCACATGGGAAGCGCCACCACCACCTACAGCTTTAATGGCGGCGTGGTGGGGTCCTACCTGGACCGGGACTTTGTCCTGGATCTGGAGCGGGTGGCCAGCCTCGTGGATGACAACCCGACTTATATCCTGGACGGCGCCGCCAGCGACGACTTCGTGCTACTGACAAGGAACGTAAACGAGTTCCACCTCTATTACATCAGCACCGACCCGGTGAGCATCACCTTCGTGTCGGACTACGGCTTCACCGACAGCACATCGCAGGGAAGCTATGAGGAAAAGACGGGACAGCAGTCCCCGGGTACTGTCATGCAGGTGCCTACACCCTATGAAGGGGATGGCGTGAACGCAACCTTCATCGGCTGGTCCATCCTTTCTTCGGAGGATCGCATCAGCGCTACGAGCCTTACAGGTGCTCTCGTGCCCTATGAGGACACCACCTACTACGCGGTCTACGCGGACGATATCACTCTATCCTTCTATACCTTCAACGGCACCACCTGGGAGAGCGCGCCCACTACGATCTCTGTACCCGATGGCCAGAGCATCACGGACGCGGGCCAGGCCAACACGGTGACTGGCCTGGAAAGAGAGATCAACGGTTACACATTTTCCCACTGGGCGCAGAACGGCCCCTATGGTACGCGGATTAGTGACGTGCTGAACATGAGGGACTTCTCCGCTGGCACTACCTTCTACGCAGTGTACACGCCGCAGAGTAACATCAGCATTACGCTGAACGCCAACGGCGGTACGTTTACGGGCAACCAGGGCACTGTGCAGCTGACCAACACCACCTACGGCCAGAGGCTGTCGATGCAGCAGGGCTATCAGCAACCCACCCGTTCCGGCGGCTACATCTTCGTGGGCTGGTCCCTGGATCAGGACGACACGGTGGGCGAGCTGGATCCCACCATCGCGGTGTCTAGCGGCGCCACCTACTACGCCATCTGGATCGCGGCGGCGCTAGACGTCTCCGTGGCCGCCGGTGAGCAGGTCTACGACGGAACCGAAAAGACCCCTGCCCTCACCGTCACCTACAATAACCAGACCATCACTGAGGGTGGCGCGGACGGTTACTCCGTTGAGTGGTTTAACAACACCAACGCGGGTGTGGCCTCCGTCCTGGTGACCTATCAGGGGCGGCAGGGCTTTGCCACCTTTGAGATTCAGCCCAAGGACATCGCCGACCAGTCTGTGAGCACGAGCGGGGTAGAGACCCAGTATGACTTTACCGGCTCCACCCTCATGCCCCAGCCCACCGTCACCGACACGGCCATCCCCGGCACGACCAGTGGCGTGCTCGCGCTGGGCACAGACTACGCCCTGAGCTTTGGCGCCAACACCGACGTGGGCGGCGGCACTGTGGCGGTCCGCGGCGTGGGCAACTATCAGGGGACGCGGGAAATCCAATTCCAGATTGTGGCCCCTGACGGCGACTTGACTATCGTGCCCATTCCGGATCAGACTTACACCGGATCGGCGATCGAGCTGACCAAGGGAACCACCCTTCTGGTGTATGACAGCAACCGCCGTCTGCTCCAGGACGACGAGTATACGGTCCAGTATCAGAACAACCAGGAGATTGGACAGGCCACGGTCATTGTGACCGGTCAGGGCAACTACGCCAGCAAGTCTGCCACCGGGCGCTTCCAGATCGTGGCCCAGGGCGGCGGCCGGCTGAACGTGGTGGTCAACCCAGTCCAGATGCCCGTGGGGGACGGCGTGCCCGATATCGAGGTTACCTCCACTGCGACGACGGCTCTGGGCCAGAACTACCAGCTGTCCTATGACAGGTACAGTGAGGCGGACGGCTCCTGGACGCCCACTGACGAGACGATGGCCGAGGCGGGCATCTACCGCGTCACCGCCACCGGCACGGGCGCCTTTACCGGTACCAGCGGTACTGCCACCTTCGTGCGCACCGCGCTGAGCGATGAGAACGGACTGAGGGTCAGTCTGGAAACCAGCGGCACCGTGCTCGTCTACGACGGCGTGGACCACAGCTCCCTGCTGGACGAGCTGGTGGTGGTAAGGCCGGGCGGCGGCGGCAGCGACACCACCCTGAACGAAGGCGACTTCACCTATACGGTCACCCACAACGGTGAAGAGATCGCTACTCCCACGGGCAACATGGTGGACGCGGGCGTGTATACGGTCCGGGTCACCGGCGACGCCTTGGGCGACTACAATGGCCTGAGCGGCTCCCTGACCATCTATATCCGGCCAAGGGACATCAGCAATGCCACCATTGCTCCGCAGCAAGCGGGCGGCTTTACCGTGACCTACACCGGCCAGGCCCATGACCACCCCTACACCGTCACCGACGACGGGCTTGCCTCGGGGGCGACCGCTACCACCCTGCAGGCCGATAGGGACTACACGGAGGTGGCTCACAACCATGAGGCCCACACCGGTGCGGGCACCTATGTGGTGACCATCAACGGCACCGGCAACTACACCGGCTCCAACAGCTTCGAATTTACCATTGAGCCTGTGCGGATCCAGGTAGGCGGCACATGGAATGGGGCGGATATGGGCAACGTGCAGTTGGAATACGGCTACACGGACACTGCCGAGTCGCTGGCTGACTATCTGTCCCAGGCGGAAGATCAGGTTCTGACGGTCGACGGCCAGCGGGACGATGTGGAGATCCACCTGTATGTGGACAGCAACCTGCAGGTGGGTCAGAACCATCCTCACCTCCACGGCACCCTGAGTGGCGCTGACATGGCCAACTATGTGCTGGACATCCAGTCCGGGGTGGACGTGTCCGCCGTGGACCTGTCATCCGCTGAGGAGGGAGACCTTGTTGTCACCGTGGCGCCCACCTCTCACGAGTGGAACGGCGCCGCCCATACCCCCACTATCCTCGTGACCTATCAAAACCGGATGCTGACACGCAACACGGATTACGAGGTGAGCTACCTCCTCGTTGGGGAGTCAGGCAACACGGACGTGACCAACACCGGCGGCATGGTCGAGGTGGGCAATTACATTGTCCGCATCACCGGCAGGGGCAACTACTCCGGTACGGCGGAAGGGAGCTTTGAGGTCACCCCGCCCAGAACGGGTGGGAACCTCGTTGTGGCCATCGATGGCGCCGACGAGTACACCTACACCGGGCAGGACATCCAGCCTCAGATCGTTGTCACCTATGGGGGCGAGATACTGGAGGTTGGCACGGAGTATGAGGTGATTTACAGCGGAAACCGAGATGTTGGCCAGGCCACCATCACGGTTCAGGGCAGGGGCAACACCTATGGGAATATGACGGGATCCACCACCTTCCGGATCAACCCCAAGGACATCTCGGAGGCAGCGGATACCACTGATGAGATCACCGTAGCCCCGCTGGATGGCCCGTTCGTTTTCGACGGCAACGCCCACACGCCTGTGCCCGAGATCACCTATACGCCGGCCGGCGGCTCTGAGATCACCCTGAATAACCGCACGGACTTCCACCTGTCCTATGAGGACAACGTCCAGGCTGGCGAGGCCACCGTTACCATCACCGGCTCCGGCAACTACACCGGCAGCCGCGAGGTGCACTTTACCATCGAGTACGCCCCCGTCACACTGTCCTTCTACACCTGGACGGAGGAGGACGGCTGGGTGCGCTCGCAAACCACGCTGGAGGCCACCTACGGCACCGCCCTGACGGAGCATTTGACCACGATTGAGGGCCTCGCCACTGAGCAGTCCGGCTACACCTTCGCCGGCTGGGCGGAGAACAGCCCCGTGGCCAGCCCCATTACCTCGGCGAAGCTGGCGGCGCGGAACAATTTCAACGCCCCCACCGCCTTCTACGCCGTCTACCGACCCAGGACGGACGTCTCCATCACCCTGAACGGCAACGGCGGCACGGTGGACGCCATCGGCGGTCAGACCGCTGCCAGTACCGTGAACCTGACAGGCCAGACCTACGGTACGGTGTTGCGCCCCACTGCCACCCGGGAGAACTACACCTTCGCCGGCTGGAGCACCCAGACGGGCGCCACTATTGGCGACCTGTCCATTACCGTGGACGCTGACGGCGGTACCTACTACGCCGTGTGGCTGCAAACCAGCCTGGACGTGGACGTGAGCTATGATGTCACCGGTAGCGGCACCTTTACCTACAACGGCCAGGTGCAGCGGCCCACCATTACTGTCACTGCCAGCAACGGCGATCCGCTGGATGAGGGCGAATATGAGGTACAGTACTCCGGGGAGGGAATCGACGCGGGCACATACGGCTTCACTGTCAGGGCCAACGACGGCGGTGCGCTGGGCTACGGTACTTACACTATTGCACCCAAGTCCATCGCGGTGGGCACTATCTCCGTGAGCGGCCTGACCAACGTGGAGTACAACGGCTCCCTGCAGCAGCCCCTCCCCACGGTTTTGGACACGGGGGTTCCCGATACCAGGCAGACCCTGGTGCTCAATCGGGACTTCACCCTGGCCTACAGCGGCAACCTCAATGCGGGCCAGGCCACTGTTACCATTGGCGGCATCGGAAACTACACCGAAACTGTTGAGCGGAACTTCACGATTTTGCCCTACACCGGCACGCTGACTGTGGCGCCCATTCCCAGCCAGGAACTTGTGCCGGACGGCGTTACTGTGGACGGACTTCTGGTGGTCTATGACAGCAACGGCAACGTGCTGACGCTCGGCGATGACTTTGACGTGGAGTATGTGGACAACGACAGGATTGGTCAGGCCACTGTCAACGTGACCGGCACCGGCGCCAACTATACCGGTGCCAGCGGCGCAGGCTACTTCCAGATCACTCCTGTGGGCGGCGGAGGCGCCAGCGGCGGATTCACCGTGACTGTCACCCCGCAGATGTCTGCTGTGGGTGAGCAGGACCCGAATGTCAGCGTCACCATGGGAAGTGATCTGCTGAACATTACGCAGGATTACACGCTCACATTTGAAGAGTATGTGAACGGCAACTGGACGCCTCGGGGCAGCCTGACCGACCTGACCACCCAGCTGGACAATGCGGGTATGTATCGTATCACCGCCACCGGCACTGGCACCTACATCGGCAACAGCGGCTCGGTCATCTTCGTACGCACCGCGGCGAATACCTCCACGGGTGGCGGCGGCGACGGCACTGAGAACCGCTTCGTCATCACCGGTCTAGAAGCCAATGATCATCTGCTGACCTACACCGGAGCCAATCAGCGCGACGTGCTGAATGATCTGGGTATCAGTGTTGATAACGAGCCGATTGATGATCAGTACTACACCGTCACCGTGTCTTACAACAACGGGGCGGAGGAGCCTGCGGAATCGGTTGATATGACCGACGCCGGTATCTACACCATCCATGTGCAGGGCAGCGACAACTATGCCCAGAGTAGCGCCACCGCGACGATCTACATCCAGCCGCAGGATATCAGCAACGCGCAGGTCACCGGTGTGGGTGGTCATACCTATGGTGATGTGAGTCCGACGGTTCCTACCACGCAGTCGATCACCGTCACCGACAATGACATGGCTTCGGGATACCAGCAACTGGGCTCGAGTGCCTACACCGTGGCCGGCCTGGATGCCATCTCGGAGACCGCCGACGCGGGCAGCTACCTGGTAACCATCACCGGCACCGGCAATTTCACCGGCTATCTCACCGCGACTTACACCATCGCGCCCAAGTCCATCAGCGTCACCGACCCCGTGAATGTGACCTTCGGTTATACCACCGTGAACTTGGACGCGCTTGAGACGCAGATTCGCAACCAAATCGTGAACAGCGACACTGTAGACATCAACCTGTATGTACCTGTGGGTCTGGGTGTGGGAGAGCACCCCAACGCTGTGAGAGGTTATTTGTCCGGAGCTGACGTGGCAAACTATCAGTTGACGCTGAATAGTCCTGTCAATGTTGGTCAGGCCACCATCACCCCGCCCGGAGGAGGCGACGGTGAGGACGGGGACAACGTGTTCCGGGTATATGTGTATCCGGCCAGAGACGGCTATACCGGAGAGGCCCACAATCCCGCCGTGGTGGTCACCCACAACGGCCAGATGCTGGTATTGAATGAGGACTTCGAAATCACCGGATACCAGAACGCCGAGGGCGAGACTGTGCCAAACATGACCGAGGTGGGCCAGTACACTATCCAGCTGGAAGGTGTGGCGGAGCGGGGCTACAACGGCACCTTTACTGCCGCCTACGAGATCACCAACGTCACTGGGACCGGGGCGCTGACCATTGCTGAGATCGGCGACAAGACTTACACCGGTAGTGAAATCACCCTCACGGAGGATGAGCTGGTGGTCAGATACAACGGCAGGACGCTGACGCTGGGTGAGCATTACACCGTGCGGTATGAGAACAACTTGGGCCGCGGCACTGCCACGGTCTATGTGGAGGGTATGCCCAACACCAGCTATGCCAATATGAGCGGTTCGGCCAACTTCACCATCAATCCCAAGAGTATCGGCAATGGAACTGCGGTGGATGACATCGACGTCACAGGCGTGGAGAACAGCTACAACTACAACGGCTCTGCCATCCGGCCCGAGCCCATCGTTCTGGATGAGACGCGGGGTGAGATCCTGCGGCAGAACAGCGACTACGGGTTGTCCTACGGTCTGAATATCTCTGGTACCGGCACGGTGACCATCACTGGCATTGGTAACTACACCGGAACCGTGGTGCTGACTTTCACCATCAACAGGGGCGACAGTTGGACGATCAGCGATATCAATCTCACCTACGTCTACACTGGGGAGGCCATCCAGCCGGTACCTACCGTGACGGACTCCAACGGCCTCCTGCTGGAGCAAGGTGTGGATTATGAGCTGAGCTACGGCCCGAACCTGAATGTTGGTAACGGTACCGTCACTGTGACCGGCATCGGCGAGTACGACGGCATGGAGCAGACGGTCACCTTCCAGATCGTGGCGGAACTGCTCCACCTGGATGTGACAGTGAATCCCGACTCCCTGCCCTATGAGGACAGCACGACCGAGATCACCGTGGACGTGGAGCTGGACGGTATGGCCCTGACCCAGGGGGACGGCGACTATACTCTGACCTATCAGGTGTATGACGGGGACGGCAACCTCTCTACCGCCCAGCCCTTGACTGATCCCAGCACACAGCTGCGTGAGCCGGGCATGTACGTCATCACAGCCATCGGAACCGGCGACTATGATGGCTCCCTGGGCACCGACACCTTCGTCCGCCTGCCGGCCAGGGGTACTCTGGACCCCGTTATCCCCGAACCTGACCCTGAGGACCCCGATAACGATGACATCTCCATCAATGCGGAAAATGGAGTCATTACCATGACCTATAATGGCCAGAACCGGGTCTCCATGCTGGATGGCATCGTCATTCAGACCGAGGAAGGTACACGGGTCACTCCCACCAGAATCACCGTGTCCTACAACAGCGGCACAGCTGTGGAGCTGACTGATAGCTACGAGATGATCAATGCGGGAATCTACACCGTGACCTACACGGCTGCGGAAGGTAGTGCTAACGTGATCGTGGTTATCAACCCCAAGAACGTCAATGACGATACTATCTCTGTCGTCGGCCTGGGCGCCAACGACTACACCTATGATGGTACACAGCAGAGCCCCACTGTCAGCCTCACGGACTCTGAGACCCAGTCCATCACGGTAGATACAGACTATACGGTGGATGTGGGTGCTCAGACCAATGCGGGCACCTATCCCGTGACCATCCAGGGCACTGGCAATTACACCGGTTACCGCTATGAGAGCTTCATCATCAACCAGCGGCCTGTCACTGTGACGGAACTCACCCAGCCCGAGTACATCTACGGCTATACTGGGCCCATCGAACTGGTGCAGGATGAGCACTACAGTGTTAGTGGTATCCTACCTGCTGACGAGTCCACGGTCACCGTGTCCGTGACGGTGCCCAACGGCCTGAGCGCAGGCGAGCACATGCTTGACGCTGTTCTGAGCGATACCGTAACGGACAGCGGCGCGTTGCGCAACTACACCGTCACCGGCGGCGTGACTGTTATCATCAACCCGATTGACATCACCGATCCCGATGGCGACGGCCAGCCGGGTGTGGATGAGGATGGCGACGGCGAGCCTGATCCCAATCCCGACAAGGGGGACGAGGACGGCGACGGCGTGGTGGATCCCGACACGGACACCGATGAGGACGGCAACATCGAGGACGTGGGCGGCCCTGACGACGAGGATACGCCCGACGGCATCATTGAGACCGTCAGCGGCTTCCGGGTGGAGATGAGCCCCGTATCCCAGCCCTTCAACGGTCAGCCCCACAATCCCACCATCACCGTGACCTACCAGCCTGATGGCCAGCAGGCAACCACGCTGCAGCGGGATACGGACTATACCGTGACCTATTGGAACAGCGATGGAGAGCAAGTGGCCGAGATGGTGGCGGTGGGCGAGTACACCGTGCGGGTTACCATGACTGGCAACTACCAGGGTGGCTTCGACCTGACCTACACCATCACCCCACCTGATCCTACCCCTGGGGAAGGCGGCGAAGGCGGTGACGGCGGCGACGGCGACACCGACAACGATGGCAGCATCGAGGATGGCGACGGCGACCACGAGATCACCTGGGGCGGCTTCCATGTCACCATGGTACCCTACAGCGTCATTTACAATGGTCAGGCCCACTACCCGATGGTAACGGTCACCTACACGCCCGACGGCGGTGCCGTCACCACGCTGCGGGAGCAGCAGGACTACACTGTGGGTTACTATGACAGTGAAGGAAACCCGGTGCAGGAAATGATCAATGTGGGGACCTATACCGTCCGGGTCACTGGCGTCGGAAACTACGACGGATTCGTCTTTGAACTGGACTTCACCATCACGCAGCAGAGCGGTGGTGGCGGCATCATCACCCCGCCGGATCCCGAAGGGCCGGATGTGGCCGATCCCGACGACACCGGAGTGTCCGAGTGGCTGGATACGGATAACCACAACGCCTATCTGCAGGGCTATGGGAACAACCAGTT
>DVKM01000037.1 GCA_018716015.1 Candidatus Enterenecus stercoripullorum | reverse complement strand
ATTGCGGCGCAGCGGCACCCCCAGTTCCTTCACCGCCTGCATGGCCAGCAGCACGGCGGCCACGGGCCCCTTGTCGTCGTCGGTGCCCCGGCCGTAGAGCATGCCGTCCACCTCCTTCGGCTCGTAGGGCTCCGTTACCGTCCAGCCGGTGCCCTCCCCCACCACGTCCAGGTGGCAGAGGATGTGCAGGGCGGTGTCCTTGCCGTTGAGATCCACCGCGCCCACGTAGTTGTCGTAGTTTTTGACGGCAAAGCCCAGCTCCCCGGCCAGTTTCAGGGCCTCTGCCAGAGCGGCGGCGGGGCCGGGGCCGAAGGGCATGCCGGGCTGGGGCTCCTCCCGGACGCTGCGGATGCGCACCAGCCGGGAGATGGACTCCACCAGCTGGGCCCGGCGGGCGGGAGCGTCAAAATAGGCGTTGATCTGCTGCTCGTACACGGAGTGTACCTCCTTAATATATAGATATGGAATCAGTTGGAATCGGTTTCTTCCTCATCCGCCTCCTCCGGCTGGGCGCCGGACAGCTCCCCCAGGTACTTGTACACCGTGTACCGGGACACCTGGAGGCGCTTGGCCACAAAGGGCACGGACTTGCGGAAGGAAAAGGCGTTTTTCTGATCCAGCAGGGCGATGATCTTCATCCGATCCCGCTTGTTCAGGGCGTTCACCGGCTTGCCCACGGCGGTGAGGCACTCGTCAAAGATGTCGGCCAGCCGGCTGTCCCCCCCGTGCCACATGGCGCTCTGGAGATCCGCCTCCGCGCTCATGAGATCCACCAGGATCCGGTTGGCGTACACCAGGGAGGAGTAGTCGAAGTTGATGCCCAGGGCCAAATTGAAGCCGTCCCCAATGAGGTGAAAGGTGCTGCTCTTGACCTGCTGGCCCGAGGGGGTGGTGGCATACAGGTTGACAAAGTCGGTGACCAGGGCGTCGTGATCCAGCTCCTTGGCGGTGCCCAGGATATCCAGGGTGGAGCCCACCGTGCGGCCGGACACGTGTCCGTTGTAGATAGAGAGGATGGGGTGGCGGGGATCCCCCATGTCGTGCACCAGGGTCTCGCAGCTGGAGCCGAACATCTCGGCGATGCCCCGGGCCGTCCGGTCGAGAAATTCAAAGGCCTCCTCCCGCGTCATGGCTCCGCCTCCTTCCGTTCAGAATCGCACCCCTATTCTAACGCGGTGCGAAGGAAAAAGCAAGGTGATTTACAGCGGGTGGGGAAGCTGATATACTGGAGGGCAGAAAGGGGGAATGGGCAGATGACAGGCATCAGTGCCCAGGAGCGTCGGCGGGCGGTGGCCCGGGCGCTGGAGGAGGCGGACGGGCCGGTGAGCGCCACCGCCCTGGCCGAGCGGTTTTCCGTCAGCCGGCAGATCATCGTGGGGGACGTGGCCCTGCTGCGGGCGGGGGGTGCGGACATCGCGGCCACCCCCCGGGGCTACCTGCTGGGCCGGGGAAGCTCCGGCATCGAGCGGCGGGTGGCCTGCGTCCACGCGCCCGGGGATATGGAGCGGGAGCTCAACGCCATCGTGGACGCCGGGGGTGAGGTGGTGGACGTGATCGTGGAGCACCCGGTCTACGGCCAGCTCACCGGGCTGCTGGGTGTGCGCTCCCGGTACGACGTGCAGGAGTTCCTGACCCGGGTGGAGGCCCACGGAGCCCGCCCGCTGTCCGATCTGACGGGCGGAATCCACCTCCACACCATCCGCTGCCCGGACGAGAAAACGTTCCAGCGGGTGGAAAGATCCTTGCAAAATGAGAACATTTTGCTGAAAATGTGAGGTTTAGCACATTAAAGTGTGATTGAATTTATTAAAATTGCCCAAAAAGTATTGCCAAATTGTGAATAATGGTGTATTATAGGGTACGAATCCTAGGGTTGGGGAGGCTTATAGGATTCACACAAAAAAAGGGAGGGTTATTATGAACTCACCACGAATGCAACGCTTTGGAAGGTTCCTGCTCGTCGTATTCGCCCTGGCATGCGTCATGGTCACCGTGGCTTTTGCCGAGGGTGAGACCCCTGACAGCGTCGCGTACAACACCATCTTTTCCATCCTGCCGCCCGTGGTGGCAATCGTCCTGGCACTGATCACCAAGGAAGTGTATTCGTCCCTGTTCCTGGGCATCTTCGTCGGATGCCTGCTGTACGTCAACGGCGACATTCTGGCCGCCCTGCAGGACTTCGTTGACCGTCTGTGCACCAACGTGGGCGGCAACGCCGCCATCCTGATGTTCCTGGTTCTGCTGGGAACCCTGGTGGCCCTGATGATCCGGGCCGGCGGCTCCAAGGCCTACGGCGACTGGGCTGTTGCCCACATCAAGACCAAGTCCGGCGCCCTGTGGGCCACCTTCATCCTGGCCATCGTGCTGGGCGTGGACGACTACTTCAACAACCTGACCACCGGTAACGTGATGCGCCCCGTGGCGGACGGCCACCACATCTCCCGCGCCAAGCTGTCCTACATGTGCGACGCCACCGCCGCTCCTGTTTGTATCATGATGCCCGTGTCCTCCTGGGCCGCGGCCGTCACCGGCGTTATCGGCAACGAGGAGGTTGGCTTCCAGATCTTCCTGAAGGCCATCCCCTACAACTATTACGCCATCCTGACCATGGTGTTCATCATCGTGATGACCTGCATGAACATCGACTACGGCCCCATGAAGACCCACGAGGACAACGCCGCCAAGGGTGACCTCTACACCACCGAGCACCGGCCCTATGCCGATGCCTCCGAGATGAAGTTCAACCCCAACGGCAAGACCATCGACCTGGTCATCCCCGTTATCATCCTGATCATCTGCTGCGTGGCCGGCCTGCTGATCGTCGGCTTCCAGGGCGGCGGCCATGACATCCTCACCGCCTTCGCCAACACCTCCGCCGGCCCCGCTCTGGCTCTCGGCGGCCTGGTTGCCCTGATCATCGACATGGTCTACTTCATGATCCGCCGCTCCATGAACTTCACCGAGCTGATGGACTGCCTGCCCGAGGGCTTCAAGCAGATGGTTCCCGCCATCCTGATCCTCTGCTTCGCCTGGACTATCGGCGACATCACCAAGGCCCTGGGCGCCCCCGAGTTCGTGGCCGACTTCGTCCGCAGCTTCGGCTCCAGCCTGCAGAACTTCCTGCCCGCCGTGGTCTTCATCATCGCCTGCGGCCTGGGCTTCGCCACCGGCACCTCCTGGGGTACCTTCACCATCCTGCTGCCCATCGTGATCCCCGTGTTCGCCGGCGTCAGCGCCTCTGAGCTGACTGCCGCTGACATCGGCCCCGGCCACGACATCCTGATGATCGCCATCGCGGCCACCCTGGGCGGCGCGGTTATGGGCGACCACTGCTCCCCCATTTCCGATACCACCATCATGGCCTCCACCGGCGCTCAGTGCTACCACCTGAACCACGTGGCCACTCAGATGCCCTATGCGGTCACCGTGGCGGCGGTTGCCTTCGTCAACTACATCATCGCCGGCCAGATCCAGAACGTGGTGATCGACCTGATCATCGCCGTGGTCTCCATGGTGGCTGTCCTGCTGATCATCGGCAAGCTCAACCACTCCATGAACCTCCACTCTCAGCGCGATTAACCGGCATTTTCAAACCTTACACCTACTGGAAGCAAGACCCGCCCGCCTGGGCGGGTCTTGTTTTACGCTTTTGTGCGTATTATGCAAATTTGCTGCCAAGAGGACTGCTGAATTGGTGATAAATGAAAGAAAATGGATGATACTGGAACTAAACTCCAGGTTTTTGTGCGGGCCTTACAAAAATTTTGTGGACAAACTGTGAAGCGCTTACAAACTTTTTGTAAAACGCAAAAAAATATTGCCAAATTGTTGACGATCCGCTATGATGTTCAACGAGTCCTTGGGTTGGGGAGCTTTAAGGATTCAGAGATTGAATAGGAGGATTGTTATGAGCTCACCGCGCAAGACACAATTCGGCAAATTTCTGTTAGTCCTGTTCGCCCTGGCTTCCATCCTGGTCACTGTGGCCTTCGCAGAGGGTGACGCGCCCACCAGCGCTGCCTGGGGGACTGTCGTGTCCCTGCTGCCCCCTGTGGTGGCAATCGTTCTGGCTCTCATTACGAAGGAGGTTTACTCCTCCCTGTTCCTGGGCATTATGGTCGGCTGCTTCCTGTATGTGAACGGCAACCCCCTGTTTGCCCTGCAGGACTTTGTTGACCGCCTGACCAGCAACGTGGGCGGC
>DVKM01000036.1 GCA_018716015.1 Candidatus Enterenecus stercoripullorum | reverse complement strand
GTGGGCGGCATCTCCATCCACCAGTTCTGTGAGATGCCCGTGGACGAGGCCCTGGCCTTCCTGGACACCATCACCCTCACCGAGACCCAGATGATGATTGCCGACCGCATTTTGCGGGAGATTCGGGAGCGGCTGGGCTTTTTGAAGAGCGTGGGTCTGCAATATTTGACCCTGAGCCGTCAGGCGGGCACCCTGTCCGGCGGTGAGAGCCAGCGCATCCGTCTGGCCACCCAGATCGGCTCCTCCCTCATGGGGGTGCTGTATATTCTGGACGAGCCCTCCATCGGCCTGCACCAGCGGGATAACGACCTGCTGCTGGGCACCTTGAAGCACCTGCGGGACCTGGGCAACACCCTCATTGTGGTGGAGCACGACGAGGACACCATGCGAGCCGCCGATTATATCATCGACATTGGCCCTGGAGCGGGCGTCCACGGCGGCCAGGTGGTGGCTTGCGGCACCGCCGAAGAGGTGATGAACACCCCTGGCTCCATCACGGGCGACTATCTGTCCGGCCGGAAGAAAGTGCCCATTCCCGAACACCGCCGGGAGGGCAACGGCAAGGTGCTACGGGTGCTGGGCGCTGCCGAGCACAACCTGCGCCACATCAATGTGGACTTCCCCCTGGGCACCTTCATTGCGGTCACCGGCGTGTCCGGCTCCGGCAAGTCCTCTCTGGTCAACGAGATTTTGTACAAGCGGCTGGGAGCGGAGCTCAACCGCACCAAGGCCCGGCCGGGCAAGCACGACGGCATCGAGGGCATCGAGTTTTTGGACAAGGTCATTGACATTGACCAATCCCCCATTGGCCGCACCCCTCGCTCTAACCCCGCCACCTATACCGGGCTGTTTGGAGATATCCGGGACCTGTTCGCCTCCACCCCCGACGCCAAG
Source organism: Candidatus Enterenecus stercoripullorum (assembly GCA_018716015.1). Lineage (GTDB taxonomy): Bacteria > Bacillota > Clostridia > Oscillospirales > Oscillospiraceae > Enterenecus > Enterenecus stercoripullorum. Next base: position 70,280 of record DVKM01000036.1, on the reverse strand, counting down.
AGCCGGGGCTATGGGCCCGGCCGCTTCTCCTTCAACGTCCGGGGCGGCCGGTGTGAGGCCTGCGCTGGCGACGGCCTGTTGAAGATTGAGATGCACTTCTTGCCGGACATCTATGTGCCCTGTGAGGTGTGTAAGGGCAAGCGGTACAACCGGGAGACCCTGGAGGTGCGCTACAAGGGCAAGAACATCCACGAGGTGCTGGAGATGACGGTGGAGGAGGCCCTGCCCTTTTTCGAGAACTTACCCAAGCTGAAAAACAAGCTCCAGACCCTCATGGACGTGGGCCTGGGCTATGTGAAGCTGGGCCAGCCCTCCACCACCCTGTCCGGCGGCGAGGCCCAGCGGGTGAAGCTGGCCACCGAACTTTCCAAGCAGTCCACCGGCTCCACCATCTATATCCTGGACGAGCCCACTACCGGCCTGCATACCGCAGACGTCCACCAGCTGGTGGATGTGCTCCAGCGGTTTGTGGACAAGGGCAACACTGTGGTGGTCATCGAGCACAATCTGGACGTCATCAAGACTGCTGACTACCTCATCGACCTGGGTCCCGAGGGCGGCGCCGGGGGCGGGCAGATCGTGTGCACCGGCACGCCGGAAGAGGTGGCCGCCTGCCCGGAGAGCTACACGGGCAAATACCTAAAACGAATGCTGGAATGAGCCCGGGCGCTTGCGCAAAGGAGTTGGTTTGTTGTATCTCTATCTGGTGCGCCACGGCCAGTCTGTGGGCAATGAGAAAAAATTGTTTTTCGGCCGCTCAAACCATCCCCTGACCCAGCTGGGCCGAGAGCAGGCCAAACAGGCGGGGGAGAAGCTCAAGGGGGTCTCCTTTACCCGTTGCGTGGCCAGCGACCTTGCCCGGGCCTGGGAGACGGCCCTGATCTGCCTGGAGGGCCGGGGAATCGTACCGGAGGCCTGCCCCGGCCTGCGGGAGCAGGACATGGGGCTGTTTGAGGACTGCACCTGGGAGCAAGCCCAGGCCGGCCACGGGGATCTGGTGATGCGGCTGGTGACCGACTGGTTCCACACCACGCCTCCAGAGGGGGAAGGGCCAGAGGAGATGGCCCGGCGGGTGGGGGCCTGTGTGGAGGACATCCTCCGCCGGCGGGAGGACACCTTGGTGGTGGCCCACAACGGCTCTTTGTCCCTGATTTTGAAGCACCTGGGACTGGCCGGGGAGGAGGAGCTGTTCCGGCCCGGGTATTTCTTTGGCCACGGGGCCTACTCCGCCATTGAAATCCAAGACGGCAAAGTGGAGCTGAAGTGGTTCAATTTGTGACGGAACCCATGCCCAGGGCATAGAATGGCCTGGGAGGTGGGGAGAGAATGATGTTTTTCGAGGTTTTGCTGTCCCTGCTGGCGGCCTTCGGCCTGGTGTGCCTGATCTGGCTGGGGGTGGGCTGGCTGCTGCTGCCCCTGCGCTGCCCCGTCCGGATTGTCCTGGAAGCCCGCGGCGGCGGCGAGGAGCTGGAACAGGGGGTGCGGGCCCTGCTCTGGCTGCGGCGCACGGGGCTGTGGCGGGGCACGGTGGTCATCCGGGACGGCGGCTTGGACGACCAGGGGCTGGCCCTGGCCCGGGATTTGAGCCTGCGGGACGGGGTCAGGCTGGTGCAGTGTCCGGCCAGAGAGAGACCCCGGGAGAAATAGCGCCGAAGGTTGGGCGCAATACTACATATTACTTACATCAGAAATGAGGAATGACCCATGGAACTCAACCAAGCGCTGGAGGAGCTGGAAACCCTTCAGAAAAAGATGTACGCCTATCAATGCGCCTCTTCGTCCTTGTACCTGGACAGCGTCACTGTGGCACCCAGGGACACCGCCCAGGGCCGGGGGGTGGCCCTGGGCATCCTGGCCGGGGAGAGCCACAAGCTGTTCGCCGACCCGGCGGTGGGAGAACTGCTGGACTTTCTGGAGCGGCGAGGGGAGGCGTTGACCTTCTCCCAGCGCCGCCAGGTGGAGGAGCTCAAGCGCAGCTGGCGGCAGATGTCCCGTATCCCGGCGGAAGAGTACATGGCCTACGCCCAGCTGACCAATGAGGCCAGCGACGTGTGGCACAAGGCCAAGGAGAACAACGACTTTGCCTCCTTCCAGCCGGTGCTGGAGCAGCTGGTGGCCTTTAACCGAAAGTTTGCCGGCTACTACGACGACACCAAGGCTCCCTACGACGCCCTGCTCAACGAATATGAGCGTGGGGTGGACATGGCCTATCTGGACAAGTTCTTCACCGCCATCCGGGAAAAGTTGGTGCCGGTGATCCACGCCATCGGGGAGAAGGCGCAGCCCGACGACAGCTTCCTCCACCGGGAGTATCCTGTGGAGGATCAGCGGAAATTTTCCGACTACCTCATGGAAGTGATGGGGCTGGACCGGGCCCACTGCACCATTGGGGAGACGGAGCACCCCTTCACCCTGAATTTCAACAACAAGGATGTGCGCATCACCACCAACTACGATCCCCATGACGTGGCCAGCTCCATGTATTCCGTCATCCACGAGGGGGGCCACGCCAAATACGAGCTGGGCATCCGGGATGACATCCAGTATACCTGTCTGGCCGGAGGGGTGTCCATGGGCGTCCACGAGAGCCAGTCCCGGTTCTACGAAAACCTCATCGGCCGCTCCCGCCCCTTTATTGAGGCCATTTTCCCCAAGATGCGGGCGTTTTTCCCGGCGCAGCTGGCTGGCGTGACGGCGGAGCAGTTCTACCGGGCGGTAAACCGCGCCCAGCCCACCCTCATCCGCATTGAGGCGGACGAGCTGACCTACTGCCTGCACATCATGGTGCGCTACGAGATGGAAAAGCAGCTCATCGGCGGCACCCTGGAAGTGAAGGACGTGCCTAAGGTCTGGAACCGGCTGTACAAGGAGTATCTGGGAATCGACGTGCCCGACGACAAGCGCGGCTGCCTTCAGGACTCCCACTGGTCTGGCGGCTCCTTCGGGTACTTCCCCTCCTACGCCCTGGGCAGCGCCTATGGCGCCCAGATGCTGAAAAACATGGAGCGAGAGTTCGACGTGTGGGGCCCGGTGTCCCGGGGAGACCTGTCCCAGGTGTCCGCCTGGCTGGGGGACAAGGTCCACCAATACGGCGGCCTGCTCACCCCGGCGGAAGTGGTGAAAAACGCCTGTGGAGACTTTGACCCCACCGTGTACACCGACTACTTGGTGGAGAAGTACAGCCGGCTGTACGGCCTGTAAGTGGCCCAGACGGAGATAAGGGGGAAGCCTGTGAAAATCGCGTTGGTGACCGGAGCCTCCAGCGGCCTGGGCCGGGAGTTTGCCCGGCAGTTGGATCGGGAGAGCGGGCTGGAACTGGACGAGCTGTGGGTGATCGCCCGGCGGGAGAACCGGCTGGCGGAGTTGAAGTTGTGCTGTGCCCATCCGGTGCGGCCCCTGCCCATGGATTTGACCCGGCGGGAGAGTATTGAAGAACTGAAGGCCTTGCTGGAGCGGGAGCGCCCGGAGATCTCTGTGCTGGTGTGCGCCGCGGGGCTGGGCAAAATCGGCAGGACCTGGGAGATCTCGGACCGGGACAACGAGGCCATGATCGAGCTGAACTGCAAGGCCGCGGTGGACGTCACCTGCGCCTGCCTGCCCTATCTCTACCGGGGTAGCCGGGTGCTGGAGCTGTGCTCCACTGCGGGGTTTCAGCCCATGCCGGAGCTCAACGTGTACGCGGCCACCAAGGCGTTTTTGCAAAGTTTCACCAAGACCCTCCACTACGAGCTTCGGGGCCGGGGGATCCACGTCACCGCGGTGTGCCCCTACTGGGTGAAGGACACAGAGTTCATCCCCAAGGCAAAAGAGCACGAGCCGGGTGGATTCCGCCACTTTCCCCTGGCGTCCAGGGCGAGAAACGTGGTGCGCTGGGCCCTAGTGGACAGCAGGCTGAACCTGTGGGTGTCCGCCCCGGGACCGGTGTGCATGCTCCACCGATTGACGGCGAAATTTATCCCCCATTTCATCATGGTCCCCCTGATGGACCTGCTGCGCAGACTTTGAATGCTGTCATGGATGGAGGTGAATCTGGTAATGGTGAATTCTTTGGAGGGTCTGACCGCCCAGGGACGGCAGGCAACAGTAGAGCTGCTGGAGGCGGCCGGGTTGCGCCCCGGCGACCTGGTCGTGGTGGGCTGCTCCTCCTCGGAGATGGTGGGCGGGCAGATTGGCCACGCCTCCAGCCTGGAGGCGGCACAGGCGGTGTTTGCCGGCATCTACCCGGTGCTGCGAGAGCGGAAGATCTGGCTGGCCGCCCAGTGCTGCGAGCACCTCAACCGGGCCCTCGTCATCGAGGAGGCATGCGCCCGGAAGTACGGCTATGATCCTGTGTGGGTGGTGCCCCAGCCCAAGGCCGGCGGCTCTTTTGCCGCCACGGCCTGGAAAAATTTTGCCTCACCCGTGGCGGTGGAACACATCCGGGCCCATGCGGGGCTGGACATCGGCGGCACCCTCATCGGGATGCACCTGCGGGACGTGGCGGTGCCGGTGCGGCTGAGTTTGGACCACATTGGACAGGCCATCCTGCTGTGCGCCCGTACCCGGCCCAAGCTCATCGGCGGCAGCCGGGCGGTGTACGAGTGAAGCGCCCGAGTGCTGCGGAAAACCCCGCGCCCATAAGGGGAGCGGGGTTTCGCAAGTTTCGGCGGCTGCCGTTGCAAAGGATAAAATTTTCACCTTGCTCAACGGGGCGGTTTGTATTATAATGACTTATACTTCTTTCAAAACGGCAGGAGGAAGCAGCGATGAAATTCCATGAAATGCCCTATGAGCGCCCTGACCTGGAGACGGTTAAGGCCGCCTTGTCAGATTATATCGAAAAATTGCGGAACGCCGCCGGCTATCAGCAGGCCAAAGCGGTCTTTTTGGAGTTCGAGAAATACAACGAGCATGTGGGCACCATGGGTACCCTGGCCCATATCCGCCACTCCATTGACACCCGGGATGCGTTTTACAACGAGGAGATGAAGTTTTGGAACGCGGCCGGTCCGGAGCTTCAGGAGTATGGCCAGGCCTGGACCCGGGCAATGCTGAACTCCCCCTTCCGGGAGGACTTCGCCCGGGAGTACGGCGATCTGATGTTTGTCAACGCCGAGCTGGAGCTCAAGACCTTCTCCCCGGAGATCATCCCCCAGCTCCAGCAGGAGAATGATCTCACTCAGGAGTATGAGAAGCTGCTGGCCTCCGCCCAGATCCCCTTTGAGGGCGGGGTGTACACCCTGTCCCAGCTCACCCCTTTCAAAAACGACCCGGATGACGCCCGCCGCCTGGCTGCCTGGAAGGCGGAGGGACAGTGGTATAAGGACAACCAGGAGAAGCTGGACGCCATCTACGACCAGCTGGTCCACCTGCGGGACGAGATGGGCCGCAAGCTGGGCTATGAGGGGTATACCACCCTGGGCTACTACCGCATGGGCCGCAACTGCTACACCAAGGAGGATGTGGAGAAGTTTCGCGCCGCGGTGGTGAAGTACCTGGTGCCTGTGGCCGACAAGGTCTATCGCAAGCAGGCCCAGCGCCTGGGCAAGGCCTACCCCATGAGCTTTGCCGACAACGCCCTGGAGTTCCGCTCCGGCAACCCCAAGCCCGTGGGCACCCCGGAGGACATCCTGGCCCAGGGCAGGAAGTTCTACGATGAGCTGTCCCCGGAGACCAGCGTGTTCTTCCGCACCATGCTGGACAATGAGCTGCTGGACGTGCTGTCCACCGAGGGCAAACAGTCCGGCGGCTACTGCACCGGTATCCGGGAGTATAAGGTCCCCTTCATTTTCGCCAACTTTAACGGTACGCAGCACGATGTGGAGGTGGTCACCCACGAGGCGGGCCACGCCTTCGCCTACTGGACCAACCGGGACCGGGTGCCCGGGGAGTATGCCTGGCCCTCCATGGAGGCCTGCGAGGTCCACTCTATGTCCATGGAGTTCTTCGCCGAGCCCTGGGCCGACGGCTTCTTCGGCCCCGACGCGAAAAAGTTTTTGTACAGCCATCTGTCCGGTGCGCTGACTTTCATCCCCTACGGCACCATGGTGGATCACTTCCAGCACGAGGTGTACGCCAACCCGGACATGACCCCCGCCCAGCGCCATGCGGTGTGGAAGGAGTTGCTGGGGGTGTATATGCCCTGGATGCGCCTGGACGGGGAGATTCCCTTTTACAGCGAGGGGGAGGGCTGGCAGCGCCAGCACCACATCTACTCCAGCCCCTTCTACTACATCGACTACTGCCTGGCCCAGACCGTGTCCCTCCAGTTCTGGGCCCTGATCCAGAAGGACCGGAAGGACGCCTGGGACCACTACATGGCCTATACTCGTCAGGGGGGCAGCCGCACCTTCACCCAGCTTTTGAAAAACGCCGGGCTGGAGTCCCCCTTTGAGGAGGCGTGCCTACGTGGAGTGTGCCAGGCGGCCAGCGATTGGCTGGACAGCTTTGATTTGACAGGCATCCTCTGAACAGGGCTCGGCGGGGCCTGGTCTGGGCATAGACCGCCACCCGGACTGGAAGGTGGCAGCGGGAGATCCTGACAAAATATTGTGCACTTCCTACAAAAATGGGCGTTTTCTGGTGGGGGAATTTCTAAACCGGCTGGGCGGGTTTGTGTAGGTTTTCAGGGAGATCTGTGCTATAATTGAATGCGTAAAATTCAAGGATGAAAATTGCAAGTTTTAATCTCGAATCCTGCACAATGATGTGTTCCCCGCTGGCTTAGCCCCTAAAGACGGCGGGGAACTTGCAAAAAGGGGCGTCCCTTTTTGCAGCCTGCCCCTGGGGCTGGGCTTGCTTTTGTGAACAGAGGATAAAATCCTTGTTCAGTATAGATCCCTAAACTTATTCTTAGGAGGAAAGAACATGAAAAAGCTTGTGGCTTTGCTGCTGGCTCTGGCAATGTGCGTCGGTCTGCTGGCCGGCTGTACCAACCCTGGAACCGACAGCAGCGAAAACCCCAGCTCCGGTACCACCGGCGAAGGTGTCAGCTACACCTACCGGGACTATTCCGAAGCTCTGGGCACCAACTGGAACTCCCACACCTGGGAGACCAACGCAGATTCCAGTATCATGGGTTATATTACTAGCCAGATGGTGACCATGATGCCGCTGGACACTGAGAACGGCGTGTACCAGTGGGTGTATGAAATGGCTACCTCCGTCACCGACGTGACCGCCGACCATCAGGATGATCTGACCAAGTACAATGTCACCCTGCCGGAAGGCACCAACCCCGAGGACGTCACTGAGGGCTATGTGTACGAGGTCACCCTGAACGAAGAGGCCGCCTGGCAGGATGGCACCCCCATCAACGCCGACACCTACATTTACTCCATGCAGCAGCTGCTCAACCCGGACATGAAGAACTACCGGGCCAATCTGGTGTACAGCGGTGAGGGTGCTCTGGCCGGCGCCAATGCCTACTATAACTCTGGCAGCCCCATTTACAATCCTCTGGTCCCTGCCTATGGTGAAGGGGAGACCCCCGATTACTCCTATGATCTAGAGCAAGGGATTGCCGACGGACAGGTTTATATCAACGTCACTGCGACCAATATGACCCTGTACAGCGACAGCCTGAGCAATCTGAACTCCATGGTTGGCGCTGGCCTGGACGATCAGATTAACTCCCTGGCTGAGGCCGCCGACGCCTACGGCTACACCCAGGTGACCGCCGAGAACCGCGAGACTGTGGAGACCGTGGTCAACACCATCCTGTCCGCTGGATTTGGGATCACCGATCCCGCCGAGCAGGCCAACTACCTGAAGGAGGCCCTGTTCTACAACGATGGTTCCATGTCTGAAGCTCTGGACTATGATGACACCGTTGGCCTGTACAAGGTGGATGACTACACCCTGCGCTATGTCACCCAGGCCTACATTGACCTGAACAACTTCATGACCTTCCTGCGCGACGGCTACCTGGTCTATGAGGAAACGTATGAGGCTGGCAAGGATACTTCCGGCACCCTGGTGACCACCAACTACGGCACCAGTCCCGAGACGACCATGTCCTTTGGCCCCTATATTCTGGAATCCTATCAGGCTGACCGCCAGATGGTCTTTACCCGCAATGAGAACTGGTACGGCTGGGAAGAAGAGCGTAACGAAGAGGGCAACCTGGTGTCCTACACCCCCTATGAGGTGAACGGCGAAAACGTGGAGCGCTGGCAGGCCACCAGCATTGTGGTTGACGTCATGGACGATAACACCGCCATGCAGGCCTTCCTCAGCGGCGATCTGAGCTCTTGGCGCCCCACTGCCGAGGAGTTGCCCAACTACACCACTTCCACCCAGCTGTTCCAGCAGCAGGAGAGCTATACCATGTCCTTCTTCTTCAACACCGATGTGGAAGATCTGCAGACCATGGACGTGTCCGGCGGCAACACCAACAGCGTGGTGCTGTCCAATGAGAATTTCCGCCGCGCCATGAGCCTGGCCATCAACCGGGATGAGTATGTCACTGCCACGCCTGGCTATGTGGCGGCTTACTCTCTGATGAACGACATGTACTACTATGACCCCTACAACGACCCCACCTCCAATTACCGTCATTCTGATGCCGCCATGCAGGCCATCTGCAATCTGTACGGCGTGGAGTACGGCGAAGGCACTCCCTACGCCACCCTGGAGGACGCCTATAACTCCATCAACGGCTACAACCTTACCGAGGCCCAGGCCCTGATGGCCCAGGCCTGTGATGAGCTGGTGGAGGCCGGGCTGTACACCGAGGGCGAGGACATCTACATCCGTGTCGCCTGGGCGCCTGGCTCTCTTGCCGATCCGGACAACAACCAGGTGGCCCTGCTCAACGAGATGCTCAACGCCGCTTTGGAGGGCTCCGGCTTTGGCTCCCTCACTCTGGAGGCCGTGGGCAACCTGGAGAACCGCTATGCGGACGTACCCGCCGGCACTTATGCCATCGGCTACGGCGCCTGGGGCGGTGCTTACTTCTATCCCTTCCGCAACATGCAGGTCTACTGCGACCCCGACCAGTACGCGGTCAACGAGTTGGGCTGCTGGGATCCCACCACAGAGACCCTGACCCTCACCGTGGACGGCGAGGAGTACACCATGACCTGGCAGGATTGGTCTAACTCCATGATCGGCGCCGGTCAGTTTGCCACCGCCTCCAACGAGACCAAGCTGCAGATCACCGCTCTGCTGGAGGAGGAGTATCTGAACAAGTTCTACCGCATCCCCCTGTGCGGCACCACTATTTGTGAGATGCTGTCCTACCAGGTGCGGTACATCACCGAGAACTACAACGTCATGTACGGCTTCGGCGGTCTTGAGCTGATGAATTTCCTGTACAGCGACGCTGAGTGGGAAGCTGAAGTATCTGCGCAGGGTGGCAACCTGAGCTACGAGTAAGAAAGAAATATCGCAGAGCCGAACCAAATCAGTCTACCGGGCAGGGGAGGGGCTCCCTCCTCTGCCCGGCGCGGCTTTTCCCCCGGCGGGTCTTGATCACATTCGGCTCCAATGAGAATTTGCGGAGGCCGAAAAGGAGACGAGTCTATGGCCAAATATGTGCTGAAACGGATCTTGCTGATGATCCTCACCTTCTTCGTCATCGTGACGATATGCTTCATGCTCATCCGGCTGCTGCCCCGGGAGCTGCCCATGGAGGAAAATCTCCGGGAAGTGATGTTGGCCCGGTTTGAGGCGCTGGGTTATAACGAACCGCTACTGGTGCAGTTCGGCATCTATCTGAAAAATATCTTTACCAACTGGGACTTTGGCACCTCTTGGTATGTGCAGTTCCGGGCGGACGCCTGGGACGTGCTTATGGACCGTCTGTGGCCTACCGTGCTAGTCAACTTCTACTCCTTCCTAGTGTCGGTCCCTCTGGGGCTGGCCCTGGGGATCTATGCCGCAGTTCGCAAGAACAAGTGGCAGGACCATCTCATCAGCACTCTGGTGATGGTATTCGTTTCCGTGCCGTCCTATGTATATGGATTTCTGGTGCAGTATTTTCTGTACTTCAAGGCGGGCCTGTTCCCGCTGACGGTGTCCTCCCTGGCGGACGCCGGAGGGTCCTGGTTTACCTGGACCATGTTTTATAGTATGATTCCCCCCATCATTGCGCTCTCCTTCGGGCAGATTGCCGGCCTGTGCCGGTTCACTCGGGCGGAGCTGACAGAGACTTTGACTTCCGACTATATGCTGCTGGCGCGTACCAAGGGCCTGACCAGGAGCCAGGCAACCACTCGCCACGCGCTGAAAAACGCCATGGTGCCCATCCTACCCATGATCATTTCCACTTTCATTTCGATCCTGGCGGGCTCTATGGTCATTGAACAAATTTTCGCAATTCCCGGTGTCGGACAGCTCTACATCCGGTCCATTAATCTGTTGGACTATGATGTGTTCATGATGGACACGGTGTTCTACGTGTTCGTGGGCCTGCTGGCCGGCATCGTTGTGGATATCAGCTACGGATTCATTGATCCGCGTATCAGAATGGGGAAGAAGAAATGAAGAATACGACTGAATTTACTCACATCCCCAAGGACATGTTTGAGTTTGTCAACCACGGGGAACGGATTTCTGACAAGAAGTTCGAGGACAAGCCCATCGGCTACTTCAAGGACGCCTGGATCCGCTTCTGCAAGAACAAGGCGTCCATCGTGGCTGCTGTCATCATCCTGTGTATCCTGGCGTTTGCCTTTATCGCGCCTCTGGCCATTACTACCCACAACGCCACTTTCATGGACACCTACTACTCCCGCAAGCCCCCCCGCAACGAGCTGCTGAGCAACATCGGTATTGCCGACGGTGGCACCAACCGGGATTTCTCCGAGCAGGGTATTATCAAGGCCGTCGCTGTGGGCATGGGCGCCGAAGACCGCGAGGGCTCCGGCACTGTGACCCTGGAGGAGGGCATGGCCAGTGAGTACCAGCCCATCCTGAATATCATGGGCAGCCGGCAGGTCAGCGAGATCCGGGGCGTGCCTCCCCGCACGATTTACAGCGCCCGCATTGAAAACTATCTGGAAGTGGGCTTCCTCTACTTCAGTATTCCCCAGTCTCAGTACTATGATATCCTGGAGTGGCAGGAGGAGACAGGCCTTCAGGTACTTTATCCCCTGATTGCCAACAACGAATACACCATGGATTCTGCTGATGCTAACTACTGGTACAAGCTGGACAGCCGGGGCAATCCCGTGCGTACCACCGCCGACGGTGATACGGAGACCATCGAGTACGCTGAGGGCATGGTGCTGGAGGATAACTATCTGCGGGATGAGAACGGCGACCCCGTCTATTACCAGTATACCGGCGGCGGAACCCACGAGACCGCCCAGTTTCGGGTGCGGGTACTGTACTATAACTACTATCAGTACCGCAACGGTTTTGAGCCCTACTATCTGATGGGTACCGACAGCCAGGGCTATGACCTGACCCTGCGCCTGGCCGACGGTATCAAGCTGTCCGTGCTGCTGGCCATCTGTGTGTCCGCTATCAACCTGGTCATCGGCGCTATCTACGGCGCCATTGAGGGCTACTATGGCGGCGCAGTGGACATGGTGCTGGAGCGCATCGTGGACATTTTGGCCAACGTTCCCTTTGTGGTGGTGGCCACCCTGTTCCAGATGCACCTGGCCACCAGGGTGGGGGCTATCCCAAGCCTCTTGTTTGCCTTCGTACTCACCGGCTGGATTTCTACCGCCGCCCGGACCCGAACTCAGTTCTACCGCTTTAAGGGGCAGGAGTATGTGCTAGCCGCCCGCACCTTGGGCGCCCGGGACCGGCGGATCATCTGGAAGCACATCTTCCCAAATTCTCTGGGCACCATCATCACTGCCAGCGCCCTGGTCATTCCCGGCGTCATCAACACCGAGAGCATGCTCAGCTACCTGGGTATCGTCAAGCTGAATACCGCGTCAGTGACCTCCCTGGGCAACCTGCTGGCATCCGCCAGCAACATCTGGACCAGCTATCCCCACCTGATGCTGTTCCCGGCCATTATCATTTCGCTTCTGATGATCTGCTTCAATCTGTTCGGTAACGGTCTGCGCGACGCGTTCAACCCGTCGCTGCGCGGTGTGGAGGAGTGAGCGTATGAGTGAAGTTTTGGAAGTAAAAAACTTAAGAATCTCCTTCCGAACTGCCAGCGGTACCCTGAAGGCGGTACGGGACATCTCCTTCTCTCTGGAGAAGGGCAAGACCCTGGCAATCGTAGGCGAGTCGGGCTCCGGTAAGTCTGTGACCTCCAAGGCAATCCTGGGTATCCTGGCCGGCAACTCCATTGTGGAGGGCGGCGAGATCATCTATGACGGCAGAGACCTGCTGCGTATTTCCGAGGAGGAGATGTGCACCATCCGGGGTGACCGGATCTCCATGATCTTCCAGGATCCCCTGTCCTCCCTGAACCCCATCGTAAAGATCGGCAAGCAGATCACCGAAGCTATGCTGCTTAAGAACAAGGGAAACCGGAAGGCCGCCCGGAAGGACTTCAACACTATGCTGGCCACTCTGAAGGAGCATATGATCGCGGCCCAGGGCGAGCAGAGCAAGGCAAAGGTAGAAGAGCTGATCGGGACTTTCGATAAGTTTAACATTGAGGCCATCAAGCTGGAGAACAGCTATAATGACGCGCTGCATGTGGCGGAGGAAGCGGTGTCCAAGATCGAGGACTTCCTCTTCAAGGCCGGCAGGCGCAAGGTGGACGTCAAGGGCGCGCTGAAGGAGTTTGCCGGAAAGCTGAAGCGGGTCCAGGATCCCTTTCTCACCCATGGCTACGACTCCCGCCTGAGCCAGGCGGCGGCGGACTTGGAGCGGGTACAGAGCAACTATCACGCACCGTCCGGGCACAAAAAGGATGGGGAAGACGTTCAGCCCTTGCCTGGGGAGATCGAGAGCGTGTTGAACCAGACCAAGGAACTGCTGGAGGAGCTGCTGGGCCGGGCCCGTCCGGATTTCTTCCGCATTGGCTACTATAAACTGAAGAATCCTGGCGAGGACTTGAGCGGAAAGCCGGTGGAGCAGCTCAATGAGATGGCCCTGCGCTATCTGAACGACAACTTCATGTTGGAGTTCCTTGACATTGAGACCAAGGCGGTGTCCCACTCCTACCACACGGCCCTTGAGAAGAAGAAGGCTGTGCTGGAGCAGCTGGAAAAGGTTAAGGCGTTTTACGCCAAGGGCGGCTTTGACAAGGCCTCTGCACGAAAGCAGTGCAAGGAGATCGCAGACCAGGTGGAAAAGACCATTGACCGTCTGGAGATCGTGAAGGACAGCACAGCCTACACCTTCCGCACCAGCCTGTCCGGCGCCATTGACAAGTACTTTGCCGCCAAGGTCAAAAATCCCAAGGAGGAGGCCCGCTTCGCCAAACAGAGCAAGAAGCGGGACGCCCTCATTGCCAAGGGCAAGACCGTGGACTGGAAGGTCGTGCCCAAGGTGGTCTACGACCTGGATGAGCTGAAGGCGGATATCGTTCAGGTGTTTGACCGGTTGATCCAGCATTACAACAAGTATATTGCCCAGGAATCCCAGGTGGATTTCCGGGCCAGGAGTATCGAACTGGTGGATTACTTCAAGGCGAAGGCCTCCGAGGTGGTCTACAAGGTCACCAAGAGCATGGCCAAGGAAAAGGCTATCCAGCTCATGGAGGAAGTGGGCATTCCCGAACCTCGGGTGCGCTACTACCAGTATCCCTTTGAGTTTTCCGGCGGTATGCGCCAACGTATCGTCATCGCCATCGCCCTGGCGGCCAATCCGGATATCCTGATCTGTGACGAGCCTACCACCGCCCTGGACGTGACTATCCAGGCACAGATCCTGGAGCTGATCAACCGGTTGAAAGAGGAGCGGAACCTGTCCGTCATCTTCATCACCCATGATTTGGGCGTGGTGGCTAATATGGCCGACGACATCGCGGTGATGTACGCCGGAAAGATCGTGGAGTACGGCACGGCGGACGATGTGTTCTATGATCCCCGCCATCCGTATACCTGGGCGCTGCTGTCCTCCATGCCCGACCTGGATACCAAGGAGAAGCTGGACGCCATCCCCGGAACGCCGCCCAACATGATCTATCCCCCGGAGGGTGACGCCTTTGCAGACCGGAACAAGTACGCCATGAAGATCGACTTCGTTCAGCAGCCGCCCCAGTTCCAGGTATCTCCTACCCACTGGGCGGCGACCTGGCTGCTTCATCCTGACGCTCCGAAGGTGGAGCCGCCCAAGATTATCACAGACCGCATTGAGCGGATGCTGAAGAAGGCTGGAGGTGGACAGGCATGAGCAATCAAGACAATCAGGAGACATTGCTCAAGGTTGAGCACCTGTGCCAGTACTTCAAGATGGGGGACTCCGAGCTGAAGGCTGTGGACGACGTCAGTTTCGACATCAAGCGGGGCGAGGTGTTTGGCCTGGTGGGCGAGTCGGGCTGCGGTAAGACCACCACGGGTCGCTCTATCATCAAGATCTACGACATCACCTCCGGCAGCATTTACTTCAAGGGCCAGCGTATCTGCGCGGGTATCCGCAGCTACCGGGACGCGATTGCCAGCGCCCGGAAGGAAATGAAGAAGCTGGGCCCCAACGATACGGCCAGGAAGGCGGAGCTGGAGAAGATCATCGAGGCCAACCGGGAGGAGATCCGCAAGGCCCGGTTTGACCACAAGCACTCCGACCAGGAGTATGCCCAGACTTTGGTGGCCAACCTGGAGAAGGAGTACGCTCCCAAGCTGGAGGAGGTCAAGAACGACCCCCAAAAGCTGGCCGAGGTGAAGAAGGAGTATCAGGAGCAGCTTCGTATCGCCAAAAAGACCAAGCTGATCACCAAGATCCAGATGATTTTTCAGGATCCCATTGCCTCTCTGGACCCCCGTATGACGGTGCGGGAGACCATTGCCGAGGGCCTGGTGATTAACGGCATCCGGGACAAGAAGTACATCGATGAAAAGGTGTACGAGATCCTGGAGCTGGTGGGTCTGGTGCGGGAGCACGCGGGGCGTTATCCCCACGAGTTCTCCGGCGGCCAGCGGCAGCGCATCGGCATCGCCCGGGCGGTCATCATGCGCCCCGATCTACTCATTGCCGATGAGCCCATCTCCGCCCTGGATGTGTCCATCCAGGCCCAGGTCATCAACCTGCTCAATGAGCTGCGCACCCGGTTGGGGCTGACCATCCTGTTCATTGCCCACGATCTGTCGGTGGTCAAGTATTTCTCCGACCGCATCGGGGTGATGTACTTTGGCAAGATGGTGGAGCTGGCCCCCTCGGATGAGCTGTTCGCCCACCCTCTGCATCCCTATACCCGCTCGCTGCTGTCCGCTATCCCGCTGCCTGACCCCCGGTCGGAGAAAAAGCGGGTGCGGATCACCTACAATTCCCTGGCCGAGCACGATTACAGTGTGGATAAGCCGTCCATGCGGGAGATCCTCCCGGGACACTTTGTGTATTGCAATGACGCAGAGGAGCTTAAGTACAAGAAGGAACTGGGACTGCTGTGAACGGGAAGAAGCTGCGCAACACGATATTAAAGTATGGCATCACCCTGGCGGTGGGGGCGCTTGTGGCCTATGCGGTGATGGACCTGCATGGGCTGTGGGAGGCCGATGGGGTGGCGGACCGCTATAAGATCCTATGCGACGCGTTCACCATCCCAGGCGTGGTATTGGCGCTGAGTGCGGTGCTGGTGTTCGTGTCCAACGAGGGTATTTTCCATGGCATTGCCTATGCACTGACCTACGCGGTGCGTATGCTGATTCCAGGCGCCGCCCACAAGGGCGAGCGCTATGGCGACTATGTGGAGCGCAAGCGGGAAAAGGGACCCATCAAACACTTTGGATTTTTGGCCATCACAGGGGCCTTTTATCTGGTGCTGGCCTTAGTTTTTATGGCCCTTTTCTATACCACACGGTAAGCCCGCTCAACCAGAAAGAAAAAGGAGGCCGGTATCCGCTGATTTGCAGATACCGGCCTCCTTTTTGTGATACAGCAGGCGGCTCCATCCCAAAACGGAGCCGCCTGCCTGATATTTTTTATCTGGAATTGCCCTGCTACACGAAGCACCGCACCAGATCATAACAGCTGATGCCGGTGATGACGAGAAGCAGCCAGAAGAACAGCCGGTTCAGGCCGGTGTTGCTCAGACTTTTGCTGATGCCCCGCCCAGGGTGCCGCGTACCACGCCGCCCACCGCGGCCCCAATGGCCAGCAGGGTACCCCGCCAGGGCTCAACCTTCACCTCGCCGGCCATTTCAAGGCAGAAACAGAATATGCCAACTCAGTCGTAGTAGGATTCGACTTCCCAGCTGCGGATGGCGCCGGAATAGCCGTCGATGGTGAACTCATACTCCATGCCGTTGTAGTAGATGCTCCCCTCGTACTCCAGACGGCCGTCGTCCCGGTCCAGCTCGAATTCATAGATGTTGCTGAGGGTGGCGCCGGGCACTTTGGCCAGGGCGATCTGCTTGGCCTGGTCGGCGGTGATGGTGGTGGTGCCGGAGGCGGGAGGAGTATAACCCTCGGCGTCAAAGTCATAGGAGAGGACCGCACCGGTGTAAGCGTCGATCTCGTAGTCGTACTCGGTGTAGCTGGAGGTGTTGTAGAACTCCACATCGTAGATCCGGCGGCCGTTGTCATAGTCCAGCCGGCTCTTCAGGAAGGTGACCTGGCTGGCACTTACCCCCGCGTGGTTCAGGGCAATCTCCCGGGCCCGGGCCTCGGTGATCATCGTGCTGGTGGAGCTGTTGCCGCTGCCGCCGCCGTTGCCGGTATTGGTGCTGCCGTTGTTGCCGTTGCCGGTATCAGTACTGCCGCTGTTACCGGTGTTGGCGTTTCCAGTGCCGCCGGGATTTTCGGCGGTGCCACTCTGGCCGGAGGTTGTCTGGGAGGGGGAGGAGTCAGCGCTGGGAGAGACTTCGGGGCTGGCGCTGGCCTGACCGCTGTCCGCCAGGCCGCTGATGATGATGCCGGTGACGGCGTCGATGTCGTACTCATAGCTCTGGCCGTTGGCGGTAAAGTTAATGGCGTAAAAATCGGTGCCGTTCTGACGGTCCAGGCCGGTGGTGGAGAAGGAGGCGTCGGATTCCGATACGTCGGCGGCCTCCAGGGCGATGGTCTTGGCCGCGTCCAGGCCGATATATTCCGCCTGGCTGCTGGGCTGGCCGCAGCCGGCCAGGGCGAGGGTGAGCGCGGCGGTTGCCAGCAGGGCGCAGAGAGATTTTCGTGTTATATTCATAAGAGAGTGGACTCCTTTCTTCTGTTTGGCCTTATCCTATCAGCAAAACATGAAAGTAACATGAAACGGCGCACAGAGTTTCAAATCGTTTCAGGCGGGGGGTCCGCCGGAAGGTGGAGGGTAAAGGTGCTGCCCAAACCGACAATGCTCTCCAGGCTCATGGTGCCGCCGTGGGCTTGGGCGATTTTCTGGACCATGGACAGGCCAAGCCCTGCCCCGCCACGATCCCCGCTGCGGGAGGGGTCCACCTGATAGAAACGCTGCCAGATTTTCTCCTGCTGCTCCTTGGGGATGCCGATGCCGTCATCCCGCACGGTAAGCTGGATCTCATCCGCCTCCCGCCGCAGGGACACCCACACATGGCCGCCCTCCTTGCCGTACTTGAAGCCGTTGTCGATGAGATTTTGAAGCAGCCGGGTGAGCAGGGCGGTGTCCACCCGGGCGGTGATCCCGGGCTCCACCTCCGGGAGGAGGCGCTGGGGGGAATAGGTTTGCTCCCGGCAGATGCTCTGCACCAGTTCGGACAGGTCCACCCGCTCCCGATGGGCCATGTCAGTGCCCTGGTCCAGCCGGGTGATGGACAACAGCTGGCCGATGAGGGCCGTCATTTTATCTGCCTGCCGGTGGATCATGGACAGGGTCTCCCGCTGCTCCTCCGGCGTCTCCCCGTACCTTTCGGCATACTCACAGGCGCTTTTGATGACGGACACCGGGGTGCGTAGCTCGTGGGAGGCGTCGGCGGTGAACTGCTGCTCGGCGTCAAACAGCCGCTCCAGATGGGCGAACATATGGTTAAAGGTGAGGGCCAGGCGGGAAAACTCGTTGTGCCCCGGGGGAATGTCTACCCGCCGGGACAGGTCGGCGGCCTCGTTGATGGCCGCCGCGGTGGAAGTGATCTGATCCAGAGGGAGGAAGGCCCGGCGGGCGATGAGATAGCCGCCCAGGGCGGCCAACACGATGAGCAGCGGCATGACGATCAGGGCGATGAGCATCAGGTTGGTGAGCAGCTGGGGATTCTCCGGTGCCTCCAGGATGCCACGGACCCAGACCCCGTTGTCCCAGCCAAGGGGGACCCAGAAGTCCAGCACATAGTACCGGGCAGAGCCCACGCTCACAGGGCGGGTTAGGCCGTTCTGGAAGGGCTCGTTGGCGGTAAAGCCCACCGGCACCTGGCCAGCCAGGAGGGATTCGCTCTGGCTGTAAACGAGGGTGTAGACGCCGTTGTCGTAGAAGGCGAAGTCCTCACCCAGCTGCAGGGATCCATCCGCCATGTCCACCTGCCGGAGATTGCCCCGCAGGGTCTGGTCCAGCTGGGTCATGGAGGTCTGGGTGGATACCGTGCCGCTGACCAGCCCCAGAAAGACCAGCAGCAGGGCGGCCATGAGGAGCATGAGCAGCGTATACCAAATGGTGATCTTGACCTTGATGCTCAGACGCTTCACTGGGAACCTCCCTTGTCCGGCGCGGGCTCCCGGATGACCCAGCCGATCCCCTTGATGGTGTGGATGAGCTTTTGATCCCGGCCGCCGTCGACCTTCTTGCGCAGCCGGCTCATATAGCCGTCCACATTGTTGGAGCTACCCGAGTACTCATAGTTCCAGATGCGATTTTCGATCTGTTCCCGGGACAGCACCTTTTCCTTGTTGCGCATCAGGTATTCCAGGATAGAGAACTCTTTTGGCAGCAGGGGGATCTCCTCCCCGCCCCTGGTGGCCCGGCGCTGCTCCACGTCCAGGGTCAGATCCCCGGCGGTGAAGAGGTTGGTGCGGTGGCCGGCGTGCTTGCGGGTCATGGCCCGGATGCGGGCCAGCAGCTCGTCAAAATCGAAGGGCTTGACCAGGTAGTCGTCTGCCCCCAGATCCAGCCCCTTCACCCGGTCGGAGACGCTGTCCCTGGCAGTCAGGAAGAGCACCGGGGTGTCCACTCCCTGGTCCCGCAGCTCCTGAACCAGGGTGTAGCCGTCCTTTTTGGGCATCATCACGTCCAGGAGAATACCGTCGTACTCCGCCCCCAGAAGGTGGAGCTGGGCGTCCTCTCCGTCAAAGCAGCCGTCCACTGTGTAGCCGGCTTTCTTGAGGACCTTCTGAAGCAGAAGGTTCAAGTCCTTTTCATCCTCGACCACCAAAATGCGCACAGTGTCTGCCTCCCTTTCTCAAGCCCCGTTCCGTGACGCGGCGTGCCGCGCCGGGAAACGGGCCGGGCGATAAACTTTACCTCTATTTTACACGAGAACGCATCATTTTGCAATGCGGGGCGGAGATTTGCCCTTTGACCCGCCAGAGAGAAGCGGCAGGGCCGCGCCGTACAGGGCGCGGCCCTGCCGCTTCAACGGGGCACCCGGCGGGACGGCACGGGGGCAAAGGGCGGTCAGCCGCCCCGGCGGGGAACCAGCTCGATGGCCTGCTTGCCGGACAGGTGCTGGACAGTCATCTCCAACATGCACAGGGCCGTCCAGTCTTTGGCGATGTAGTGCGCCCGGCGCTCCGGGGGATCCTCCGGGGTGTACCGGACCGCCAGCTTCTCGATAGCGGCGCGCTTTTCCCCCTCGTCCTCCAGCATCCGCATGGTGCCGAAGGCGATGACGCTGCGGAAATAGGTGGTGTACTCCGGCGGGACCACCTGGTCCTGGTCGATGATGCAGAAGGACGCCTTGGGATTGCGGGCGATGGCGTCCAGCTTGTGACCGGTTTTGGCGCAGTGGAAATAGAGCTTGCCGCCCTCGTAGACATAGCTGAGGGGGACGGCGTAGGGATAGCCGTCGTCCCCGGACAGGGCTAGGACGCCGGAGGTGCCCCGGCGCAGCACATCCCCGCACTCCTCCGGGGACAGGGCCTGGCGGCTGCGGCGCAGTTCACGGAACATGGAAGATCCCTCCTGAAAAAGAAATGCGCCCTGTTCCCATTCTTTCAAAGACCTGACAGAATGGGGCAAGGCGTTGACCCGGTGGCCAATTCCCATACAGGATAGCAACGATCTGGGAAAAAGTCAAGCGGGGAATTTCTCCCCCCGCGGCGGGGTGCCGCGGGGGGAGAAAGCGGTCAGGGGGAGGAGGGAGAACCGGGGCCAGGCCAGTCCGGATAGAACAGGGCGCGCAGCAGCGGCCGCTTCCAGGCGGGCAGAGCCTTTTCCACCCGGACGACCTCGCCCCGCAGGTCGCCCAGCACCTCGTCCCGCTCCTGGGGGGTGAGGGTGTGCTGGCTGAAGCGGGCCTTGCCCACCAGCTCCAGGGTGCGGGGGCTGGGCTTGCCGCCCCACCGCTCCAGCTGCTGAAACCAGCCATAGGCGGCCAGGACGGCGGCATTGCGGTCCGGGCGCGTCCAGAGCCGGTCCCATTTGTTCCGCCGGAGCCGGTACAGAAGGAAGGGAAGAGATAGCACGGCCAGGACGGGAATCAACCACAGCAGCCATTGCAGGGAGAGCCCCGTGTCCTGAACCTCCGGGCCTTCTGCCGGCGCATCGGTGGCGCCTGGGGCCTGGCTGGACTGGGGGCGGCTGGACGGAGAGGGGGAGGGTGCGGGCGTGGCGCTGGGGGTTGCCTCCGGTTCCGGATTCTCTTCAACGGGGGCGCTGGGGGTGACTTCCACCGGATACCAGCCGTAGCCGTCCAGGTAGATTTCCACCCAGGCGTGGGCATTGGAGTCCAGGATCTGAGCGGCGCCGGATTCGGGAATGGTGGCAGCATAGCCGCTGACATACCGGGCGGGGATACCCTCCAGGCGCAGCAGCAGGGCGGCGGCGCTGGCATAGTGGACGCAGTAGCCCCGGCGGCTCGTCTCCAGGAAATAGGTGACGAAATCCTCTTCCTCCGGGGTGGCCGGGGTGTTCAGGTCGTACTGTGTGTTGAGCGCCAGCAGCTGGGCGATCCGGGCGGCGATGTTCAGGGCGCCGGCGTAGTAGCCCGTGGCCGTCCCGGCGGGCTGAATGCCGCTGTCCGCCAGCTCCCATTGGGCGTCCCGATACCACTGGCGCAGGAAGTCGGCGGTGTCCTGGGGCACGTCCAGATAGTGCTCATAGACAAAGGCGCGGTATTGTGGGCTTGTCTGAACTTGAAAACTCAGATCATTGCGCGGAACTGGCTCTTCGTCCAGAGGGAGGAAGGACAGGGTGTACTGCTGAAGCTGCTGGAAAGCGAGAAGGGTGGAGTCCCGGTAGGTGATGGCATCCTGGGTGGAAATGCTCTGAGCCACAGGCTGATAGGGGAAATAGAGAAGCGTGCTGGCTGTGGCAGACCGGGTGATAGTCATCTCCCGGGTCTCCGCCGACGGGGCAAAAGCCCAGTAGCTGAGCAGGGAACTGATCCCACCCAAGGAATCCAGCACCTCAGCGTCCAGAATCCCCCAGGTATTGTTGGCATACAGGGCATACGCAGACCCCTTCAAGTAGACGGGGCCGGAGTATGAGCTCTCTGCCAGAAGTACGGTTTGGCCGGTATACCGCCGGGGGCCGGCGGCGGACAGATCCACTTCCCCTTCCGAGTCGGAGATCCCGGAGCCCCCTTCCATGCTGGGGGGTGTGGAGGGAGCTGCTGCCCCCGGCCCATCCCCGGAGGAGAACCAGTCCAGGGCCAGCAGCTCGTCCCGGGTGTTCACCGCCCAGACGGGCTGGACATAGCCATCCCGGGGGAAGATCAGATACACACCTGCAATGACGGCCATACAGGCGGGCAGGGCCAGCAGGATGACCCGGGCGCCTCCGGAGGGATTGGCCCGGGCAGACAGACCGGACAGCAGCATGGCAGCCCAGCAGGCGCACACCACCATCAGGGCGGGCCAGTCCATGGCCACCTCTGCCAGGAAGGCAGGCATCAGCCAGGGCAGGGTGAGGGCGAAGGTGAGCCAGAACGAGCGCAGCCGGGTGACTGCCCAGCCCAGGGGCAGGGCATACAGCGCCGCCAATCCGGCCAGGAATGCCTGAACAGCCGGCTGCTTCAGCGTCGGGGAGAGGGCGGGTTCCAGGATAAAATAGCCGGGGAACCCGGTGTTTTCCGTGAACAGGACAGACAGGGTCTCCCAGAGAGCCATAGCCCCCCAGGCCAACAGGATGCGATAATGGTAAATCAGGCCCCCGCCCACCAGTAGCAGGACCAGCACCGCCAGCCAGCGGTACCGGGACAGAGACCACACCGCCATGGACACGGCCCCCGCCAGCAGGCACACCCCCAGGGCGGGCAGCAGGGGAATGGGCATCAGCGCGCCGGTGGGCATATAGGAGACGGCGGGGGACAGGTAGAAGGGCTGCAGATAGGTGGACAGACAGAAACGGGCCAGAGCGCCCAGCAGCAAAACCACCAGCAGTCCATCGGCCATCACGACCAGAGGAGTTCTCCGCGCCGTCTGTCCGGAAGGGCGGCGCTTGGGATGGTTTGGCTTGGTCATGGTGTGTCCCCCTCTCCGGCGGTGATGTGAAAGCGGGGCAGGCCGAGGACGTCCTGGAGTTCCCAGGCCGTCTGGGGTTTTCCCTCTGGCGCCCGGCGGGAGAGGATGCGGGTCATGCAGTCCAGCAGCTGGGCCTGGGAGGCCACGGGTTCTGCGTTGGTCTGGCCGTCCGGGCCCAGCCAGCAAAGCGCATGGGGGATCTCCCGCTGGATCAGGGAGAGGGAGGCGGTCCACAGGCGGGCCAGCACCTGGTCCAGCCGCTCCGGGGGGCCGAACAGGTCGAAGGACAGCGCCACCTGGGGCCGGTCGCTCTTCAGCCGCTCCCGCACCACCAGCTCATCGTACTTGGAGGACAGCTTCCAGTGGATGGAGCGGATGGGATCGCCGGGGCGGTAGCCGCGCACTTCGTAGTCCTCGCCCTCCTGCCCCGGGCCGGGGCGGGCGCCAATCTGGGCCAAAATATGCTCCAGCTCCGGCAGCGCCTCCAGGGGGGCGGGCTCGGGCAGGACAACCGTCTGGGCGAGGCCGGGTACCCCGGCGGGGAAGGAGAACAGGCCGAGAAAATCTAAGGCTTTGACTCTGGTGACCTGGCAGGTGAGAACGCCGCAGTGCCCGCAGTCCACCGGGAAAGTCCGGGACTGGCCGCCGGACAACCCCACGGCCCGAAAGCGCTCCTGCCGCGCGCTCCCCGTGAACGCATTTTGAAGGCGGAGACGCAGGGTCAGCCGGGCGATGGGGAAGGGGGCGGCGTTTTCCGCTGATACTTGCCACTGCCCCGGCTGGCCCCGGAGAAGCTGTGGACCGGAGACAGACAGGCTCAGCCGCAGGCTCAGCAGGCCCGGCAGGCTCAGCAGCAGGGAGAGAATGGGCAGGGCAATCACGCACACCAGCAGGAACTGGGCCAGATAGCCGTCATAGAAGATCTGAAAGGCCAGGGCGGCCAGCAGGGCGGCCCCGTAGACAATGCGCCGTCCAGCCATGGCTACCGTAGCCGGGGGGCCTTCACGCCGCGCATGAGCTGAGAGAGCAGATCTTCCCGGGACTGCTCAGTGGCCCCAGCCTTGGGGGCGAAGACCAGCCGGTGGACGATGACGTCGCGGAACATGGCCTGCACATCCTCCGGGGTCACATAGTCCCGGCCGGAGGCCAGGGCCAGAGCCCGGCTGACGCTGGTCAGGGACAGAGTGGCCCGGGGGCTGGCTCCCTGAAGAATCAGGGGATGCTGCCGGGTGGCCTCAACCAGCTGGAGCAGATAATCCAGCACATCATCGGACAGGTAGACCCGGTCCGCCGCCTGGCGCAGCCCCTCCAGCTGGGCGTGGTCGGCCACCTGCTCCACCCGGTCCAGGGGATTGCCCGCCTGATGCTCTCGCACCATGGCCACTTCCGCCCGGTGGGAGGGATAGCCCAGAGACAGGCGGATGGCAAAACGGTCCAGCTGGGAGTCGGGCAGGGGCTGGGTGCCGGCGGCGCCCACGGGGTTCTGGGTGGCAATGACCACAAAGGGCTGGCCGATGGGGCGGGACACCCCGTCCACCGTCACCTGCCCCTCCTCCATGGCCTCCAGCAGGGCGGACTGGGTACGGCTGGTGGCCCGATTGAGCTCGTCGGCCAGGAAGAGGTTGCACATCAGCGCGCCGGGGTGATAGTCAAAGGCCCCGGTCTCCCGGTTGAAGATGGAAAAGCCGGTCAGGTCTGAGGGCATGACGTCGGGGGTGAACTGGACCCGCTTATACTGCAAGCCCAGAGCCTTCGAGAAGGCCAGGGCCATGGTGGTCTTGCCTACGCCGGGGATGTCCTCCAGCAGGACGTGGCCCCGGGCCAGGATGGCCAGCAGCACCCGGACCAGCACCGGGCCCTTGCCCAGCACCGCTTTGCGCACCTCGGCGAGGATGCGCTGAATGACTTCCTGTTCTTTCATATTGGGCAATCCCCTTTCCAATCCAACGCCGGAACCGGCGGAAACAGTTGAATGCTCCTTCTAAAATATAACATAAACGATTATTCGTCAACCACTTTCGCGGGAGTGGGGGGAGCCGCCCGGCGGCGGACCGGCCGGGAGAAAATGGGGGAAGCCCGCTGAAATCCGGGGATTTCAGCGGGCTTCGGAAGGGGAATGGGGACGAGCTCAGGCCAGCGCGGCCTCGCTGAAGAACAGCTTCATGTCGTCCTCCACAGTGCCGATGCCGGCAATGCCAAACTGTTCCACCAGCACCTTGGCCACGTTGGGGCTGAGGAAGGCGGGCAGGGTGGGGCCCAGATGGATGTTCTTCACGCCCAGGTAGAGCAGCGACAGCAGCACGATGACCGCCTTCTGCTCATACCAGGCGATGTTGTAGATGATGGGCAGCTGGTTGACGTCCTCCAGGCCAAAGACTTCTTTGAGCTTCAGGGCGATGACCGCCAGGGAGTAGGAATCGTTGCACTGGCCGGCGTCCAGCACCCGGGGGATGCCGCCGATCTCGCCTAGGTCCAGCTTGTTGTAGCGGTACTTGGCGCAGCCGGCGGTGAGGATCACGGTGTCCTGGGGCAGGGCCTTGGCAAAGTCGGTGTAGTAGCTGCGGCGCTTGGCCCGGCCGTCGCAGCCGGCCATGACCACGAACTTTTTGATGGCGCCGGACTTGACCGCATCCACTACCTGGTCGGCCAGGGCCAGCACCTGGGCGTGGGCAAAGCCGCCCACGATCTCGCCGGTCTCCAGCTGGACGGGGGGCTGACAGCGCTTGGCGTGCTCGATCAGCGCGGAGAAGTCCTTCTTCTCCCCCACTTCGCCGGGGATGTACTTACACCCCGGGTAGCCCGCCGCACCGGTGGTGTACATCCGGTC
Source organism: Candidatus Enterenecus stercoripullorum (assembly GCA_018716015.1). Classification (GTDB taxonomy): domain Bacteria; phylum Bacillota; class Clostridia; order Oscillospirales; family Oscillospiraceae; genus Enterenecus; species Enterenecus stercoripullorum. Next base: position 44,893 of record DVKM01000036.1, on the reverse strand, counting down.
CTTGTAGCTGTCCCTGGGGGTCACGATGCAGTTGGTGGTCATGAGGATGGGGCCGTTGAAGGACTCAAACTCCTGCTGTTGCTGCCACCAGGCATTGCCGTAGTTGCCCACGAAGTGGTCGTACTTCTTGAAGGCGGGGTAGTAGTGGGCGGGCAGCATCTCGGAGTGGGTGTACACGTCTACGCCGGTGCCCTGAGTCTGCTCCAGCAGCATCTCCAGGTCCTTCAGGTCGTGGCCGGAGACCAGGATACCCGGGCGGTTGCGCACCCCCAGATTGACCTTGCTGATCTCCGGATTCCCGTAGGCGGCGGTGTTGGCCTCGTCCAGCAGGGCCATGCCGGAAACGCCGTACTTCCCCGTCTCCATGGTCAGGGCGATCAGCTCATCCACGGTGAGGGAGTCGTCCAGTGTGGCGGCCAGCCCCCTCTGGATGAAGGCGTCGATCTCCTCATCCTCCCGGAGCAGGGCGTTGGCGTGCTTGGTGTAGGCGGACAGCCCCTTGATGCCGTAGGTGATCAGCTCCCGCAGGCTGCGCACGTCCTCGTTGGCCGTGGACAGCACGCCCACGGTGGCCGCCTTGGCGGGGAAGGCCTGCTCCCCCTCGTTCCAGAAGGAGATCTCGGGCAGGGCGCCCTGATCCTTCACCAGCGGCAGCAGCCGCTGGGTCTGGGCGATGGTCCGCTTGACATGGTCCACCATCACGTCCAGGTCGAAGTTGGCGTTGGTGATGGTGGAAAACAGGTTCCACGTCACCATGTGGTTGATTTCGGCGGAGACCTCCTGGCCCTCCTTGCGCAGCTGGGTGGTGACGGCGGACAGCCCCTTGGTCACCTCTACCAGCAGGTCCTGCATGGCGGCCACGTCAGCGGTCTTGCCGCACACACCCACCTGAGTGCAGCCGCTGCACCCCGCGGTCTCCTGGCACTGAAAGCAAAACATTTTATGTTCCATTTAAATTCCCTCCCGGATAAATTTTAGACTATAGATAAGGCTTGTTCCCATCGGTTCACTCTGCTTTCTGGTACATCATACCTGCTGTCTGGCTATCTTTCTGTTGTTATAACAACGAAACCAGGAGAATTTTTGACTGGCGGAAGCCGGGAAGCACAGGCTGGCTCCCTTCCAAGGCAGAAAAAGGCCCCGGGCCCGCCGTCATCGGCGGGCCCGGGGCGCGAAGGGCCTTACGGGGAGGACTGGAGCGCGCTCTACCCAGCCGGTCCCCGGGACTATGAAAGGGCGACGTAGCTGGAGGATACCCAGCCGGTGACGGCGGACGAGCCGCTGGCAAACAGCACCTGATACCAGCCCGAGTCAGCGCCCAGCACGGCCACCTGAGCGCCGGAGCGCAAACTGCCGATCACCGGGTACCCTGTGCCGGGGCCGGAGCGGACGTTCAGGCTGGGGCTGGCGGTGACAAGGCCCACCGTTTCGGCGGGGGAGCATTGCAGGACCGCGCTGGCGCTCAGCGGGCCGCAGTGGGCGGTGATGGTCACCGAGGGCGCGCCCACGCCGGTATACACGTTGGTGACGGTGCCGTCGGAGGAGACCACGGCCACCGAGGGATTGCTGGAAGTCCAGGTGATGGCGCTGTCGCCGCCGGTGAGGGTGGCGGTGAGGCGAAGCGTCTGGGAGGGGGCCAGCGTGCCCGAGGTCTGGCTGAGGGAGAGGGAGGCGTCAGGTCCCAGCTGGGGCAGATCGGGGATGTCATCTGGATTGGCCAGCAGGCGGTAGAGCAGGGCGGCCATCTCGGCCCGGGTCAGATTGCCCTTGGGATTCAGGCCGGAGCCGGTGCCGTTGAAAATGCCCAGGGAGACCAGTACGGCCAAGGGGGCCCGGGCATAGCTGGCGATCTGGGCCTGATCGGAAAACTGGTTCAGGATGGACAGATCGGCCCCCGGCGTGTACAACCCCAGCAGGGGCATGGCCCGGTAGAGAATGGTGGCCGCCTGCTCCCGGGTGATGGAGTCCGAGGGGGAGAAGAGGCCCGCGCCTGTGCCCAAAACCAGGCCGGCGCCGCTGCCCCAGGTAACGGCGTTGGCGTAGTACACGCCGTCGCGCACATCGGAAAAACCGGAGGAGCCGGATACCAAGGGCTTGTCCATGGCGTTATAGAGCATGACCACGAAATCGCACCGGCGAATGGGCTCATCCCGGCCGAACAGGGTGGAAGAAATGCCATTGACGATACCCTGCTGATAGCAGAACTCCACCGCTGCGTAGGACCAGTGATCGGGGGTGACATCGGTGTGGACATATCGGCCCTCGTTGACGGCGATGGTGCGGGTCAGGCCGCCGGCGGTGACGGTGATGGTGCCGGGCGCGCCGCTGCTGGAGGCGGTGAACACGCCGTTTTGGGTAATGGTGCCCGCATCGCCGGTGACCGACCAGTGCACCCCACCGGAGCTGGCGCGCAGGGCGGTGCGGGACCAGTAGGCGCCGGTGGCGGACAGGGCCACGCTCTGCCCGGGTTCCACGCTCAGCGAGGAGATTGCGGTGGTACTTCCCGCCCGGGTGACGCTCAAAGTGCTCAGGGAGCTGACCACATGGATCTGGGCGGTGCCGGAAACGCCCAGGGAGGGGGAGGTGATGGAAATGGTGTCCGTCCCCGGGGTAGTCCCGGCGGTGTAGACCCCGCCGTCAAAGCTGCCCAGGCCGCCCTGGGAGGAAAAGGCCGCGTCGGCGACCCGGTAGTTTACCGTCTCCAAACCGCCGTTCACGCTGACCACGTTCCCCAGGGTGACGGAGGAACCGGCCAGCACCACCAGGCCGTCCTCCGCCAGGGCAAGCCGCTGGGCGCCGCCGCTGGCCGAGCCGGAGTCGGTGACCAGCAGGAGGAAGGACGCGCAGGCGCGCAGGCCGCCGTCGGAGGGGGAGTTGGCCACGGCGGGGCCGCTCTGGCCGGGCAGCTGCACGCAGAAGGTGGTGGAGCCGCCCCCGTCCAGGTTGACCGCCCACACGCAGCCCTGGCGCTGCATCTCCTGGGCCAGGTCCATTTCCGTCAGGCCGCCGGAGTAGCCGGTCTGACGGCCGTCCACCGTGTAGAATACCATGGTGCCGTCGGCCTTGATGCCCACGCTGGTGCGGGGGGCCCGCCCGGTGGGGTAGACCCAGTTGGAGCTGTCGGTGATGGAACCATTGGAGACCAGAACATCCCCGCAGCCCATGGCCCACTGGGCCTGGGAGAGCGTGGGATCAAAGCAGGAGGTGGTCAGGGTCACCCGGTCCCCCACCTCGTATCCGGCAAAGAACTCGGCGGTGGAGGAGGCGTGGTCGGCGGTGAGGATGTACTGGTTTGCCCCAATATCCACCGCCTGGGAGGTATCGGTGACAGACGCCACCTCCAAGGTCAGGGTGGAGTTGACGGTGAGGCTGGCGCCCTGGCTGTCCGGCGTCAGCTCCAGCACCACCACCCAGCCGCCGGAGCCCTGGGTGCGGGTGGAGGAGGAGAAGTCAGCGTTGAACAGGTACAGTCCCCCGTCATAGTCCCGCCACTTGTTGAAGTGGTCGGGGCTGTCCGCCCGCCCGGTGCGCTGGTTGGTCAGGGTGATGGCGATCTGGGGGGACTGGCACAGCTGGAGCTGGCCGCCTACCATGGCCACGGCGGGATAGCCCCCCGAGCTGGAGCGGTAGACGCCGTTCTCAATGGACAGCCCGTTGGGCACCCCGGTGCTGAGGGTATAGAAGTCGCCGTTGATGCCGCCCACCACCTGGTAGCCCATGTTCTCGGCCAGCTGGACGGCTCGGGTGATGGTGCCCGAGCCGTAAATGTTGCCGCTGCCCTGGACGGCGATGGGGTAGATACCGCTGCCCGGCTCCAGCTCCAGGGCGAAGCTCTCCACCCGGCCGGCGGAGGAATGGCTGGAGACGGTGTTACGATAGGTCAGGCCGTCGGCCAGGGTTTGGGTGGTGGTGAGCTGCGGGGTGCCGGCGGCGGCAAAGGCAGTTGGGAACAGCAGCGCCGCGGCCAGGACAAGGGCAAGGGCGCGCCGGGACAGGCGCTGAATGGTGTTGCGATTCATGGCAGGCTCCTTTGATGATGTAGAGAGTTGGCCGTCCCGTGGGGCGGCTGAGACAGGTCCCGGAAGGGAGCAGGACACGGGAAGTATCAATTATTATAGCATATTATGGGGAAATGTGCAATTCAGACCACAAGAGATGGTGAAAAGAGGAAGGGGGTGGAAAAAGTATGAACAAGGCGTGAATCTGAGGAAGAACGGTTGAAAAAGGGCAGGGGTTGGTGTACAATAAACCGATTGATTTTCCGCGGGGAAAGAAAGGAGCGAGGGGCTTGGCAAAGGAGAGGGACCATTCCACCCGCGCCATCAGCACGGTCATGGCAATCACGCTGGTGGGGAAGGCGCTGGGGCTTTTCCGGGACCGCCTGATGGCGGTCCACTACGGCACCGCCGGGATGGAGGCCAAGGCGTTCTATACCGCCAGCCGGATTCCGAGAGTCTTTTTTGACGTGGTGTTTGCCTCGGCCATCGCGGCCTGCTTCATCCCGGTGTTCAGCCAGACCATGGCAAAAAAGGGCAAGGACGCGGCGTTCCGGTTCGGGGGAAACTTCCTGTCGGTGATGGGACTGCTCACCGCGGCGCTTACCGTGGTGGGCATCCTGCTGGCCCAGCCCCTGGTTACCCTGTTTGCCGACGGGTACGACGGCCAGACCGCGGCCCTGGCCGTGTCACTCACCCGGGTGATGTTCCCCACGGTGCTCTTCACCGGCGTGGCTTTCTCCTTTGTGGGCATTTTACAGGCCATGGACCGGTTCAATGTCCCCGCGCTGATCAGCGTGGTGTCCAATCTGGTCATCATCGGCTACTTCTACTTTCTGGACGCGGACTACGGCGTGTACGGCCTGGCGGCGGCCTACCTGGTGGGCTGGCTGCTCCAGGCCCTGGTGCAGGTGCCCTCCCTGAAACAGGTGGGGTTTCGCTACCACCCGGACTTCTCCTTCCGGTCGGAGGGGATGCGCCAAGCCTTTGCCCTGATGGGGCCGGTGATGGTGTCCACCTGGGTGCAGCCCATCAACCTGACCATCAACAGCCGCTTTGGCTCCTACCTGTACGACGGGGCGGGGGTGTCCGCCATGGAGTACTCCACCAACCTGTACCTGGTGATTGCCGGGGTGTTTGTCCTGTCCATCACCAACGTGATCTTCCCAAAACTCTCCCGCCTCACTGCCCAGCACCAACAGCAGGCCTTCCGGGACACCCTGCGTCAGACGGTGCACAGCAGTCTGTTTCTCGTGCTGCCGATGGCGGCGGGGCTGATGCTGCTGGCCCGGCCCCTGGTGTCCTTCCTGTACGGGGGGGGAGAGTTTGACGCCTTCTCCGTGGACATCACCTCCCAGGCCCTGGTGTGGGTGTCCCTGGGGATGGTGGGATATGGTTTACAGAACATCCTAAGCCGCGCCTATTTTGCCAGACAGGAGGGCAGGGCTCCGCTCATTGCCGGGGGCGTGTCCATTCTGGTCAACTTCGGCCTGTGCATGGTGCTCACCCAGCCTCTGGGGGTGGCCGGCCTTGCTATCTCCTCCACGGCGTCCTCCACCCTTTACGCAGTGCTGCTGCTCATTCCCCTGGAAGCGCGGGGGGAGGGGGTGCTGTCCGGGCGGTTCCTGATAGACTTGGGCAAAATGTTGCTGTCCGCCGTGGGAATGGCTGCGGTTGTGTGGCTGGTCCGGGAGGGGCTGGCCGGGATCCTGCCGGCGGGCAAGCTGGGAGAAGCGGTCCTACTGGGGCTGTGCGCTGGGGCGGGCGCCCTGGCCTATTTCCTGCTGGCGGCTCTGCTTCGGGTGCCTGAGATGAAGCTGGCCTTGGGCGCGCTGGCCCAACGAATGAGAAAACGAGGTTAAAGTATGGAACAAGTACAGCAGATCGTACAGGCCAGCGTTCTCTACCGGGTGCTGGCAGCCCTGTGTCAGTGGTTTGGGGCGCAGTGGCACAAGAGCGGGCTGATTCAATGGTTCATCCATCCGCCCCATCGGCGGGAGATGGCCGAGTCGCAGTGCAGTGTGTTCACCCGGCTGTGGCGGGCCATTCATAGGCTGCTATGCCGTATCTACCGGGGGCTGCGGCTGGACCGCGCGCTGGCCGGGAGCATTTTTCAAAAGTGCTGGCTGTGGGCGGGGGCTGCGGCGGTGCTGGCCCCCATCCTGCCTACTATGGCGGTGCTGGGCCTGGTGCTGGTCAGCTTTTTCTCCCTGTTGATCCGGCTGATGGAGCGGGGGGATCTGGAGCTGCGGCACGCCTCCTTCAACCGCTATATCTGGCTTTACGCGCTGATCTATCTGGTGGGCACCCTGTTCTCCGTCACCCTGTCCGGCAGCTTACAGGGCGGGGTTCTGACGGTGGCGTTCGTCCTCTTTGCCCTGGTGCTGCAAAATTCTATCACCACCCGCACCCAGCTGGACGCCCTGCTGCTGGCTCTGGTGCTGGCCGGGACGGCGGTGGCGCTGTACGGCATCTGCCAGTTTCTGTTCGGCTGGGGTTACCAGTCGGAGTCCTGGATAGACACGGAAATGTTCAGCGACATCAGCTTCCGGGTGCCCTCCACCCTGGGCAATCCCAATATGCTGGGACAGTATCTGATTCTGGTCATCCCCCTGGGGGGAGCCGGCTTGCTGGCGGCCAGGGACTGGGGGAAACGGGTGTTTTACCTGTGCTGCTGCGCCATCATGTGCGTGTGTATGCTCCTCACTCTGTCCCGGGGCGCCTGGCTGGGGCTGCTGTTGGCGGGTTTTCTCTTCCTGTTGCTTTTGCAGCCCAGGCTGCTCCTGCTGGCCCCCCTGGCGCTGTTCGCGCTGTATTTTGTCCTGCCGGACACGGTGATTGCCCGGTTTACCAGCATTGGAAACCTGGGGGACACCTCCACCTCCTACCGGCTGTCCATCTGGCTGGGTACGCTGGACATGCTCCGGGACTACTGGTTGTGCGGCGTGGGGCCGGGAGAGGCGGCCTTCAACCTGGTATATCCCCGTTACAGCTACAATGAGATTGTGGCCCCCCATTCCCACAACCTGTTTTTACAGATCGTGTGTGACGCCGGGATCATCGCCCTGGTGGTATTCCTGCTCCTGCTCTTCCACTTCTTCCGGGACCTGTGCGCCGCCTTCTGCCGGGAGAAGGACTCCTTCAGCCGCCTGCACCAGGCGGCGGTCCTTGCCGGTATGGGCGGATTTTTGGTCCAGGCCATGACTGACTACTCCTTTTACAATTACCGGGTCATGCTACTGTTCTGGGTCTTTGTGGCCCTGGGGGCGCTGGTGGCCCGCCGGGGCCTGCTGCCGGAGAGGGGGGCCGGGGCATGATTCGGGTATTGAACATCATCAGCGATACCAACATCGGCGGCGCGGGCCGGGTGCTTTTAAACTACCTGCGCTATACGGACAAAAGCCGGTTTGAGACCTGGGTGGCCGTGCCGGAGGGCAGCGCCCTGATCCCCCCGCTGGAGCGGGCGGGGGCTCGGGTGTTTCCGGTGAAGGGGATGGCGGACCGCTCCTACCACCGGGAGGATGTGAAGGCGCTGGAGGAGCTCATCCGCCGGGAAGGGCCGGACATTGTCCACACCCACGGCTCCCTGTCCGGGCGCATCGCCGCCCGGCGGCGGGGGAAAAAGGTGATCTATACCCGCCACTCCGTCTTTCCCGTGAGCGCCAAGCTGCGCTATCCACCAGGGCGGTGGGTGAACAAATGGGTGAACGAGCACTATGCCGACCGGATCATCGCCGTGAGCCCAGCCGCGGCGGAAAACCTCACCGATGCGGGTATCTCCCCCAAGCGGGTCACCGTCATCCTCAACGGAGTGGCCCCGGTGGCGCGCAGCGCCCCGGAGGTGTGCCGGGCTGTGCGGGAGAAATACGGCCTTTCTGAGGGGGTGTTCACCGCCGGCATCCTGGCCCGGATGGAGCCCTACAAGGGCCATCTTCACATCCTGGAGGCGGCCCAGCGGCTGAAGGAGCAGGGCAGAAGGCTCCAGATCCTCATGGCCGGCACCGGGAGCTATGAGGAAGAACTCCGGGGGGAGGCTGCCCGCCGGGGGCTGGAGGACACGGTGTTCTTCCTGGGCTTCCAGCCGGACGTGGCCCCGGTGCTGTCGGTGCTGGACGTACAGCTCAACGCCTCCTATGGCACAGAGGCCACCAGCCTGGCCCTGCTGGAGGGAATGAGCCTGGGACTGCCCACCATCGCCAGCAGCTACGGGGGAAACCCGTGGATCATTGAGGACGGGGAGACGGGCCTGATCTTCCCCAGCCGGGACAGCGGAGCCCTGGCGGCCTGCATCGCCCGGCTGATGGACCAGCCGGAGACCAAGCAACGCATGGGCCGGCGGGCCCGGGAGCGGTTCCAGGCCCGGTTCACCGGAGAAATTTTCGCGAGGAACGTGGAGCGAGTATACCTTGACGTGCTGAAAGGAGAAACCCATGGAACAGAGTAATCCCAAATTCCGCCTGCGGCTGAACCTGTTTGACGCCATCATCCTGGTGCTGGCGCTGGCCGCCGGCGCGGCCCTGATCTGGTTCGGCCTGCGGTCGGGAGGAGCGGCGGAGGCCGTCCCCTCCGCCCGCCCGGTGCAGTACACCATCATGATCCCTCGGATGGCGGAGGGAAACAGCGAACTGATCCGGCCTGGAGACGCCCTGGAGGACACCGTGGAGAATTACCGGTTGGGCACTGTGGTCTCCGTCACCGCCCAGCCCGCCGTGGTCCAGGTTTTGAACCAGGAGACCAGGCGCTATGTGGACGCGGTGCTGGAGGGCTATGAGGACGTCTATATCACCGTGGAGAGCACCTGCACCGAGAGCGGCAGCGGCGACGCGCTGCTGCTGGACGGCGGCTATGACTTCCGGGTGGGGCAGACCATCAATGTGCGCGGCCCGGGCTATCTGGGCAGCGGAAGGGTGACGCAGATTGTCAGGGAGGTGGCGGAATGAAACTGATGGATCGGGACGGCCGCCTGTTCGGCAAGATCAGTATCGTCGATGTGATCGTACTGCTGGTGGTGGCGGTGTTGGTGGCTGCTGTGTTCACCAAGACCCGGATGCCCCAGACGGGGACCACGGTGTCCACCGTGCCGGTGGTCTATACCATGCGGGTGCAGAACCAGCCGGAGTATATGCTGGACGCCATTCAGGTGGGGGATGAACTCTTTGACCAGGCCCGCAGCACCGGCGGCTCCCTGGGCCAGATCACCCACATCCAGGTCAGCGACGGCACCTATCAGGCCTCTCTATCTGATGGAACCGTGGCCATGGTGCCGGCGGAGGGGTACTACGACCTTCTGCTGACCATCCAGGCAGATGCCTTGATCGAACCGGACGGCATGGTGCTGCTCAACCGGGTCTATGCCCTGGGGGTCAATACCAACCGGGCCTTCACCACCAAGTACGCCAGCTTCACCGGACGGGTGATGGACATCCAGATTTCCGCAGCGGCGTCCGAAGGGTGAGAGGGGAGCGGCCATGCGGATTTTGATGGCGACCATGGGGCTGGACATCGGCGGCGCGGAGACCCACATCGTGGAGCTGTCCAAACAGCTCAAGGCCCAGGGACATGACGTGATCGTGGCCTCCAACGGCGGGATCTACGTCCCGGAGATCGAGACGGTGGGCATCCGCCATTACAGCGTTCCCATGCACCGCCGGGACGTGGGGTGTATGCTCCGCTCCAGAAAGCTCCTGGGACAGATCATCCGGCGGGAGCGGCCCGACGTGGTCCACGCCCATGCCAGGATCCCCGCCTTCCTGTGCGGTACTCTGCAGCGAAAGCTGCGCTTTCCCTTTGTCACCACCGCCCACTGGGTGTTTGAAAACCGAGGGGTGCTGCGCTACCTCACCAACTGGGGGCAGCGCACCATCGCGGTGTCCGAGGACATCAAGGTCTACCTGATGCGGGAGTACCATCTGCCCGAGGAACACATCACCGTCACCGTCAACGGGATCGACACGGACAAGTTTTCCCCCAGCGTCTCCCGGGAGGGGGTGCTGGCGGAGCTGGGGCTGGATCCGGCCCGGCCGGTGATCTGCTATGTGAGCCGGATGGACGAGGATCGTGCCCTGGTGGCCCGGCAGCTGGTGGCCATTGCCGGGGAGCTGGACCAGGCGTCGCCGGGGATCCAGATCCTCATCACCGGCGGCGGAAACGTCTTTGAGGAGGTCAAGGCCCAGGCGGACCGGGTGAACGAGCAGCTGGGACGCGCCTGCGTGGTCATGACCGGCCCCCGATCGGACATCAACCGGATTGTGGCGGCGGGAGACCTGTTCGTCGGAGTGTCCCGCTCCGCGCTGGAGGCTATGGCGGCGGCCAAGCCGGTGATCCTGGCGGGCAATGAGGGTTACCAGGGCCTGTTTGCCCCCGACCAGATGGAGCGGGCCCGGGAGGGCAACTTCTGCTGCCGGGGCTTTCCCATGTCCGACCCGGAGCGCCTGCGGGAGGATGTGCTGGCGGCGCTGGCCCTGCCTGCCGGAGAGCGGGAAAAATTGGGGGCGTATGGCCGCCAGGTGATTTTGAGCGACTACTCGGTGCGCCGGATGGCCCAGGACTGCCTGAAGGTGTACGATCAGGTGCGCCGCCGCCGCTACCATGTGGTGATGAGCGGCTATTACGGCTTTTCCAACGCCGGGGACGATGCCATCCTCCAGTCTATCTGTCAGGGGATCCGGGCGGCCAGCGACGAGGTATCCATCACGGTGCTGTCCAACGACCCCGATCAGACCCGGCGGCTGTGCGGGGTGCATGCGGAGCCCCGGTTCCGGGCGTGGCGGGTATTTCAAGCCCTGCGCGGCTGCGATGTGCTGCTGTCCGGGGGCGGGAGCCTGCTCCAGGATCGCACTTCCACCCGGTCTCTGATGTACTACCTGGCAGTTATCCGGGCCGCCCAGCTGCTGGGCAAGCCAGTGATGCTCTATGCAAACGGCATCGGCCCGGTCCAGAAGCCGGCCAACCGCCGGCGGGTGAAGCGGGCGGTGGAGCGCTCGGCGCTGGTCACGCTGCGAGACCACAGCTCCGGGCAGGAACTGCGGGAGATGGGGGTGAAACGGGCGGACCTGCACATCACGGCGGACCCGGTACTCAACCTGTCCCCTGCCCCCCAGGCCCGGGGACGGGAGCTGGCGGGGCAGGCCGGCCTGCCCCAGGGCAGAGACTTCGCGGTGGTGTCGGTGCGCAGCTGGCCGGGGACCGGGGCCTTCCCGGAAGAGCTGGCCGGAGTGTGCGACCACCTGCGCCGGGCCTATGGCCTGGAGGTGTTGTTCCTGATGATGCAGCCGGAGCGGGACCGGACGGCCACCGAGCAGGTGCGCCAGGCCATGGCCGGGCCATCCTACCTGCTGGATGTCCCCTGTACGCCCCAAGAGCTTATGGCAGTGCTGGGCCAGGCCAGGTTGTGCCTGGCCATGCGGCTGCACATGCTGATCTTTGCCGCCCGCATGGCGGTGCCCTGTGTGGGCTTGGTGTACGACCCCAAGGTGGACAGCTACCTGAAGGAGCTGGACATGCCCTCGGCGGGGCATGTGGAGCGCTTTGACCAGGAAGAGGCGATCGCCTGTGTGGACCGGCTGATGGCCGATTACGGCGGGACTCTGGAGCGGCTGCGGGAGAAGTCCGGGCAGCTGGCCCAGGCGGCCCGGGAGAACGAGCGGCTGCTGCTGGAGCTGCTGGCCGGGCAGGGCAGCCGGAAAAGAAGATAGCGTTACGCCGCCCCCTCCCAGCTTGAGACTGGGAGGGGGCGGCATTTTCCAATTTTATATCGCAAAAACTCCCGCTATATGTGCCGTTTATGCGCCAAATCGTGTCGATTATCCAAAATCCCTTGTCTGGGATGCTTCCATCAGGTGTATAATGGAGGGTAGAGAAAAAGGAGACGGTGGGGAATGAAATAGGAGGTCCGCTGGGGGTGTTTTCTGGCCTTTCTGGTGTTGCGGGCGGGGCTGCTGGCCTTTCTGTGCCAGTTCACGGCGGTGGACGGCGGGGCGCTCTATCTGGAATGGGAGTCTGCCGCCATCCTGGCGGAGGACGGCAAAAGCAACACTCTTTGCTTCAGACCGGTGCGGCAGCCCCGTTTGATCTCCATGGCGCCACGCCTCGCTGAAAACTTTTTGAATCAATCATGCTACTTTTCAATAGAGATAATACAACTGCTTGCCACATCGTCCCTACCGGCCCTCCAGCAGTTCGGCCATCCGCTCCAGCCCGGTCCCCAAACCATCCAAGCCCGCACATCGGCTGGGGTGGGTGTTGACAGCGTGATCCAGCAGGGGCTGGGCCTGCCGGTCTGTGTCCAGGCACAGGTCCGATGCCAGCACATCCTCCCAGGCCCGGTTGAGAAAGGCCACCTCCCGGCGGCCATGGGTGCGGGTCACATCCATCATTCCCGCCCAGTCCAGATAGTTTGCCACCAGCTCCTGGGAAAAGCCGGCGGCGGTGAGGCTGTCCAGAAGTCCCTCTCGGAACAGTGCCGGCAGGTCCATCCACTGGAGAGGCGTCACATCATAGCGGACGAAGGCGTACCGGCTGTGGCAGTGGACGGCCAGCAGGCTTTTGCGCCCCCGCAGAGTGATGACATGGAGGTCCCAGCAGAACCGCCGGTTTGGCTCGGTGCCATAGGGCGGCGGTCTCCGCTTCAAAAACCGCTGGAGGGGGAAGGTCAGGCCCAGTTCCATCATGCCGTCTCGTGGGGAATGGTGATCTTCTCCACCCGCAGGGTCCCGCTGTCCGCCTCCGCCATCATCATGGTGATTTCCTGGTGGAACCGCCGGGGGCCGCAGGAGCCGGGATTCAGCCAGAGAAGGCCGCCCCGCTCCTCCTGGAGATATTTGTGGGAGTGGCCGAACACCACCGCGTCGATGCTGGGGAGGTCCGCCGGGACCTCCTTTTTGTTGTGAACCATGTAAAAGGACACCCCGCCCAGGGTGACGGTGAGGTGGTGGGGAATGTCTTCCGCCCACTCCTTGTCGTTGTTGCCCCGAACGATGTACAGCGGTGCGTACTGCCGAAGCTGGTCCACAATTTCCTGCCGGTTGATGTCCCCGGCGTGGAGGATGGCGTCGGCGGTTTTCAGGTATTCCACCACTTCCGGCCGCAGCAGGCTGTGGGTGTCAGAGAGAATGGCAATGTTCACAGGCTGCGCCCCCTTACTTAAATGATGATGCCCTCGCAGTGGTCGATCTCATGCTGGATGATCTGGGCTGTCCAGCCAGTGAAGGTCTTCAGACGCTCCTGGAACTTCTCATTTTGCCAGCGCACCTTGATGGTCTTCCACCGCCGGGCCGGGCGGGTGCCGGTGAGGGAGAGGCAGCCCTCTTCCGTCTGATAAGGCACGGACTTTTTGAGGATCTCAGGGTTGAACATGACCATATAGGTCCCCTCGTTGTCAAAGGCGATGATGCGCTTGTTCACACCGATCATGTTGGCCGCCATGCCCACGCAGCCGTCTTTGTGGTGCTCCAGGGTCTCCAGCAGATCGGCCGCCACTTGCAGGTCGTCCGGCGTGGCGAGTTCTGCCTTCCGGGCCAGAAATGCTTCGTTTTTGCAGACCTCTCGTATCATAATTCGTTCTCCTTGTGTGCCTGAATGACGGCGGCGAAATGGTATGAGATGATGCGGGGGCGCTGGGGTGATAGAAACAAGACATCCGCAGGCCAAAGTTACTTGTGGATGGTCATTGTCGAAAGCGGATCGGTATGACAAAATATCTCCCCCTGAAAATCGCAAGTTTCAAAGGGAGGTATTCATATCATTGGCATCCCCCAGGGGCATACCGCAACACGGACAGAGATCAGTTACCTGAGTTGCTGCCGATCCCATTCTCTTTTCAAGATGGCATACTGCACCGTGTTTTCATACCTGGGTGTGCCGTCGGGATTGTTCACGAAGGAGATGAATTCCAGGAACACGCCCTCCCGTCGCATGCCCAGTTTCTCGCATAGGTGCTGGCTGGAAAGATTGTAGTCCTCTGTATAGGCATAGATGCGCCTGGCCCCCTTTTGGGAAAAGAGATAATCAAAGAAAGCGTGTGCCGCCTCGAAGGCATATCCTTTGCCCTGGTAGTTCTCGTTCAGCATCCAGCAGGGGCTGAAGGTGTCCCGCACGGCGTCCTCATCTGCGTGGGGTTCATCCGTCTCCGGATAGGCGTCGATTTCCCCGATCACCTTGCCGTCGCTTTTCAGAGTGATGGCGAAATAGTATTCCGTCTCACTGAGACGCTTTTTCATCTCTGCCAAGGCCTCGTCCAGGGTGTGCAGTTTCATGCTGGCAAAGCAGTTGACCGCAGGCTCTTTCAAATATTCGTAGACATCCGCCGCATCATCTTTTAAAAAGGGGCGCAGGATCAGCCGTTTTGTCTCGATCACCATATTTCGGCTCCTCAAGAAAAGTGAAAATGGATAGTGAAATTTAATAGAATAGTTTTGCTGTAAAAATTAAAAAATCCGTCAAAATCGCAAGATTTCGACGGATTTTGGTCCGAGTGGGGAGACTCGAACTCCCGGCATCTTGCTCCCAAAGCAAGCGCGCTACCAACTGCGCTACACCCGGATATTCAGTTCCCGACATGGCGCCATGCCGGCAGTAAAATGCGCGCTTTCAAGGAAGCGGCCCATATATTATACATGATAATCTTGCCCTTTGCAAGCCTTTATAGTATACTGAAGGGCGATTTTAATGTGAGGTGAACCTCTACCATGCGGATGAGAAAGAAGAAGAATCTGGACACGCGGATGGAGGCCTGTGCGGCCCTATGGGTCAAGGACCCCATGCAGATGCGGGGGCGCTGGCGGGAGAAAAAGCCGGACGCCCAGCGGCTGCGGCTGGAGCTGGGCTGCGGAAAGGGCCGCTTTACCGCCGAGACTGCCGCTGCCCACCGGTCAGACCTGTATGTAGCGGTGGAGCGGGTGCCCGACGCCATGGTCATCGCCATGGAGCGGTGCCGGGAGCTGGGGCTGACCAACGTCTTTTTCATCGACGGGGACGCCGCCGCGCTGGACCACTATTTTGCCCCCGATGAGGTGGACCTGCTCTACATCAACTTCTGTGACCCCTGGCCGTCGGTGAAGCACGCCCGCCGCCGGCTGACCGCGGAGCCCTTCCTGCGGGGGTATCGGAAGGTGCTCCGGGACGGGGGGCGCATCGAGTTCAAGACAGACAACCACGACTTGTTTGAGTGGTCCCTGTTCCAATTCCCCAAGGCGGGCTATGAACTGTCCGAGGTCACCCGGGACCTCCACGCCAATGGCGTCCAGGGAATCATGACCGACTACGAGGAGAAGTTCCACAGCCTGGGCACGCCCATCAACCGCTGTGTGGGTACCAAGGTGGAGCTGCCCGATGTGCCCGTTCTGGAAGGGCTGCGCCGCCGCCTGCCGGAGTGGGACATCCGGGAGGTGCAGGAGGAAGACCTGGAGGCGGTGTTCACGCTGCTGCAAAGCGCCCCAGATTATCTTGCCCTGGACGGAAGGCGGCCGGACTTGGACAGACTGCGGGAAGACCTGGCCGCTCTGCCCCCCCGGTGCGCCCGTTCACAAAAGCACGATGTGGTTTTCTGGCGGGACGGAAAGCCGGAGGCGGTGCTGGACTGGGTGGAGGGCTACCCCCGGGAGCAGACCCTGTGGATCGGCCTGTTCCTGGTGGACGGCAGCTTGCAGGGCAAAGGCCTGGGCAAGCGGCTGATGTCCGCTCTGCCCGGCGCGGCTTATGACGGGGGGATGGACCGCATCCGGCTGGCCTGCCGGAAAGACAATGAAGCGGGGCACCGGTTTTGGGGAGCCCTGGGCTTCCAAGACCTGCGGGACGGCCAGTCTGCCGATGGCAAAGCGGTGTGGATTCTGGAGCGGCTGGCGGCCAAGGATGAAAAATGAGAGACAAATCACACCTCTCCAGCGAAAAGCTGGGGAGGTGTGATTTGTCATGCGCAGCAGATACAGTCCGCCAGGGCATCGGGAAGCAGGGCCACTGCTTGACAGCCCATGGAGGTGTAGCAGGCGGACAGCTGCTCCGCCCCCATCTCCTCTACCTGGCTGGTGAGGGGATCCATATACCGGTACAGGGCAGAGCCAGTGCCCGGGTCGGGACGGACACCGCACAGCACCACGCAGTGCTGGTTCTTGGGGTAAAGGTAGGTCTGGGTCTGGTCGTAGCTCTGCCACTGGTAAAACTCGTTGGCAATTTTGCCATCGGTGGTGGTCCAGACGGCCACGGGGACACCGAAGCTTAGGTAGAGGGACAGTTCCTCCAGATCCACCCCGGACAGGTTGCAAACAGTGTAGCCGGAGCCCTGGGGCAGAGCGGCCTTCAGGGCACTGACGATTACCGGGGCAAAGCAGCCCCAGCCCCCCTGCCCGGCATCCGGGTTGCCGGCATAGTACTGCTGGGGATCGGGGCCGTAGCAGCAGCCGAAGGAGATGCGTACGTCCTGCTTGGGAAGATACTCGTCTACGAATCCCCTCAGGGAGATGTCCACCCCGATGGAACGCAGCAGACTCACCGCCGAGGCGGACTCGCAGCCGTTGGGGTACTCTGGCAGCTGGCACACCGGCTCCACGTCCACCTGAGCCGTGTGGGCGGTGAGAGACAACGCGGTGGCGATCGTGTCTGTAAAGTCCTGGGCAACTCCGAAGAAGCTACACAGATACTGAGCAGAATCGTTTAGAGAGGCGGACAGGGCTGTTACCGCTTCACCGGCAGTGAGCTCCATGCCATAGCTGAGGTTTACCAGCAGGTCAAAGACCAGCGCGGCGCTGTCCGGGGATTCCCAGAGAGCGATATACAGAGCGTGAAGGGAGGTGAGGTCCTCTCCAGGTTCCCGCAGGGCCCGCAGATCGGTCAGCCGGACGAGATGGGATTGGAAGACCTCCAGCACCAGATAAGGATCATCTTCAAAGAGGCTGATGTCTTCAGGAGTCTCATGATGGGACGCCTCCCCGATGTCCAGCAGGGCGTTGCGCAAAGAGTAGTTCTGGGAGAACACCACATTCTTGGAAAACTGATTCTGACGCAGCTGGGTAAGGTACAGGTTGCCCAGGGCCCCAATGATCCCGATGCACAGGGACAGCGCCCCGGAGAGCAGTGCGATTGCCGTTTTGGCCCGCCTGGGGATGCGCTGCCGACGTCGGGGCGCAGATGTAGGTCCAGAGGAGGGAAGTACACGTTTGCCTTTCACTGGGATCACCCGCTTTTTTAGATTTGCCATGCGCTGGGTTGGGGTGCAGGTATACATAAGTCTGTATCTATCTTTGAGTCTACAGAATTTAGACCACTCTGTCAAGCCCGCAGATGTCCTTTTCCAGAAAAATCCACAGGGTAGCTTTAGACAAAATAAAAGCCGCCCTTGCGGACGGCGAAACGGAGCCTGAACAGGCTTCGGGGGATTTGGTCCGGAGGGCCCCGGCCCCGCCGGGGCGCTCCGGTTTTGAGAAAAGAGAGAGGGAGGATTCAAAGATTTGTCTGGCTTCTTCTTCCTGACGAGGTTATAGTACCAGAGGGGAGAGGTGAAATGTTGGATAATTTGAGAACCTTTTATGAAGTTTTTGTGAATGGAAAAGATTTCCCCGGCCATCACATGGGAGGCCGGGGAAATTAAGGGGGAAACTGTTTATCTTCTGCGCCGCCCCCGGTAGGTGGAGTCCCTGCGCCGGCCGCTGCCGGAGTAGCTGTACCGCCGCCCGCCCCTGCGGCGGCGGGGGCGGATGAGGGCCAGGTAGAGAATTAGAACCACGATCAGGACGATGACCAGGATGACCAGGGCTTTCACCCACCACTTGGACCAGTACTCCTGGGCCATCTGGACGGTGTACAGGAAATCGGAGCGCTCCACCGAGTCGGCGGCCACCATGGGCAGGGTGCCGTAGGTGACGCCGTCGTACACCAATGAGACGGTGCCCAGCTCCTGCCCCGCGGTGACGGGGGCCTGGATGGATTCCGGCAGGTCGATGCGCAGCTCTGCCTTGGCCGGGTCGTAGTCGCTGGGCATGGTGGCCTCAATGGAGCCCACAGGCTGGGCCAGCACAAAGTCGGTCTCGTCAGACAGGGTGACGGCCACTT
Source organism: Candidatus Enterenecus stercoripullorum (assembly GCA_018716015.1). GTDB lineage: Bacteria > Bacillota > Clostridia > Oscillospirales > Oscillospiraceae > Enterenecus > Enterenecus stercoripullorum. Next base: position 26,858 of record DVKM01000036.1, on the reverse strand, counting down.
CCCGGATCACGTTCTCCGAGTTCTCGTCCAGCAGGGTCATGCGTTCAAAGTTGTCAAAGGCCCACTCCAGCAGGCGGATGGTCTCCTCAAAGGAGTAGTAGGTCACGGTGTTGTCCTCGTTCACTACGTTTTCCGCGCCCAGAACCACGCTGTAAAAAGTGCGCCCGTCATCCACCGCCGCGGCAGCCAGGCAGCGGCCCGCCTCCCCGGTGTAGCCGGTCTTGATGCCGATGGCCTTGCTGTACTGGTAGCCAATGACGTTCCAGTTGCTGATCAGGGAGTTGGTGGAGTGCAGCACCCGCGCCTCAGACAGGTTGGTGGCCGGCAGGGTATATGTAGCGGTGGACACAATGGTGCGGAAGATATCGTACTCCATGGCGGCCTTGGCCATGAGATAGATGTCGTAGGCGGTGGTGTAGTGGTCCGGGTCGTGCAGGCCGTGGGGATTGGTGAAATGGGTGCCCGTCATACCCAGCTGCTGAGCCTTGGCGTTCATCCGTTCCACAAAGGCCTCGTTGCTGCCCGCCACCGCCTCGGCCAGGATGTTGCAGGCCTCGTTGGCGGAGGGTACCAGGTCGCAGTAGAGCAGCTGCTCCACCGTGAGGATCTCTCCGGCCAAGATGCCGGCGGTGGAGCTGCCCTCGGGCAGGGTCACCGCCTGCTGGGAGGCGGTGATGGGCGTGTCCAGGCTCAGTTCGCCGTGATCCACCGCCTCCAGCACCACCAGGGAGGTCATGATCTTGGTGACGGAGGCGGGGTACATCTTCTCATAGGCGTGATAGGCATAGAGCACCTCGTCATGGTCCCCGTCCACCACGATGGCCGCGCCGCAGTTGGGTTGGGGGTCGTCCAGGGCCATGGCCGGGACGGTGAGGGACAGGGAAAGGGCCACGGCCAGCAGCAGGGCAAAGAAGCGATATTTTTTCATAGGAATCTCCCGCAATCTATGGTATAATATCCATGCTGTCTCTTTTTCAGCTAAGGCAGAGCTGCCGCTGAAGCAGGGCTGGCGGCTCGAAAGGCTACATAATAACATAATTATAGCAGAAAGGAACCCGGGGCGCAATGGGGGAAAAACAGGCAGGCGGAAAAATGGGAAAACGGCTGTGGAGAGGATGGGCCGGTCTGGTGACGGCCCTGGCCCTGTGCGCTATGACGGTCTGTTTTGCCATGGGCCAGCTGACTCCGGAGCCCCTTGCCCTGCTGCCCTCCCCGCCGCCGGTACAATCCCAGGCGGCGACCCAGGGGCGGGTCAACCTTAACACCGCCGGGCTGGAGGAGCTGGACGCCCTGCCGGGCATTGGTCCCGCCCGTGCTCAGGCAATTCTGGACTACCGGGAGGAGCACGGTCCCTTCCGCTACGTGGAAGAGCTGATCTACGTCTCCGGAATCGGAGAGGGAATCCTGGAGAAACTCATGGATCTGGTGACAGTGGGGGACGAATGACCCCCGGGGAGACAAAAGGAGCGCGCCGGAGGGCGCATGGAGGAAGCTATGCCGAAGATTTTAGTGGTGGACGACGAGACGGTGCTGGTCAAGGGCATCAAGTTCAATCTGGAAAACGAGGGCTATCAGGTGGAGACGGGGTATGACGGTCAGGAGGCGGTGGACAAGGCCCGCGTCGGCCAGTTTGACCTCGTCATCCTGGATCTGATGATGCCCAAGATCGACGGGCTCCAGGCCTGCATAAAGATCCGGGAGTTTTCCAACGTGCCCATCATCATGCTCACTGCCCGGGGGGAGGACGCGGACAAGATCATCGGCTTTGAGTGCGGCGCGGACGACTATATCACCAAGCCCTTCAACATCCTGGAGCTGAAGGCCCGCATCCGGGCCCTGCTGCGCCGGGCCGGGCAAACCGCCCAGCAGCAGAGCGGGGCCAACCGGCTGGAGCGGGGGGCCATCGCCATCGACACCGCCGAGCGGGCCGCCTGGCGAAACGGGCAGAGCGTGGAGCTCACCGCCAAGGAGTTTGACCTCATCGAGCTGCTGATGCGCAACCCCGGCCGGGTGTACAGCCGGGAGAATCTGCTCAACCTGGTATGGGGCTATGAGTATATCGGGGAGTTTCGCACGGTGGATGTACACATCCGCCGCCTGCGGGAGAAGCTGGAACCCGATCCGGCCAACCCGGAGTATATCCTCACCAAATGGGGCGTGGGGTACTATTTCAGCAATGGATAAAGCGCCGCCTGCGCGGCGGCCTTTTGACACGGGAGGTGAAGGACGGTGAAGCTGCAGCGGGAGCGGGAAAAACTGAGGCGAAAGGAAGGGAAAGTGCCTCTTTGGCGCAGCATCCAGACCAAATATGCCCTCACCTATCTGCTGGTGGTGGCCGCCATCGTCCTGGTGATGAACACCTACCCGCTGTTTATGACCCAGAATATGGTGTTCTCCTCTAAAGAGAATACTCTGAAACGCCAGGCCCTCACCATCGGCAACGCCCTGGCGGTATCTGAGAGCCTGAGCGCGGAGGGGGTGGAGCAGGCCATGACCCTGCTGGAGGACCTGCAGGTCACCCGGGTGCTGGTGACGGACGATGTGGGCCTCATCCTCTATGACAGCTCCACCCTGGACAACCGGCAGGGCGACTACGCCCTCATGGGGGAGGTGGTGGCCGCCCTGCGGGGGGAGGACGTGTTCCGGTCAGAGTACCGGGACGAGGCGTTCCGGTCCCGGGCGGCGGTGCCGGTGGTCTACCGGGGGGTGACCCTGGGAGCGGTCTACCTCTACGAATACGATACGGAGCAGGGGCAGGTGCTGCTGTCCATCCAGGGTGGCCTGGCCTATATCTCCACCGTGATCTGCGCTGCGGCGCTGGTCCTGGCGCTGGTCCTGGCCAAGGCCCTGACCCGGAACACCTCTCTGCTGCTGGGGGCCATCCGCCGGGTGCGGGAGGGGGAGTACAGCCACCGGGTGGAGCCCCGGGGTAAGGACGAGATGGCCCAGTTGGCCACCGAGTTCAACCAGCTCACCGACCGGTTGCAGACCACCGAGGAGGTGCGCCGGCGCTTTGTGTCCGACGCCTCCCATGAGCTGAAGACCCCCCTGGCCTCCATCCGGCTGCTCACCGACTCCATCCTGCAAAATCCAGACGTGGACATGGACACGGTGCGGGAGTTCGTGGAGGACATCGGGGAGGAGGCGGACCGGCTGACCCGGATCAGCGAGCGTCTGCTCACCCTCACTCGGCTGGACGCCGATCCGGAACGGCCCCAGGAGCCGGTGGAGCTGGGACCCGTGGTGGAGCGGGTGGCCCACATGCTCCGGCCCCTGGCCCAGGCGGTGAATGTGGAGCTGAAGTGTACCCTGGAGCCGGCCTGTGCTCTTCTGGCCACCGAGGATGACCTGTACCAGGTGGCCTTCAACCTGATGGAGAATGCCATCAAATACAATTTGCCCGGCGGCCGGGTGGAGGTGACGGTGTGCCACGAGGAGGACCAGGTGTGCCTCATCGTGGAGGACACCGGCGTGGGTATCCCGGAGGAGGACAGACCCAAGATCTTCGATCGCTTCTACCGGGTGGATAAGGCCCGGTCCCGGGCTGCAGGCGGCACCGGGCTGGGGTTGTCCATCGCCCGGGACACTGCCCGGTTGCATTGGGGGGATATCACAGTCCAGGCTGGGGCCGGAGGGAAGGGCACCCGGTTTGAGGCCAGATTTCCCGCCCTGGGTCAGGAGGTGAACCCGACATGAGGAGAGTTCTGTGCCTGTTGCTGGCCGCTGCGGCTTGCCTGGGCCCGCTTTCAGCCTGCGCCCCAGAAGAGCGGGGAGCGCAGGGGCTGGCGCTGTGGTTTGCCGCGGACCAGTCTGTCCGGGAGACGGCCACCGCTGCCCTGGCTACCCAGCCCTACCAGGGGGAGGGGACAATCCCCGCCCTGATGCAGGCTCTGTTGGGCGGTCCGGAGGCGGGGGGCGGACTGGCCAGCGCCATCCCCGCCGGTACCCGGCTGCTGGACTGGTCGCTGGAGGACGGGGTGGCCCATGTGGACCTGTCCCAGCCCTACGGGGACCTGGTGGGGGTGGACCTGACCCTGGCCGACTACTGCATTACCCTGACCCTCACCCAGCTGGAGGAGGTGGAGGGGGTGGCCATCACCGTCAACGGCAGCCAGCCGGGCGGCCGGGAGGGGCGGGTGCTGTACGCCGGCGACGTGGTCCTCTCCGGGGTGGAGGAGGAGCCGGTGGAACTGTCCGCCGCCCTGTATTTCCGCCGGTCGGGAACCCAGGAGCTGGGCTATGAGCTGCGGGTGTTCCAGCTCACCGAGGATGACACACCCGCCCTGACGGTGCTGGAGGCGCTGCTGGAGGGACCCCAGGATGAGGGGCTGAGCCCCGTGCTTCCTCAGGGACTGGAGATCCGGTCGGTGCGGGTGGAAAACGGCGTGTGCTACGCGGACTTTTCCGCCCGGTTGCTCGAGGGGATCCCGGACAGCCGGGCAGAGCAGGGGCTGGTGGTCTACTCCATCATCAACACCCTATGCAGCCTGGACACGGTGGACGGGGTGCAGCTGCTGGCAGAGGGGACACAGCTGGAAGAATACGGCCAATTACACCTGGACGGACCCCTGTCTGAGCTGGAGTAACGGGCCTGGCTGTATATACCGCCCCCTGAGGGGCAGAACCAGATACCAGAAAGGATGAACCGACATGAACTTTGACACCAACTGCCTCCACGCCGGATACCGGCCTGGAAATGGGGAGCCCAGAAACATCCCAATCATCCAGTCCACCACCTTCCGGTATGAGACCAGCGAGGATATGGGCAAGCTCTTCGACCTGGAGGCCTCGGGCTATTTCTATACCCGCCTGCAAAACCCCACCTGCGATGCGGTGGCCGACCGGCTGCGGGTACTGGAGGGGGGGACGGCGGCTATGCTGCTGTCCTCGGGCCAGGCCGCATCCTTCTTTTCCATCTTCAATATCGCTTCCGCCGGGGATCATGTGGTGTGTTCCTCCACCATCTACGGGGGCACTTATAACCTGTTTGCCGTCACCATGAAGCGCATGGGCATCGACTTTACCTTTGTGGACCCCGACTGCACGCTGGAGGAACTCAACGCCGCCTTCCAGCCCAATACCAAGGCCCTGTTCGGCGAGACCATCGCCAACCCCGCCCTGACGGTGCTGGACATTGAGAAGTTTGCCAAGGCGGCCCATGGACATGGAGTGCCCCTCATCGTGGACAACACCTTCGCTACACCCTGGGGCTGCCGGCCCTTCCAGTGGGGGGCGGACATCGTCATCCACTCCACCACCAAGTACCTGGACGGCCACGCCGCCGCCGTGGGGGGCGCCATTGTGGACTCGGGGAACTTCGACTGGGAGGCTCACGCCCACAAGTACCCTGGCCTGACCACCCCCGATGAGAGCTATCATGGCATCACCTACACCAAGAAGTTCGGCCAGGGGGGCGCGTACATCACCAAGGCGGTAGCCCAGCTGATGCGGGACTTCGGCGCCTCCCCCGCGCCCATGAACGCGTGGCTGCTGGGCATGGGTATGGAGACCCTGCCCCTGCGCATGGCCCGGCACAGCCAGAACGGTCTGGGGATGGCGGAGTTTCTCCAGAGCCACCCCAAGGTGGCCTGGGTGCGCTATCCCGGCCTGCCCGGTGACAAATATTACGAGTTGGCCCAGAAGTATTTGTCCCGGGGAGCCAGCGGCGTGGTGTCCTTCGGGGTGAAGGGCGGCCGGGCCGCGGCGGAGCGGTTCATGGCGGGATTGAAGTTGTGCTCCATTGCCACCCATGTGGCGGACGCCAAGACCTGTGTGCTCCATCCCGCCAGCGCCACCCACCGGCAGATGAATGACCAGGAGCTGGAGGCCGCCGGGGTGGGCCCCGATCTGATCCGCCTGTCGGTGGGACTGGAGGACCTGGACGACCTGATCGCCGACGTGGAGCAGGCCCTGGCCGGGGTGTAAGCGGTATTGCGAAACAGAGCATTTTGAGAAACGGGCCTGCGGTAAACTAGCATGCTCTCAAAATTCCAAAACAAAAGTGATGGAGACTTGTTTGGATGACAAGTCTCCATCACTTTTTTGGAATCATTTTGAGCTATGGGTAAAAATCCGGGCTGCCCTGGGATGCATGTTTGTATGGATGCTGTTTGCCCATCTTTCCACTTGCCAACTCCACGGAGCATGTCTGAAACCATGAAACCGCAGGGGAAGAAGAAACCGGGGCCGTCCTCAGCCCAGCGCGCGGTAGGCCGCGTCATCCACAGCTTCCAGCCATTCGCTGGACGTCTCCTCTCCGGGAACCTCCAAGGCGATGTGGCTGAACCAGCTGTCCTGCTTGGCGCCGTGCCAGTGTTTCACGTTGGCGGGGATGACGATCACCGTGCCTGGGGTCAGGCTCACGGCGGGTTTGCCCTCCTCCTGATACCAGCCCTCCCCACAGGTGCAGATCAGGATCTGGCCGCCGCCGGATTTTGCCCGGTGAATGTGCCAGTTGTTCCGGCAACCGGGCTCAAAGGACACGTTGGCCAGGAACACCGGACACTCCCCCGGCTTGGTCAGCGGGTTCAGGTAGGAGTTTCCAATAAAGTATTGGGCGTAGGCTGTGTTGGCCTGCCCGAGTCCGAAGCAGTTTTGCTGGTCAAATGCGTCTTTTTCAGGGATTTTCATGAGAATTATCCTTTCAGCTGATTTCCGGGGGCTGCCTGTTCCGGCACGCTGGGTCTCGGCCCCATGTATCTCTGACTATCATGATAGGCAAAGCCGCCCCGCTTGTCCAATGCCTATTTCCTATTTCTCAGTATGCGTTTCCCGTATACCTCAAACGGGGGGATCGGATGGGGCAAGACGATTGTAGCGCAGGGGATGGGAGAAGTCAAAAATTGTGTCTGTTTTTAGGGAACGGTGGTGAGAAAGCACGAAAAAATGGAAGACATGTACATTGCGATGAAAGAGAAAGAAACGTATACTAGAGGGCAGAGGCCCGGCTTGCCGGACTGGCAGGCCGCGGGCTTGGCAAGAAATACAGATGGAGGCAGAGGCATGAACAGCCGAAATACAGGAGTGTGCGGTGCATGAGAAGGCGTGGCAGGAGCGCAAAGGTGGGGGGAAGGCAATGGGGCCTGAAACAGATGCTTGCGGGCGCGGCGCTGGCCGGACTGCTGCTGGGCACGGCAGGATGTACCGGAGGAGAGCCGCTGACGGAGCAGACCGGACAGCCGACCACCCAGGTGATCGCCCCCCAGCCGTTTCAAACCCAGGACCCGGAGAAGCCACTGGGGGACGGGGAGATCCTCTATGAAGAAGGGGTGTCCCCCTTGCGCAAGGAGCAGGAGGAGGTGATCCACACCTACATGACCCGGGCCTATGCGTGCATGGGACGGCTGGAGGAGCCGGACTTCTCCGACCTGTTTACCGACGAGACCCAGGCCCTGGCCAGCCAGAGCGCCATCGCCCTGCAGATTGGCACCCGCACCCTGATCGACGGGATTGATTACACCCTCACCGGCTATCACTATACCCTGTCCTGCATGCAGACTGGGGAGGTGGAGGACGGCGCGGTGGAGGTGGGGGCCATCGAGACCATTGTCCAGAATTTTACTCAGCTGCCGGGGGTGGACTCGGAGCGGTCGGGGAACTTCCACCACTTTGTGCTGGAGCAGGTGGGCGGGGCCTGGTACATCCGCAGCCATATGCAGTATGACACCTTATACGGCCAACTCTTGGAGGACAGCGAGACGGACTGGCGGGATGGGGACTTGACGGCGCAGTACATTGAGGCGATGCCGGGCTATCTGGAGCAGATCCAGGCGGCTCAGGAAGAGCGGGAGGGGCAGCTGGGCCAGGCCAGCCCGCTGCCCCAGGCGGACCATCCCTATGACCGGCAGGCAGCGCTGGAGTATGCGGACGCCTACGCCATGGACCGCAATGGAGCGTGGACGGATTACAGCGCCGTGGGCGGCAACTGCCAGAACTATGTCTCCCAGTGCCTGCTGGCGGGGGGGATCCCCATGGACGTCTCCGGCGGCGCGGTATGGAAATGGTATGGCAGCACCCCCTCCAATTCCCCCCGGGCAGAGGGGCGCTCCACCTCCTGGACGGGGGTGGGCAGCTTTCGCACCTATGCTGCGGACAACACCGGTTTTGGACTGGCAGCCCAGGTGGACGCGCCCTATTACAGCGGGCAGCCGGGGGACCTGATCCAGATGGGCACCGAGGGGGTCTGGCGCCATGCGGTGATCATCCGGGATCTGGTGTGCGATGAGCAGGGAAACACAGTGGACTACCTGATCAACTCCAACACCAACGACATGAAAAATTTCCCCGCTAGCCTGTAGTGCTACTCCATCTTTTCCCTGACCCGGATCAGCGGCTGGAATGATTGAGGGGGCAGCCGCAGCAGGATGGGGAGCTGGGGCGCGCAGGGCCGTATATGTTAAGAAAGCCTGAAGATTCCCAGGGCTCTATTGACAGAGGGGGCGCCTGTCCTGTATACTGTGTCAAGATCATTGAGAGCAGAAGCGGGGATACCCGATGGAGGCTGCGGCCGCCGGATCGAGCGGCGTTTGGGAAGCGGAACCTTCTGGGCATGCGGGCACGACCTGAGTTCATTTTCCGGGCTTGGGGGTGCCTGCTTCTCTTTCCCGGCCGGCAGATAAAGGTGGTGGTAGTTTGACCCATAAGGAAAAATTTCTGACAGCGCTGAAGGGCCTGGTGGTGGGGGGCACCATGCTGGTGCCCGGGGCCAGCGGCGGCTCCATGGCCATCATCCTCGGGGTGTATGACCGGCTGGTGTCCTCGGTCAGCTCCTTTATGAAGCACAAGCGCGCCAGCTTCGCCTTTCTGGCCCTGTTCGCGGCGGGTGGCCTGCTGGGCATGGTCTTGTTTGCCAAGCCGCTGCTGGCGCTGATCGAGCGCTATCCCATGCCCATGCGGTACTTTTTCCTGGGGGCCGTGGCAGGGGGCATTCCCCTGATGTTCCGGGAGGCAAAGGTGAAGCGCTTTTCCTGGCGGCTGCCGGTCTATATCCTGATCGGGATTGTTGTGGTGGTGCTCATCGGGCTGATCCCCGTGGGGAAGGCCCAGTCGGAGATGGAAGCGGGGATCCTCAGCTTCCTGCTGCTGGCGGTAGCCGGATTTATCGCGGCGGTGGCCCTGGTGCTGCCGGGCATCAGCGTGTCCTACCTGCTGCTGCTCATGGGGCTGTACGACGAGACCATGCGGGCCATCAGCACCTTTTACCTGCCCTTCCTGATCCCCTTGGGACTGGGACTGCTGGCGGGCATCGTACCCACCGCCAAGGTGCTGGAACGGGCCATGGTGAGCCACCCCCAGCCCACCTACCTGATCATGCTGGGCTTCATGCTGGGCTCCATGGCGGAGCTGTTCCCGGGCATTCCGAGCTGGCCAGAGGCGCTGCTGTGCCTGGCCACCTTTGCCGCGGGGTTTATCATCATCTGGGCCATTTCCAGAAAGGGATAACACATCCAATCAAACCCACCAGCTCAACTGGTGGGTTTTTTATTTTGCTGAATATACAAGACGACCATAGGAAGTGCGGGAATCACATTAGACGCGGGAGAGGGGCTCCGGCTTGGCCGGCGAAAGAAATTTACCAGAGGGATAGACAGAAATGTAAAGGTTGTGTAAAATAGAAGAAAGCTGTGGAAATATGAGGCGGAATCCTTTATAATAAACGTAACGTAACGGTAAAAAGAATGTAAAGAGAGGGAAAATTAAAATGACCTTATCTCTGGCGGACTTTCTGTCCCAGTTGACCAGTAGCCCGGTGCTGGCAATCACGGTGCTGCTAACGCTGGGCGTGATCCTGGTCAACGGCTGGACAGACGCACCCAATGCCATCGCCACCTGTGTCTCCACCCAATCTATGTCCCCCAGGGCGGCCATCCTGATGGCCGCGGTATTCAACTTTTTGGGCGTGCTGGTGATGACCGTGATCAACGCCAGTGTCGCGGCCACCATTTATGATATGGTGGATTTTGGCGGGGACACGGGAGAGGCGCTGGTGGCTTTGTGCGCGGCCCTGTTCGCCATTGTGACCTGGGCGGTGGCGGCCTGGTGGTTCGGCATCCCCACCAGTGAGAGCCATGCCCTGATCGCCGGGCTGTCCGGGGCGGCCATCGCCCTGCACGGCGGGCTGGCCGGGATCAACGGCTCGGAATGGGTCAAGGTGATCTACGGCCTGGTATTGTCCACGGTGCTGGGCTTTGCCCTCGGCTGGATTGCGGTCAAGGGGGTGGAGCTGGTGTGCCGGGGTATGGACCGGCGCAAGACCCTGGGATTTTTCCGGGGAGCCCAGGCTGCCGGCGGCGCGGCCATGGCCTTCATGCACGGGGCCCAGGACGGGCAGAAGTTCATGGGGGTGTTCATGCTGGGCATCTTCCTGGCCAACGGACAGGGGGAAGTGGGCAGATTCCAGATTCCCGTCTGGCTGATGATCCTGTGCAGCGCAGTGATGGCCCTGGGTACCTCCATTGGGGGCTACCGGATCATCAAAGCGGTGGGCATGGATATGGTGAAGCTGGAGAAGTATCAGGGTTTCGCCGCTGACCTGGCCGGAGCGGGCTGCCTGCTGGTGGCCTCCCTCACCGGCATCCCGGTGTCCACCACCCACACCAAGACCACCGCCATCATGGGGGTGGGCGCGGCCCGGCGGCTGTCCAGCGTCAACTGGAGCGTGGTGCGGGAGATGGTGATGACCTGGGTGCTCACCTTCCCCGGCTGCGGCATCATCGGATTTTTCATGGCGAGACTGTTCATGTGGCTATTCTGACCAAAGAGAAGAGGAGATTACAACATGGCGAAAAAGGGAATGAACTATTTTGAGAGCTTCACCAAGGGCGTGGAGTATGGATGTAAAGCCGCGCAGCTGCTGCACGCCTGTTTTGCGCAATACGATCCCAGCCAGCTGCCCCGGCGCATGGAGGAGATGCACCAGATCGAACATGCCGGCGACGAGATGAAGCACGAGATGATGGAATGTCTGCTCAAGGAGTTCCTGCCTCCCATCGAGCGGGAGGATATCATGGAGCTGTCCAGCACCATCGACGATGTGACCGACAGCATTGAGGACGTGCTGCTGCGCCTTTACATGTTCAATATCACCCAGCTGCGCCCAGACGCGAAGGCGTTCACAGATGTCATCATGCGCCTGTGCCAGGCGCTGGAGAAGATGATGGGGGAGATGCATAACTTCCGCAAGTCCAGCCTGCTGCGGGACCTGGTGATCGAGATCAACCACATGGAGGAGGAGGGGGACCGGCTGTATACGGACACCATGCGCCGGCTGTATACCGAGGAGTCGGATCCGGTGACGGTGATGGCCTGGACTACCCTCTACGACCACTTGGAGAAATGCTGCGACCGGTGCGAGGACGTGGCCGATGTGGTGGAGCGGGTCATCATGAAAAACACCTGAGGGAGAAGCGAGGACAGGAAAAGGGGCGCCCTAATGGGCAGCCCCTTTTTGCGGTTTTATGGGTTGGATTCCATGGTGAGGGACACCGGGACAGGGCCGTCGATCTCCAACCGGTCCGGCGCCGCCCGGCAGTCCAGGGCCAGCACCTGTACGCCCGCCTGGGCCGCCTCCCGGAGGGCCTGGCCAAACTCCGGGTGGGTGCGCTCGTTGGGGCAGAACCGGCGGCAGCCCTTCATCTGAAGCACGATGCATACGCTACACTCATAGCCCTCGCCTTGGGCCCGGGCCAGCTCCCGCAGGTGCTTCACTCCCCGCAGGGTGGGGGCGTCGGGGAACATGGCCAGGCCGCGCTCTTCCAGGGTGCAGCCCTTGACCTCCACAAAGCCCCTGGCGCCGGCGGCGTCCTCCCAGTAGAAATCAAACCGGGAGCCCCCCCAGGTGGTCTCCGGCCTCAGCAGGGTGAGGTTTTCCCGAAAATGCCCCGCGCCCGCCCACTCGGCAAAGACCTGGTTGGGGGCCTGGGCGTCCATGTTGATGAGCAGCCCATCCTTGTCCACGGCGATCAGGTCAAAACGGGTTTTGCGCTGAGGATTGGAGCTTTCCTCCAGGTAGACGGTGCGGCCGGGGACAAGCAGCTCCCGGCAGCGGCCGGTGTTTTTCACATGGACGGTCTCCTCCCGCCCGCCCAGCTCCACCTGGGCGATGAAGCGGTTGGGACGGGATAGAAAGCGGGCGGGGCGGACAGCATGGTATCTCATGGAGATCCTCCTTTGGGATGACAGGATGCGTGGCGCTTCTCCTATGATACCGGACAGGAGCGGTTCGCGCAAGGGGACGGAGCGTATTTTCCCCTTCACTTTTTTTGCGGAATATGTCATAATGGAGCGAACTGAAAAAACGGAGAAATCCCACCAGGAGGTTCGCCATGCACATCCCAGATGGACCCACCAGCCTGCTGGAGCTGGTCCCCTTTGAGGCCGATCTGGCCCAGTCCCAGCGGCCCAGTCCGGATTATGATATTACAAAATGGATTTTTGTCCCGAACTATTACACCCAGTACCGGTATATTCTGGGTACCCGGGGGGACAATCCCCTGGTCTGTGTGGGGATCAACCCGTCCACCGCCGCGCCGGACAGCCTGGACAACACCCTGAAATCGGTGGAGCGGATTGCCCGCTACAATGGCTTTGACAGCTTCCTCATGTTCAATGTCTATGCCCAGCGGGCCACCGACCCGGACGATATGGAGAGGGAGTGCAATGCCCGGCTCCACCGGGAGAACATGAAGGCCTTCGACTATGCCCTCTCCCTGGATAAGGGGGGCCACCCGGCCATCTGGGCGGCCTGGGGGACCATCCTGGAGAAGCGGGACTATCTGCCCGGCTGCGTCTGGGACATGATTGAGATTGGCCGCGCCCACAACGCCCGGTGGTACAGCGCCGGGAAGCGGTCGAAAAAAGGCCATCCCCACCACCCTCTGTATTTGAGGAAGGACAGCGTGCTGGAGCCCTTCCCAGTGGAGGACTACTTGGAGGGGCTGAAAGCTCCGGGGGATCAAAAGCGGAGGACGGCGGAAAAAATTTCATGAAATGACAGTTGACAGGGCTGGAATAATTTAGTACACTAAATGAGAAGAGAGCCATATCAGATTGTAAGGAGGACTCAGATGACAGACAGGCAAAAAGACCAGCTGCTCGGTCTGCTGGAGCAGGCCAAGGGGCTGATGGAGGCGGAGCCCACCGCCCAGCAGGTGATCGTGGTGAAAACGGCAAAAGACAATGTGTACCATGTATCCAACCAGAATGTGGAGAACGGGGCGGATGAGGACGGCCTTCTGCGACAGCTCCGGGACGGGGAGGACACCCAGGTTCAGGCGGTGGTCTGTATGTGGCAGGGAGGAGAGGCGCTGGACGTCCCGTCCATCCGCTTCCGGCAGCTGCTGCTGGAGCTGGATCCCCGGAACGGGGACGCCCTTCTCCCCCTCCAGGGGGAAAACGTGCTGGTGGCCCGAACCCTGCGGGAGACCCTGCCGGAGAAGTGAATCTGGAAAAAGTCTGGATCAGTAAAACGCCCCCAGCCGCAGTTCGCGGCTGGGGGCGTTTTGGATGCAAGCGACTGTTTCCGCCGGGGCTGTGGCCCTCACCGCAGTCCATCCGGACTGTTCGTAACGGCTTGGCGCTTTTATGTTGTCACGCCTCGCCTGCTCACGACGCCTGGCTTCCCTCCGACTTGGGACACAGACGAAATTGCTTTGCAATTTTGTCTGTGTCCCTCGCTGCGGTCCACCCGGGCTGTTCACGACGGCTTGGCGCTTAGTCTAGCCGGGCGGTCTGCTCGATGGGCAGGGAGATGACCATGCCCTGGGCGTCGGTGCGCAGGCCGTGTACCCGGTCGATCTCCTCCATAATGACATTGCGCTCCCGGGCGGGGGCCACAATGGCCAGCACCTCCTTTTCCGCCTGGAGGGTGATGCCCACGAATTTTTCCACTTCGCCGGCCCCTGTCCAGCGGGCCCGGATGACGGTGCCGCCCCGGGCGCCCACGGCCCGGGCGGTGTCCATCACCGCGTCGGTATAGCCCTGGTTGACGACAACTAAAATCAGGCTGTGATGGGCGGCGGTATTCTGCTGCATCATCGGTTCTCCCCTTTCCGGTTCCAGTTTCTCCAGCCGGGACAGGCACACCGCCATGATGGCGCTCATCCCCGACATATCCAGGGAAAAGGCAATGCCCCGGGTATCCAGCTTGGAGCGGTCCTCGTCCTTCAGATGGTTCATCAGCTGCCGCACCGTGTCCCGGGGGCCAAAGGTGAGCACCACATCCCGTTCCGAGGTGCCAAAGCCCAGCGCGTCCAGCAGGTGGGAGGAAGCAGTGCCCCGGCCTGCGGCCTGATTGTGGTGCAGCAGCTTGAAGGTTTTGTAGTGTTCCATGAGATGCAGTCCCTTGCCCCGCTCCACGATGGAGACCAGCAGCTGCATGGGGCTGATTTGTTGTGCGGCCATGGCTCAGTCCTCCTCCCAGTAGACAACGCCGCCCTCCAGGCCGGCCAGATCCTCCCGGATGGCCTGGCGAAGGGACTTGGCGGCGTTGTGGGCCTTGAGTTTCCCGTACAGGCCCAGCAGCTGAATGGTAAACAAGGGCGTCATGGCCACCAGGGCCACAATGCCAAAGGCGTCGGTCAGTACGTTGCCCCCCACCGCTTCGCAGGCGCCCATAGCCAGAGGCAGCAGGAAGGTGGTGGTCATGGGGCCGGAGGCCACGCCGCCGGAGTCAAAGGCGATGCCGGTAAACATCTGGGGGACGAAGAAGGTCATGACCAGGGCCACGGCGTAGCCGGGGATGAGAAACCACATGATGGAAAGTCCGGTGAGGATGCGCAGCATGGCAAGTCCTACGGACAACGCGATGCCGATGGAAAGCGCGTGGTTGATGGATTTCTGGGTAATGGAGCCGTTGGAGACCTCCTCCACCTGGTGGGCCAGCACCTGCACCGCAGGCTCTGCCCGGACGATGAAGTAGCCCACCAGGGCGCCGATGGGCACCAGCGCCCACTGGGCGGAACCGGAGGCCAGGGTGGCGCCGATGGTGGCGCCGGCGGGCATGAAGCCCACGTTGACGCCCACCAGGAAGAGGACCAACCCCACATAGGTGTAGACCAGCCCCACCAGAATGCGGATCAGCTGCTGGCGGAGAAAGCGGCGGAAGAGCAGCTGGAACAGGGCGAAAATGGCCACGATGGGCAGCAGGGCCACCGCCACCTCGGAGATGTACTGCGGGATCTCGTGGGAGAAAAGCGCCGCCGCCTCCCGGGTGGTGGACACCTCGGGGATGACCACGGGGGTATAGGCCGCGTCCAGGTTGGGCATGACGATGCCCAGCACCATGACGGACAAAATGGGGCCGATGGAACACAGGGCCACCAGACCGAAGGAGTCACTGCTGGAATTTTTGTCGCTTCGCACCGCAGCCAGACCAATGCCCAGAGCCATGATGAAGGGCACGGTGATGGGGCCGGTGGTGACACCGCCGGAGTCAAAGGCGGCGGGGACGAAGCTGTCCGGGGCGAAATAGGACAGGAGGAATACCACCGCGTAGAAAAACAGTAGGGTGTAGGACAGCGGGATGTTCAGCAGCATGCGGGCCTGGGCCACCACCAGGAAGAAACCCACCCCGATGGCGACGGCCAGGATCAGGGTCATGTTGTCTACCGAGGGCAGCTGTTCGGCCAGCACCTGCAGGTCAGGCTCGGCAATGGTGACCACCACGCCCAGGACAAAGCAGACCAGCAGCGGCAGCAGCACCCGCTTGGTTTTGCTGATCTGCACGCCGATGCCGTCCCCCATGGGGGTCATGGACATGTCCACACCCAGGGAGAACAGCCCCATGCCGAACACCAGAAGCATTGCCCCAAACAGAAACAAAACCATGGTGCCCGGGGTCAGCGGAGCGATGGTGACGCTGATGGCCAGCACGATGGCGGTGATGGGCAGGACAGAGGCAAGCGATTCCTTAATCTTTTCCAGCAGCAGTTCATTGTGTTGTAAAAATAGTAAAAGTTTGTTATGTCGCAAAAGGGCCCCCTTTCTGTCTGTCCTGTCCTCCAGCGGGCGGATGGAACGGCCGCCTGCGTTTGGCCGGCCCGCCAAAGGACAGGGGAAAACGGATACGATAGGCAAATATCGTTATAATTGTAACATAGATCGGAGGGGGAAGCAACCGGAAAAGGCAAACCCGGCCCGGACAATTTCAGGCGGCTGGCAAAAAAACGCGCTATGACAGGGCCATAGCGCGCTTTTTTGTCAAAGTGGGGGGCGGCTTCAGCGGGCCAGGCACACAGCGATCTGCGCGGCCAGACGGGCGTTGTTGTACACCAGGTGGATGTTGGAGTCCAGGCTGTCCCCGCCGGTGAGCTCCTTGACCTTGGCCAGCAGGAAGGGGGTGGTCTGCTTTCCGTGGATACCCTGAGCCTTGGCCTGGGCGACGGCGTCGTCAATGGCCTTGTTGATCACGTCCGGGTCCATGGCAAACTCGTCGGGGATGGGGTTGGTGACCAGCATACCGCCCAGGTTCAGCCCCCGGCTGGCCCGGAAAGCGGCGGCCACTTCTTCAGGGGTATCCATGCGGTAGTCCACCGAGAAGCCGCTCTTGGAGGTGTAGAAGGCGGGCAGCTCGCTGGTGCCGTAGCCCACCACAGGCACGCCCTTGGTCTCCAGGTATTCCAGGGTCAGGCCCAGGTCCAGAATGGATTTTGCCCCAGCGCACACCACCATCACGGGGGTGCGGGCCAGCTCTTCCAGGTCGGCGGAGATGTCCATGGTCACCTCGGCGCCCCGGTGGACGCCGCCGATGCCGCCGGTGGCGAACACCTCCACCCCGGCCAGGGCGGCGATGAACATGGTGGTGGCCACGGTGGTGGCCCCGTCCTCCCCCCGGGCCACCAGAACCGCCAGATCCCGGCGGCTGGCTTTGATCACGTCCTGGCCCTTCTTGCCCAGATACTCGATTTCCTCGTGGGTGAGGCCCAGCTTCAGTTTGCCCCCCAGGATGGCCACGGTGGCGGGCACCGCGCCGTTGTCCCGGATGATCTTCTCCACGTTCAGGGCCGTCTCCACGTTCTGGGGATAGGGCATGCCGTGGGAGATGATGGTGGACTCCAGGGCCACCACGGGCTTGTGCTCAGCCAGAGCCTGCTGCACTTCAGGGGAAATTTCCAGATAGGGACTCATGATAAAATACCTCCGTTTAGAATTTGAATTCAGGATTTACAGGGCTGTTTGCAAATATCGTAGCGCCACACGGCGAAGAGAAAGGAGCAGAAGGCGAATATCTCGATGACGGCGCTGGAATAGGACTGGGCGATCAGGTTATAGACCAGCACCAGGGGGGAGTTGAGCAGATACAGCAGCCGGGTCAGGCCCATGTCGTGCGTCCACAGGGCCACCGTGGTGAGCATCATAGCGCCCCCCAGCAACAGACAGTAGGGGCCGTCCCAGGTCAGCAGGGGAGACACGGCGTAGCACGCCAGGAAGAAGGCCAGCCACAGGGGGCTTCTCGCCCAGGGGCGGTCATTCAAGGAACACACCACTGCCCGGCCCAGGCCCAAAACGTTGATGAGCACCCCGGTGTAGGCCCCCAGCAGGGCATAGTGGACGACCCAGAGCACACAGCACAGGGCCTGGAGAGACAGAATTTTTTCCCGGCTACCGCTTTGTAGGGCGGTGATGGCAAGGATCGAGCCGGCCAGGCCGATGAGCTGGATCAGCCAAAAGGAGATGGGCATGAAAAGACCTCGCTTTAAGCAGTTGTGCCGGAACGGGCACGGTAGGTTTGAATTTTGGGGCAAAGACGGTTCAGACCGGTTTTTCTGCCATGCGCTGTTTCAGAGCTTTCTCGCTCATGGCGGGGTTGATGGTTTCGGCGCTCTCCATGGCGATGGCCCCGGCGGCCAGGGCGGCCTGGGCAGTGCCCTCCAGGTCGGTCCCCTGGAGATAGGCCCAGGCTACGGCGGCCATGGCCGCGTCCCCGCAGCCGGTGGTGTTGACCATCTTGCCGGGCAGGCAGGGGAGCTGGCAGCGGCCGTTGTGGTCGGCGGCAAAGATCCCGTCCCCGCCCAGACTGATGAACACCCGGCGCAGGCCGGTATTCAGCAGGGCGTCGGCGCAGCGGTGAAGGCTGTCCTCATCGGTGATGGGTACCCCGGAGAGCAGTTCCGCCTCCATGCGGTTGGGCTTCAGGGTGTGGAGCCGGCCCAGGGAGCGCTTCAGCTTGGCAGCCTTGGTGGTGGACACCGGATCGGCGAAGATGGGGACCTTGGCGTTGGCGGACAGCCAGGCGATGGACTCCTCCGGGATATTGGTGTCCACGAGAATGAGCTGGGCGTTGTCCAGCAGGGCGGACCGGGCAGCCAGATAGGCCGGGGTCACGTGGCGGTAGATGTCCATGTCATTGACGGCCAGCGCCATGTCCCCGTCGGGGCCCGCCAGAAAGAGATAGGTAGAGGTGGCGGCCCCGGGGACCTGCAGGGCCTGGCTGATGTCGATGCCCAGCTCGCCGCAGGAGGCGGCCAGCTTCTGGGCGGACATATCGTCCCCGAAGGCGGTGAGCAGCCGGACGTCGGCCCCCAGCAGGCACAGGTTGTGGGCGATGTTCCGGCCTACGCCTCCCAGACTCATCCGTACCCGGCCTGGATTGGAATCCCGGGGAATGAGGGGATCCTGAGACCACCCTCCGATGTCCAGGTTGACGCCGCCCACCACCACCGCGTAAGGGGCGGTGTGCACCACATAGCCCTTGCCCAGGATGTAGCCCTTTTTCATCAGGTTGGAGATGTGCACCGCCACCGAGGACCGGGTGATGCCCGCCCGGTCCGCCAGCTCCTGCTGGGAGATCATGGGGTTTTCCTCGATCCACCGGAGGATCTGCCGCTCCCGCTGGGTCATGATACGACCTCCTAAATATAGTTTTACAAGATAAGCTTATGCTTATTGTACCATTCGGAGCAGAAAAGTCAAGGGGAAAATAAAAAATCTGGGCGGGCCAGAACTGCCTTCACAAAGGCAATTCCAGCCCACCCAGAAACTATGGCCTGGGGTACAGCCTGGCATGCGGTCAGCGCTTTTTATTCTGCCATTTGTCCGAAAGCGCAATGCCGCCGTCAACGGCAAGTTTGATCACTGCGTACGCAATCACGAGGAAAAGAATGAGAGCGCCGATTCCGTTCATAGGCACTATCTCCTTTCAAAGCAGGCCCTGTCGTGTGTCTGTGGAAGAGACAGGCCCTCAAAAATCTGCGTTGCCCACCGTTCTCGGGTGCAGCTCCACG
This sequence comes from Candidatus Enterenecus stercoripullorum, assembly GCA_018716015.1. GTDB lineage: Bacteria > Bacillota > Clostridia > Oscillospirales > Oscillospiraceae > Enterenecus > Enterenecus stercoripullorum. The sequence goes on along the minus strand of DVKM01000036.1, from coordinate 7,638 downwards.
TCCCGGATGTTGGAGATGCCGGTGAGATACATCACCATGCGTTCAAAGCCCAGGCCGAAGCCGGCGTGGCGGCAGGAGCCGTAGCGGCGTAGGTCCAGGTACCACCAGTAGTCCTTGGGGTCCAGGCCCAGCTCCGTCATGCGCTTTTCCAGCACGTCCAACCGCTCCTCCCGCTGGGAGCCGCCGATGATCTCCCCGATGCCGGGCACCAGGCAGTCGGCGGCGGCCACGGTCTTGCCATCGTCATTCAGGCGCATGTAGAAGGCCTTGATGTCCTTGGGGTAGTCGGTGACGAACACGGGCTTTTGGAATACCTGCTCGGTGAGGTAGCGCTCGTGCTCGGTCTGGAGATCGCAGCCCCACTCCACCTTATAGTCGAACTTGTCGTTGTTTTTCTTCAAAATCTCAATGGCCTCGGTGTAGCTCACCCGGCTGAAGTCGGAGGTTGCCACGTGGCGTAGCCGGTCCATGAGGCCTTTGTCCACAAAGGAGTTGAAGAAATTCATCTCGTCGGGGCAGCGCTCCATGACATAGCGGATGATATATTTGATCATGGCCTCGGCCAGATCCATGTCGTCATTCAGGTCGGCAAAGGCGATTTCCGGCTCGATCATCCAGAACTCGGCGGCGTGGCGCTGGGTGTTGGAGTTCTCCGCCCGGAAGGTGGGGCCGAAGGTGTACACGCTTCCGAAGGCCATGGCGAAGTTCTCCGCGTTGAGCTGCCCGGAAACAGTGAGATTGGCCCGCTTGCCGAAAAAGTCCTTGGAGTAGTCCACGCTGCCGTCCTCGTGCTTAGGCACGTTTTCCAGGTCCAGGGTGGTTACCTGGAACATCTCCCCCGCGCCCTCGCAGTCGCTGGCGGTGATGATGGGGGTGTGAATGTAGACAAAGCCCCGGTCCTGAAAGAAGGTGTGGATGGCGTGGGCGGCCACGCTGCGCACCCGGAAGGCAGCGGAGAACAGGTTGGTGCGGGGGCGCAGGTGCTGAATGGTGCGCAGATACTCCACCGTGTGGCGCTTTTTCTGCAGGGGGTAGTCGGGGGTGGAGGGGCCCTCTACCTGGATGGAGGCGGCCTTCACTTCCAGGGGCTGCTTGGCCTGGGGGGTCAAAACCACCGTACCGGTGACGATGAGGGCGGCCCCGACGTTCTGCCCGGCGATGTCCTTGTAGTTGTCCAGGACATTGGCGTCCATGACGATCTGCAAATTCTTGAAGCAGGAGCCGTCGTTGAGCTCGATAAAGCCGAAGGTTTTCATATCCCGGATGGTGCGGGCCCAGCCCATGACGGTGACCGTCTGGCCGTCCAGCCGCTCCCCGTCGGCAAAGACAGAGGCGATGGTGATGCGATCCATAGTCGTTCCCTCAATTCTGAATAGTATCCCGGCCAGAGTATCAGGCCAGCAGAGTTTTCCATGATAGTATACCGATAGTATACCATTTTTCCGGGATTTTGCAAGAGGTACCGCCGCCGGGAAAAGTTCGGATGAATTCCCTCTTGACAAAGGCGGCAAGACATGGTACCTTGTCAATAAGGTTAGTTAAAGCTAACCATTGAGCTGAAGGGTTTGTTTTTTGCCGAATGGTTAGCGATGACTAACCAAAAGAAGGAGGAATCACAGATGGATCAGCATGCGCGGCGGCTGGAGCGTACCTTAGCCTACCACTGTGCCCCGGCTCTGGCCGGGGTTAAGCCGGCGGACCTCATTTCCTGGCGGGAGAGTGAGGCTGGGGACGGGGCGTTGCTGCGGCGGTATGCCCGCCTGCTGGCCGGGCGGGGAGTCCGGCTGCGGGTGCTGCACCGGAGCTGCGGCCGTTGCCTGCTTTTGATCTATCGGCCCGAGTTGTTGCGGGACTGCCTGAAACAACCGGAGGTGGCAGATATGCTGGGACGGGACGGCTATCCAAAGGGCATGGAGTCCCAGCTGCGGTTGCTGGGGCGAAGGCTTGCGGCCCCGGAGTTCCCCCACGAGATCGGACTGTTTTTGGGATATCCTCCGGAGGACGTGGAGGGCTTTCGGCGGGAAGGCGGCCGGAACTGTAAATTTACCGGGCTATGGAAGGTCTATGGCCCAGTGGAGGAGGCGGTCAGGCGCTTCCAGGTGTTTTATCACTGCCGGGCGCATTTCTGCCAAGGCATGGACGAGGGGAACACCCTGATCCAGATGTTGTCGGCGGTCTGAGCCGCAGCCGGCTCCATCGTCATGAGATGACAGATTATCACATCGAACGGAGGCGTATGAGTATGAAAAAAGTAGCGGTTGTTTATTGGTCCATGGGCGGCAATACTGCGGCCATGGCGGAAGCGGTGGCTAACGGTGCCCGGGAGGCCGGGGCGGAGGTGCTGCTCAGACAGGTGAGCGAAACTACCCCGGAGGAGGTGCTTGCTTGCGATACAATTGCCTTGGGCTGTCCCGCCATGGGGGTCGAGGTACTGGAGGAGTCTGAGTTTGAGCCCTTTTTTGCTCTGCTGGAGGGCAGCTTGGGTGGCCGGCAGGTGGCCCTGTTCGGCTCTTACGGCTGGGGAGATGGACAATGGATGCGGGACTGGTGGGACCGCACCGAGGCGGCCGGTGCCCTGCTGGTAGGCGGGGAGGGACTGATTGCCCATGAGGCCCCCGATGAGGATGGACTAGCGCAATGCCGGGACTTAGGTGCCAGCTTAGCGGAGTAAGTATCTCAGATTTTAAGGATATGGAACTTATATGAGCATGCAAGTCCCCCGGCGCCCACGCGCCGGGGGACTTGCAGTATTTTAAAAAATCAGAACATGATGGGAAAGACACTTTCAATGGCCTGTCGCAGCGCTTCCACCAGCCGGTGGGCCTCCTCCCGGGTGGAGCTGGGAGAGAAGGACAGCCGCAGGGCCCCGGACAGCCAGGGCTTGGGCAGGCCCATGGCGGCGAACACATGGCTGGGCTTGCCCCTGTGACAGGCCGAGCCGGAGGAGACGCACACCCCCTGGTCGCCCAGCACCCGGACCACCACCTCGCTGGGGTAGCCGGGCAGGGTGACGGCGCAGATGTGGGGGGCGTCCCCCGGGGAGATCACCTCCAGGTTTGGAATGGCCTGCTTCAGCTGTGCCAGGGTATACTCCTTGATGGCAGTGGTCCGGACGAGACGGTCGGTGTCCGAGCCCATAGCAGCACAGGCGGCGGCAAAGCCGGCAATCTGGGCGGTGGCCTCCGTGCCCGAGCGCAGGCCCTCCTCCTGCCCGCCCCCGGTGAGCAAGGGGGCCAGACGCACCCCCTTTTTGATGTACAGAGCGCCCACCCCCTTGGGGCCGCCCACCTTGTGGCCGCTGACGGTGATGAGGTCCGCCCCGGTGGAGACGGGGGAGTCGGGCAGCTTCAAAAAGCCTTGGACGGCGTCGCAGTGAAACAGGATGGCGGGGGCAAAGGCCTTCACCGCGCTCACGCAGTCCGCTACCGGGAGCACCACGCCGGTCTCGTTGTTCACCAGCATCATGGACACCAGGGCGGTATCCGGCCGGAGGGCGCGGCGCAGCTGATCCACGCTGACCCGGCCCGCCCGGTCGGGGGTGAGGTAGGTCACCTCATACCCCTGGCGCTCTAAGTCCCGGCAGGTCTCCAGCACGGCGGCGTGCTCCATGGCGGTGGTGATGATGTGGCGGCCCCGGCGGCGGCCCAACTCCACCCCTTTCCGGATGGCCCAGTTGTTCCCTTCCGTGCCGCAGGAGGTGAAGTACACCTCGCCGGAGGTACAGCCTAAAGCCCGGGCCACCGTCTCCCGGTGGGCCTTGACGGCCTGGGCGGCTTGACGGCCATAGGCATACCGGGAAGAGGGGTTGCCAAAGTGAGCCAGGGCCTGGGTCATGACCTCCAGGGCCTGGGGATACAGGGGGGTGGTGGCGGCGTAGTCAAAATAGGTCAAGGGATTCACGTTAGCACCTCGCGTTCACCCATCCGGGCAGGCGTCAGCTCCGCCGGCGGGCAAAATAGATGGAAAAAGGAAAGCATCTCCGGCCGCCTGGCCGAAGATGGGAGCTTGTCCGAAAAGCCTCGCAGAGTTCGCGCCCACAGGCGCGAATCAAATAAAATCCGTTTTCGGCCGCGACATGCGCGTGGACGAAAACACTTCTCGGCCCGCAAACGTGCGAGCTGTCTGGGGTCTTTGGACAGCGAGTGCGCTGCGGCGGGCCGCAGCCGATCCGCCGGAAAGGGCAAAGCCTTTTCCGGCGGTCTGCCATCTCCGGCCGCCCGGCCGGAGATGGTCCGTCAGTTTACCTGTATTGTAAGTTTACTGGGTGGGAAAGTCAAGCGGCAGCGGGGAAGAACCGGGCGGGCGCTGAACTGCCAGAACCCCCTGCCCCGTCACAGCAGCCGGGCGTTTTGGTGAAAGGCGGGGATCTGACTGGCTGGGGGCAGCCAGGACGCTGCCGCGGCCAGGGCGTCCTCCCCCAGCAGGCGGGAGGAGGCGCCGTCCAGCTCCACACTGAGGGAAAAACCCTCCCGATCACTGCGCAGCAAAGGCACGCCCCGGCGGGGTGCCACCACCACATAGCCCATCCGCTCCAAGGCCAGAGTGAGCCCCTGGGGTCCCCGGACACACACCGTACCGGACCGGCGGATTCCGGCGCAGCGCTGGGCTGCCCAGGCTTGCTCCACCCCCACCAGCATGTCCCACTCCCCGGTGCAGGGGGCGGGGGGGACCGGCTGGGCGGGAGGTTCAAAGAGCCGGCCCTGACTGTCCAGCACCCAGATTGTGATCTCGCCGCCCTGCTGGCGTAGGAACAGGGAGGCGGGCATGCGGTAATACCGGCCCAGCCAGGCCGCGCAGGCGGCGCATCCCCCGTCGTGGAACCGCACATCGCCCCCGGCCAGGGCCGCACCGCAGCCGGCGGCCCGGGCCAGCACCCGGGCCAGGGAGCCTCCGGCGCTGCCGATGGCCACCGCGCCCAGGGAGCCCAGCCGGAGGCCCAGCTCGTACATCTGCTTTCCCTGCCGCATCCGGTCCTTCATATGGGCATACCTCCTGTTTTTTTAGAGAGTATACCCGGAACAAACAGGCGCTATTCCTCTTTTTGATAGAGAGACAAAAGGGACTCCAGCTGCCCTCGGAATTCCTGGGCGGCCCACTGGGGGGAGAGCACCTCCACGCTGTCCCCCAGGCCGAACAGCCAGCCCCAGAAGGGGGGGCTGACCACCAGATCCAGGGTGACGGTGAAGAACTGTTCGCCGTCGGGAACGAGAATGGTGTCCTGCCCGAACCGGTCCAGCACCACCCCTGCCAGGGACGCGGCGCACCGCAGGGTGAGCCGGCACTCCCGACCGGAGTACATACCGAAGTGCCGGCGGGCATAGCCCTCGGGATCCCAGCCGCCCCGTCCGCTGCCCGGAATGCCGGTGATGACGATATCACTCATTTTGTCCACCCGATAGTGGCGCAGATCCTGCCGGATCTCATCCTGTCCGGCCAGGTAGTAGTTCTCGTTGTCCCAGATCAGCCCAAAGGGGGTGACCCGGTAGCGCTCCCCGCCCCGGCGGAAGACCTTCCGCTTGTGCAGGTCGTATTCAAAGTAGCGGAAGGTGACCACCCTGTTGTCCGAGATGGCGGTGTGCAGCTTATCCACGTTGTAAAAAATATGTTCGTTCATGGTTTTTGCCCGCCGGTCCACATAGACCTGGCGCTGAAGCTGCTTGGCCTGGTGCACGGAGGCCAAGGACTCCAGCTTGCGGATCAGGCTGTCACTCTTACGCTGGGTGAGAAACCGGCTGGAGGCCACCGCGTCCACCAGCAGTTTCAGCTCCGCCAGCTCGAAGTCCCGCGCCCCGATGAACCAGCCGCTCTGCTTTCCCTTGCGCAGCTGAACGTCCAGACCCAGCTGCCGCAGCTGCTCCATGTCGTCATAGATGCTCTTGCGCTCGGCGGGAATATCCCATTTGCCCAGCTCCGCCGTGATCTGAGCGGTGGAGACCGGATGCTCTTCATCGCTGCTGGTGAGCAGCAGCCTGGTCAGAATGAGCAGCTTTTTCTTCTGATTGGGGCCGCGGGCCATACAACCACCTCCTGTGCGAGTTAAAGTATACAAGATCATAAGTCCAATAGATGGGACTTATTATAGCACCGGAGGGGGGACGGCGCAAGCGGGGGAGGCGGAGGTAAGTGGGCGTGTCTGCCTACTCACCTCTCCACAGTTCTGGATTGAGAGAGATGAAAACCGCCGCGCCGGGCGGAAGCAGAAGCATTCCGAAGGGGCCAAGACAAGGCTCCAAGAGGTAGGTCAGCACAACGCAAAGTAAAATTGCTGCGGCTCCAAGGATCACGCGAAGCCACATCGGCCACTTTAGTATCTCAGACTTCACCACCCAATTATTCGCTATTACGAAACATTGTATCACGGGAAATGGATAAACTTAACTTATAAATTCTTTATTGCGAATTGCGGGTGTGGTTATGCAAAAAATACGGCCGGATCTGGATCTTGGACATAACATTCAACGGCTGCGGAAGGCCGCCGGTATGACGCAGGACCAGGTGGTGGCGAAGCTCCAGCTTATGGGCTTGAGCGTTTCCAAAAGTACCTACGCTAAGCTGGAGACCAACCGCATGAATATCAAGGTGAGTGAACTGGTGGCCCTGAAAGACATCTTTCAGGCGGAATACCAGGAGTTTTTTGCGGGGCTGAAGTGAATGAGAGCAAGGAGAAAGCCGCCCATCCGGGCGGCTTTCTCCTTGGAAATAGAAGGAAGTTATTTGATGGACTTGCGGTCCACTTCTTCTTGCAGCATAGCGGCGAACTGCTCCAGGCTCATACCGCCCAGGTCCTCCCCGGTGCGGTGCCGGGGGGAGACGGTGGCGTTCTCCATGTCCCGGTCGCCCACCACCAGCATATAGGGGATTTTCTCCAGGGTGGCCTCCCGGATCTTCTTACCGATCTTCTCGCTGCGGTGGTCCACTTCCACCCGGAAGCCCAGACCACCCAGCTTGGTACACACTTCATCGGCATATTCCCCCGCCCGGTCAGTGACGGGCAGCACCTTCACCTGCACGGGGGAGAGCCAGGCAGGGAAGGCTCCGGCAAAGTGCTCGGTGATGACGCCGATGAACCGCTCGATGCTACCCAGCACCACCCGGTGAAGCATGACGGGGCGGTGCTTCTCCCCGTCCTCGCCGGTGTACTCCAGCTCAAACCGCTCGGGCAGCTGGGAGTCCAGCTGCACCGTGCCGCACTGCCAGGTACGGCCCAGGGAGTCGGACAGGTGGAAGTCCAGTTTGGGGCCGTAGAAGGCGCCGTCCCCCTCGTTGACCTCATACTCCTTGCCCATCTCGGTGATGGCCTCTTTCAGAATGTCCTGGTTGTGTTCCCACTGCTCCACGGTACCGATGTGGTCCTCAGGCATGGTGGACAGCTCGATCTTATAGGGCAGGCCAAAGACAGAGTACACCTCGTCAAACAGCTTCACAACGCCCTTGATCTCGTCTTTGAGCTGCTCCTGGGTCATGAACAGGTGGGCGTCGTCCTGGGTGAAGCACCGCACCCGGAACAGCCCGTGCAAAGCGCCGGAAAGCTCGTGGCGGTGCACCAGGCCCAGCTCGCCCACACGCAGGGGCAGGTCACGGTAGGAATGGGGCTCGCTCTGGTACACCAGCATCCCGCCGGGGCAGTTCATGGGCTTG
>DVKM01000035.1 GCA_018716015.1 Candidatus Enterenecus stercoripullorum | reverse complement strand
CCTTTCGGGGCCCCTTAAGGGGCTTCGTCCGTATCAGGCCCTTATAGGGCCTACTCAAGCCTCCGGCTTAGCCGGAGGTTTTGACTAGAGGTCATGTGGTCTCCGCTCCGCCTGGATTTTTTCTGCTCTGTGTTAAGACGTCAGCCCCACTTCAAAATCTGCGTCGTAAAGGACAAAAAGTGCTATTAAATGGGCTCTACGTTCAAAAGAGCTCACAGCGTGTCAGTCATAAACCATATTCAAAACAATTGGTTTATTGGAGCATACTCCAATAAACTCCACGCTTTTTCATCAGCTCATCATACGTACCGGACTCCATGATTCCCTGTTTCCCCACCACAAAAATGCGGTCGGCATGGCGGATCGTGGAGGGGCGGTGCGCAATCAGGAAACAGGTTCGGCCCTTCAGCAGACGCATGGTTGCCTGTTGGATACGACGCTCGGTAGTGGTATCCACGTTGCTGGTGGCCTCATCCAGAATCAGGATAGGCGCCTGGCTTACCAGAGCCCGGGCGATTGCAAGCAGCTGACGCTGCCCTTGGCTAAGCTCCTCTGCCGCACCTGAGATGATGGTATCGTATCCCTGTGGGAGACGCTGAATAAAACCGTGCGCGTTGGCCAGCTTCGCCGCTTGCATAACCTCGTCCTTTGTGGCCTCCGGCCGGACATATCGCAGGTTTTCCAATACTGTGCCCTGGAAAAAGGCCGTATCCTGGAGCACCACAGAGAAGCACCGGCCTAGGCTCGCGCGGCTGTATTGCTCCAGAGGAATGCCGTCCAGCCGGATTACCCCTGCCGATGGTTCATAGGCCCGGGTCAACAGATTGATCAGCGTACTCTTACCCGCGCCGGTCTCTCCCACAAAGGCAGCCACTTCCCCGGCCTCAATCCGGAGGCTCACATGCTCCAGCACGGACTTCTCCGGCTCATAGGAAAAAGAGACGTCCTCAAAAGCCACCTCTCCCCGTACCGTTTGGGGAGAGACGGCCTCAGGGGCATCTGCTGGCATCTCAGGTTCATCCAGGATATCGAAGAGGCGTTCCGCCCCGGCCACGGCCTGCTGGACACTGGAAAAAAGGGCTGCGATGCTGTTAAGCGGCCGCCCTAACTGCCGGGAATAGCCCAAAAAGCTTACTACCAGGCCAATCCGCACCACCCCGTGAAGGGCCAGCACACCGCCGGTACAGGCAATCAGGGCAAACCCCAAATGGTTGACCATATTTACCAAGGGGCTGAGCAGTCCGGCGCATACCTGTGCTTTTACTGAGGTGGTGCACAGCACTTCGTTTATATGGTCAAATTGCTCCAGCACCTCTGCCTGCCGGTGGTAGAGCTTGACTGTACGTCCGTTGGACAGCGTCTCCTGTACCAGACCGCTCAGGCGCCCCAGCTCATCGGCCTGCCTGCGGTAGAGCGTCCGGCTTCGCTGCGAGATGAGGCGTGTACACAGGGCGATCACTGGTACCGTTGCCAGCGCCACCAATGTGAGCAGAGGACTGAGGAAGACCATAATGGTCAATGCGCCTGCCACTGTCAGCAAGCTGGAAAACAGCTGCGTCACAGACTCTGCGGCCATGGTGCTGACATTGTCGGAGTCGCTGACCAGTCGGCTCATCGTATCCCCGTGGGGGTGTCGGTCAAAGTAGGATAGGGGAAGCTTCCCCAATTTGGCAAAGCAATCCCGGCGGATTTGGGTCACCATTCTCTGGGAGATAATCTCCATCCAGCGGCGGCGTCCCCAGTTGCCAAGCCACTGTGCCGCTATCACTCCCACCAGGAGAACCAGTAGCGCCGCCAGTGCAGTTCTGTCCACTCCGCCCACCCGGAAGCAGTCCACCGCCAGCCCCAGCAGATAGGGCACTGCAAGGGATGCAACGGTGGAGAGCACGGTGAGGCCTACCACCAGAATAAGTTCCCTTTTCCACCGGGCATAGAGCGCCAGCAGTCGGCGCACGGTGCCCCGTCCGTTCCTGGCCTTTGCGTGGGGCCCGAATCGCTGCTGAAGACTTCGCCGCTGTGGTGGCAGGGGCGGACCCCCGGCCGCCCGCCCGCTATGTGCCATCTGTGTTCACCTCCAAAGCCTGGGAGGTCCAGAGTTCGCGGTAGGCAGGGCAGCTGTCCATCAGAAATTCATGGGTTCCCAGCCCTGCCTGCCAACCTTCCTCCAGTACCAGAATCCGATCCATTCCGCTGGCGGCGCGTATTTTCTGTGTAATGAGGAGTACCGCCTGGTTGGGGTTCCTCCCGATGCCGGCGAGAACCTTATGTTCCGTTCCAGGGTCCAGCGCACTGGTGCAGTCATCCAGGATCAACACTGCGCTCTCCCTGAGCAGGGCTCTGGCCAGAGAGAGGCGCTGCCGCTGCCCGCCTGAGAGGTTGGCGCCCCCCTGGTCCAGCCGGGCGCTCAGTCCGCCGGCATCTTTTACGAAATCAGCCGCTTGGGCGGCCTCCAGAGCGGCATAGAGCTGATCTTCCCCCGCGCTCCGGTCTCCCATGGATAGATTGTCCCGAACCGTGCCGGAAAACAGGGCGCTTTTCTGGGCGGCCACCGCCACCTGCCGTCGAATCTGTTCCAGTGGAAGACAGCTTAGCAGCCGCCCGCCCAGCCGTATCTCTCCCAACTGCGGCTCATAGAGCCTGGCACAGAGCCAGGCCAGAGTGGATTTCCCCGCGCCAGTGGGGCCCACCACAGCCAGCCGCTCACCCCGCCGCAGTGAGAAGGAAACATCGCGCAGGGCGGGGACTCCGCTGCCGCCGGGATACGCGAAGGTCACATGCCGCAGTTCCAGCACCGGCTCCTCTGCCCCCATGTGCTCTGGCTGTGCCGGATCTTCTTCCTCCGGAAGCTGAAGCACCTCCTCCACCCGCTGCGCCGAGGTCTGCGCCCGTATGAGAAGTTTGAATACATCCACCAGGGTCATCAGGGAGGTGAGCATCTGGGTCATGTAGGTGACAAAAGCGGATACGGTACCCACCTCCACCTCCCAAGTCCCCGCCGCCCACAGCACTGCAACCGTGCCGAGATTTACGGTGAGGGTGACCAGCGGGGCAAACCAGGCGGATAGCAGCTGAAGGTGAATGCCCGCTTCCTCCAGTTCCGCGCTACACACCTGAAAACGGCGGGTCTCCGACTCCTCCCGTCCCAAGGCGCGGATCAAACGGATACCCCGCAGGAAGTCCTGCACAGTCGCATTGACCTGATCCATGGCATCCCGCACGCGGCGGAAGCGCCGGCTGCTCTGCACCACATAGCCCGTAATGAGCGTCGTCACCGCCAGAACCACCGCAAGGACAATCCAGCTCAAGCCCGCGTCCAGTCCCATGGCGTAGGCTACGCTGCCGACGCACAGGACAGGCGCCTTGATGCCAATGCGCAGGGCGGAGTTTACCGATTTGGCGAGCTGGTCACAGTCGCTGGACATCCTGGTCACCAGAGAACCGCTCCCCACCTGATCCACGCCGCCCTCCGTGAGATGAAGGCACTTGGCAAACAGTCCTCGTCGGAGATCCGCCCCAAACCGCTGGGAAGCCGTCCCGGAGCAGAGATTGCGCACGAGCACGCACACAATGCCGCCTATGGCAGCCCCGGCCATCCAGCCGCCCAGCTCTAGGATGCGGTCTATCTGCCCTGATCGCACGCCCTCGTCGATCATTCGCGCCATCAGCGTCGGCAGCAGCAGTTCACAGTTTGCCTCAATCAGGACAAACAGGAGGGCCGTCAGGCAGTACCAGCGATAGCGTCTGAGATAGCGCCAGATGAGGGACAAGATGCTCCCCCCTTTCCCGTAGACACAAGCCGGGCCGCTTCATCGGCCAAAGCTCTGACGGTGTCGAAGCGGCGCGCGGCCCCCAGGCCCTTCAGCGCCTCCCGGCGCAGGGTGAGAATCGGCACACCGGCCTCTGCCGCCATCCGCAGCAGTCCCATATTTTCCTGGTTATAGGCACCTATCGCAGCACCGCTGTCCACCACACAGGCGGAGCCGCAGGCCGCCGCGATAGCGGCACGCAGAGTGTCCGAGGCCGGCGGAGAGAAACTATCCGCCGTATATCGGCGGGCTGCAAGGGTTTCCGACACTGCGCAGTCCACGTCGCACCGCTGGAG
>DVKM01000034.1 GCA_018716015.1 Candidatus Enterenecus stercoripullorum | reverse complement strand
CTTGAAATGGCTCTCACTTTCCTCACACTGGGCGATAGCGTTCTGCGCCCGAAGCTCCTCCACCAGAGCATAGTCCTCTTTACTGAGCCGATGGGATAGCTGCTCCATCAACGCCGCACAGGTTTGGACCGCTTTGCGGTATTCCGGGGACGTGGGAACGACTGTTTCACAGGGATAAAACTCCCCATTATACATGGCTTCTAAAATCATTGCGTTCCCTCCCTCAACAGTAGACCAGCTCAGCCAGGACAATTTCCTCGGCCCTGTTGTGGATGGAGTTCATGGAGCGCACCCATGCCATCTGGTCGGCAGCTTTCAGGGCTTCTGCATAGGGATCCGGGCACTTCGCGTTTTGTCGAGAAGTCCTTTTGCAAACTCAACGTCATGCGTAAACGGCTTTCCTTGAGGTCTTGGGGAAACTCTCAATTGTTTTATCTCTTGCCCAACCTCTGCATCTTGGTTCCCAATGCGGATCAAGCCAAAAAGGAGCAATGCGGCGCAATCACGAAGTGTCGGCGCGAAAAGCTGGGGCTTTGCGCCATTGTTCAGATTATTAAAGACCGCATTCGTAGAAATCAAAATCGTGACTCCCCTTGCCCCCTATCATTTCTCCCAAACAAACATTACAATTATCAAAATAAACGAGAAATTCTTACTTTAAGTAATGACAATTATTACAAAGACAAGGTAAAATAAAATAGAAAATGTGGCATGATTATGGATATATCTGAGTCGGCCAAAGCCCCATCATCTTAAGCTGTACTGATACCAAATCAGTATTAAAAGAGGTGTCCCTGTGAATGTACCTGCACTGGATCGAGTGTATCTGCAGGTAGGTTTGATACGGGTTATGCCACGGACCGCTCGGGTAATTATACCGCACCCTATAATCGTCTGAATTCTATGCAAGCGGTTGATGTAAGGGGCACGTAAGTCCATGTTCCATAAGCGACAGTTCATCACCACACGCAATTCTGCCGCCCGAGTTCCGTCAGGGGCCGGGCGGCAGTTTCATAAATATAAAAGAGTGAGAGGATGGGGGGCACTATGAGACAAAAAGTCTTTTTGAAATCCACCCTGCGGCAGCCGGTGCGGACGGCATTCCTGCTGCTGCTCATCGGGGTAATTTCCTTTGCCTTTGCCACCCGGGCGGGGGAATACCTGCTGATCCGCCAGGAGGTGGCGGAGGCGGGCAGCTATTACCGGTCCATCGGCACCCTGGAGGCCCTCCGGGAGGACGTGGACTACTACGCCGTCACGGAATATCTGGAGGAGAACGATAAGGTGGGTGTGGTCAACCGGGTGCGGCGCACCTCCGGCCTGCTGCCGGAGGGCGTATATAACGCGGACGTAAACGGCTACAACTATCCGTTCTATATTGACACAGCCGGTATTCCGGATTACCGGGAGGGCGGTTACAGTACTCCAGAAACGGCTGGAGACATCCCCTTCTTCTGCCCCTATGATGTGCTCTTCTATGGAACCTGTACCAATCTCATCCGAATCGAGTCGGGAGCAGGGGCCTACAACTACTGCCGCTTCGTGGTGGACGAGGTGCTGGCCGGCCACCCGGAGCACGTCTCCCAGGGGAAGGAGATCACCGTCTTTCTGAGCGACAGCGGGGACCAGATGCCCCAGCCGGACGGGCGCTATCTGATACGGGCAACCTACAACGGTGTGGATGAGCGCACCGCAGACGCGCACAGCAGTTCCTACCGATATTTCATCCAGAACCCCCTCTGGCGGGACGGCCCCATGTTTCTGGAGGCTCCCTCCGACCTGGATTTGGAGCAGCCCCAGTATGAGCGGATGCAGGAAGAGCTCCAGATGGTGCGGGACAACCAGCGCGCCATCCAAGTGATTAGCATGGAAGATATAAGCGCATATCCCGAAGTTCAGACCAAAGACATTTATTTGACGGCCGGCCGGTGGTTCACTGCGGAGGACAACGCCAGCGGGCAGCCCATGTGTGTCCTCCACCAGGTATTGGCGCAGTCCCTGGATTTAGAGCTTGGGGATACCCTCATGCTGGAACTGCGCAATATTGGAAGCTATAACGGCTACGCGGGCGACGAGGATTGGTCCACGGAGATAGACGATTATTTGAACCCGGCCACAGAGACGGTAGAGTATGAGATTGTGGGGCTGTATGACATATTATACTCCGGGGGGTATGATCTGTATCAAAGCGACCATACGCTGTGGAATTACTTTACCCTCAACGGGATTCCGGACAATTTTGCCTATACTTATGCCAATGAGGATACCATATCCGGCTCCAGTCTTGTGCTCACCTCCCCGGAGGAAGAGGACGACTTCCTGACGGAGACAGAGGAGGATTTGCGGGCCCTTGGGGTCCGGGCGGTGTTTTATGAGACCGGCTGGGATAACTTCAAGACCTCGGCGGAGGCCATGACCGGCGCGGCCCTGGGCAACGTGCTCATCTTTGGCTGTGTGCTGCTGGCCTGCCTGCTTCTGGCATCCTTCCTGTACTTCCGGTTCCGCCGGCGGGACGTGGCCATCAGCCGGGCCCTGGGGCTGCCCGCGGGCAAATGCGTGGGGTCCGCCGCCCTGCCTCTGGTCCTGGTTGGGGGCATTGGCACAGTGGCGGGCTGTGCCCTGGCCTGGGCGTATGTGGATGCCACGGCGGGCAGCCTGTTGTCTGCCCTGACAGAGCTGAGCGGCGGGGAGAGCGGAGAGGCCGCGGCAGAGGCCGCCGCCCTGCCCATCCCCTGGCTGGTGTTGCTGATGGTGGGGCTGGTTGTCCTGCTGGCGGTTCTGGCCCTGATCTTCTCCGCGGCCACCGCACGGAAGTCCCCCCTGGCCCTGCTCCAGGGCGGTTCCAACCGGAAGAAATGAGGGATGTTTATGGAGAAAGCCGTATCTGACAAGGGAAGAGGTTCCGGGGTTGGAGCCATGACCCGCTTCATCTTCCGCCACATTGTGCGCTCCCCCTTGAAGAGCCTGCTCACCCTGCTGCTGGCCGCCGCCTTCATGGTGGGGCTGATGGTGCTGCGGGTGGCCGCCATCCGCAACGAGGCGGAGCTGGAGCGGCTGTACCAGACCATCACGGTGGATATGGAGATTGTCCGGGGCAACACAGCTCTTGTCCTGGACGACGGCTTTATCTACCAGCGGACGGTGGATGAGATTTTGGAGACGGGCTTTGTCCAGAACCGCTACCTGGAGGGGATGGTGCAATCGGACTTTGTGTACCGGGTGCTCCCTGACAACAGCGCCTCAGAGGAGGATATATTCGTCGGCGGAAAGCTGTATGGGATTGAGTCCACCGACGAATTCTTCGCCAACCGGGGAGCAGCCGGGACGGTTACCTACTTCGACGGCTGGGACGAGAGCCTGTTCACCCGGGAGTGGGAGGAGGACGAGGCGCTGGCCGTGGTCCTGCCCCAGTGGCTCTATGAGGGGCTGCACATGGAGGAGAGCAACCAGCTTTGCGTCGTGGTGACCAGCGACATGGGCGTGGTATATGAGACCGACGTGGAGGTGGCCGGGTTCTATGAGTCCCCGGGGAACGAGGACAAGGGGTGGATTTTGACGTCCATTTCCATGCTGCAGGAGATCAGCGGCAATGTCATGGGGTATGACCGGGCCATCTTTACCCTGGACCCGGCTCAGAACCGGCAGCTGCCGGAGTTTCGGGAGGCGGCGGAGGCCATTGTGTCCGACTACAGCGCGGGGCGGCAGGAGCTGCGGGTCCTGTTCTGGGACCAGGAGCTGACCCAGGCGGTGGAGCCGCTGGAGCAGGTGATCTCCTTCATGGAGATTTTGTACCCGGTGACGGTGGCGCTGTCGGTGCTGGTGTCGGCGGGGGTGGCAGTGCTGCTCACCCTGACCCTGGCCAAGGAGGCGGCCATCCTGCGGGTGCTGGGCAACGGCAAGGCCCGGTGCCGGACGATTCTGTGTTTACAGACCATACTGGTGTGTATTTTGGGGCTGGTTCTGGGCACCGCCATCGCCTGGGGATATGCGGCCGTCTCACTGCCCGATCCCGGGGCCCTGCTGAATGAGGCGCTGATGCGGGCGGGGCTGTACCTGGCCGCATCCATAATCGGCTCGGTGGTGAGCTGTGTGCTGATGACCCTGGGCAACCCCCTGGAGCTGCTGCAAGTGAAAGAGTGAGGAGGATTACCATGAGCAAACTGAGTGTGGAGAACGTGAGCTATCGCTATAAGCACGGGGACCGGATGGTGCTCAGCGGGGTGAGCTGCGCCTTTGAGCCGGGGCAGGTCACCGCGGTGGTGGGCCCCTCGGGCAGCGGCAAGACCACCCTGCTGTCCATCCTGGCGGGGCTGGACCGGCCCGGCGGAGGCAGCGTGACGCTGGACGGGGAGGACCTGGGGAAGAAGGACCTGGACCAGTACCGCCGGGAGAATGTGTCGGTGATCTTCCAGGCGTTCCAACTCTTCCCCCTGCTGAGCGTGATGGAGAACGTGTGTTACCCCATGGAGATCCGGGGGATGTCCCAGAAGGAGACCCGGGAGCGGGCGGGGCAGTTCCTGAACCGGGTGGGCATTGATGAGGAAAAATGGCGACGGTATCCGGCCAACCTGTCCGGCGGAGAGCAGCAGCGGGTGGCCATCGCCCGGTCCCTGGCCTCCGGGGCGCGGGTGCTGCTGGCAGACGAGCCCACGGGGAACCTGGACGGGGAGAACAGCCGGAACGTGGTGGAGCTGCTGAGCCAGCTGGCCCACGAGGACGGGTACTGCGTGGTGATTGTCACCCACGACCCGGCCATTGCCGACGCCTCCGACCGGGTGTACCGCATGGCGGACGGGGCGCTGACCCAGGAGCGATGAGGGGGAAACTGCCGCCCGGACCTGAGGCGAGGCCGGGCGGCAGTTTGATAAAAGTATGAGAGGGAGGAATGAAGATGAAACAGCGGGTCTTTTTGAAATCCACCCTGCGGCAGCCGGCGCGGACGATTTTCCTGCTGCTGCTCATCGGGGTGATCGCCTTCGCCTTTGCCACCCGGGCGGGGGAGTACCTGCTGATCCGCCAGGAGGTGGCGGAGGCGGGCAGCTATTACCGGTCCATCGGCACCCTGGAGGCCCTCCGGGAGGACGTAGACTACCATGCCGTCACGGAGTATCTGGAGGAGAACGAGCGAGTGGATGTGGTCAACAAGCGTCGGGCCATCACCGGACTGATCCAGGATGGATTTCCCAACGCAGATGTGGACGGGCTCAATTATCTCCCAAACTATGAACCCGAGATGATAGGCGACCTGACTGATTGCAATCCTTATGACATCGTCTTTTATGGTACCTATAGCTTCTCTACCTATATGCAGGACGGTGATGTGACCAGTGATTATCGCCGCTTTACGGTGGACGAGGTGGTGGTTGGCCGCCCTGAGCATATTACCGAGGGAAAGGATATTATTGTAGTTTACAGCGATACCGGCACGGGAGATGAGGGAGAACAGCTGCAGGAGGGGGAGCGCTATCTCATCCGGGCCGCATATGACTACTTGGACCCTCGAACCTGGGATGCCTATGACCGGGATTCCTTCCAATATTTTATCCAAAAAAGCCTGTGGCACGACGGACCATGGAGCATAGAGGCTCCCGGGGATCTTGACCTGGAGCAGCCGCAGTACGCCCGCTTTGCGCAGGAAATTCAGGTTGTCCGTGAAAATCAATATTCGCTGTCTATGACCACATATGAGGACCTCAGCGCGTATGCGTATCTCCTCGAGGATAATATGTACTTGGTGGACGGGCGGTGGTTCACCGCGGAGGACAACGCCAGTGGAAAACCCATGTGCGTACTCAACCAGGGGTTCGCAGCCAGCCGGGGCCTGGAAGTGGGCGATACCCTCACGCTGAAACTGCGCAATATTGGACACTATAACGGCTATGTGGGCGATCCGGACTGGTCTGTGGACATGGAGGACTATCTCAGCGACGAGATCCCGGTGGAGACGGTCACCTTCGAGATTGTGGGCATTAGCGCGCTGACCTATCCATATCAGAGTGATTTCAGCCTATGGAATTATTGTACCTCCAATGCGGTGCCGGATGAATTCGTGTATACGTATCCCACCGAGGATACGGCCTCCAACTTTGTCATCAATGACCCGGAGGAGGAAGACGCGTTTCTGGTAGAGACTGAGGAAGACCTGCTGGCCCTTGGCTTCCGTGTTGTGTTCGCGGAGACCGGCTGGGACAATTTCAAGGCCACAACAGACGCCATGACCGGCGCGGCCCTGGGCAACGTGCTCATCTTCGGTGTCGTGCTGCTGGCCTGCCTGCTGCTGGCATCCTTCCTGTACTTCCGGTTCCGCTGGCGGGACGTGGCCATCAGCCGGGCCCTGGGAGTGCCCGCCGGCAAATGCGTGGGCTCCGCCGCCCTGCCTCTCATTCTGGTGGGGGGCATTGGCACGGTGGCAGGTTCTGCCCTGGCCTGGGCGTATGTGGACGCCAACGCGGCCAGCCTGTTGTCTGCCCTGACAGAGCTGAGCGGCGGGGAGAGCGGAGAGGCCGCGGCAGAGGCC
>DVKM01000033.1 GCA_018716015.1 Candidatus Enterenecus stercoripullorum | reverse complement strand
CTCTGCGGCGCGCTGTACGGGATGGACGGATTTGCCGCCCCCCTTCAGCTCTGGGTGGAGGGGAGCTTCAGCGCCCTGCATGTGTCGATGGGGCAGTTTGTCCTCATCCTGCTGGGGCTGCTGGTTTTGGCCTGTGGGATGGCGGCGGTGTTTGTCATGCTGCTCTCCGAGCTGTTCGGCACCGCGATTCCCGCTCTGGTGATCCCCTTCGCCCTGTCCGCCGCCTCCATTCTGGAACTTTTTGTGGGGAACGGCCGGTGGATGGAACAGGCGGCCAGCTACCTGCCCTTTTTCCGCGTCAGTGCGGACACCTTGCAGGACTACTACCTCGTCACCCTTGGCAGTCTTCAGCTCAACAGCATACAATTCAGCGTTGTCCTGTATCTCCTGCTGGCCGGTTTGTTCGGCCTGCTGTACCGGATCTGCCACCGGCGTTATCAGGTGACCGGAAGGTGATCATATTTGGACGAGACTAGAGACGCATCGGGACAGCCGGCCGCTGAAATACATGGAGCAATTTCAGCAGATGCTGTGTGCGGCTGTCCAGGCAGAGGATCAGGCGATCCTTCAGTGGCTGGAGAGGGTGCAGAGCCGAGAGAATGCTTTGTAAAAGGCGCGGGCCTCTGTGCGTCTCCGGTTGAACTGCGCCGCCGCTTCGGCCCGGACGGATCTCATTTCCCAAGTCAGGTATTCCCGTGCAGGCAGAAATACAGTCCCACAAGGCGCCGGAACTTATTGGCCAGAGCCGCTGGAAAATTCAAAAAATCCGCTGGAATCAGGCGATTCCAGCGGATTTTTGCGTAAAAGGGGACAGATGAACCGGCGGTAGGGACACAGAGAGGTGTTCCCGGGTTGACAAAACCGATGTGTTAGAGCTGTCAGCGAGGGTGGAACATATGCCGGCATGAAGAAAAATATTCTTATCAACAAAAAAGTGTTAACAAATATTCTGCGATAATATAAAATGCCGGTAGAAAAAACAACGCCAAAATCACAAAAGGGAGGGACTCAAAATGGCGATCGGAAATCGGGTATTTTTAAAGCGGCCCATGCCCAGTCAGGAGCTGCTGGATGGATTTGCGGACCTACCCGCGGCGAACATAGCGGACACAATGGGGCGGTCCTGTGCGATGAATCCGCGCATCCGGCTGATGAGCGGGTTCCAGGGGATCATGGTGGGACCCGCCCTGACCGTTAAGGCGAGGGCGGGGGACAACCTGTTTCTCCACCAGGCGCTGGACATGGCCCAGCCGGGGGACATCATCGTGCTGTCCAACGATGAGGACCAGACCCGTTCCCTGATGGGCGAGATCATGTTTACCTATGCCAAGTATCAGAAAAAGCTGGGGGGGCTGGTCCTGGACGGCCCCATCCGGGATGTAGACGCCCTGCGGGAGATGGATCTTCCGGTGTATGCCACCGGTTCCACCCCCGGCGGTCCCCACAAGGAGGGACCCGGCGAGATCAACGTGCCCATTGCCTGCGGCGGCATCAGTGTAAACCCCGGGGACATCATTGTGGCGGACGCGGATGGGATTATTGTGATCCCCCTGAAAGACGCGCCCGCGGTGCTGGAAGCCGCCAAGAAGTTCCACGAGCAGGACGCGGCAAAGGTGGCGGCGGCTCGGAACGGCACCTCCAACCGGGCCTGGGTGAAAAATACCCTGGAGGCAAAGAAGACCGAGTTTATTGACGGGGCGTATGGAGAGCAGTAAAAAATGATCCGCCTGTCCTGAGATAGGCGGGTCAGCAATGAAATTTGAGAAAGGGGTTTCAAACATGGCAACCACACTGGCGGAACGGATGAGCAAATTCAGCGGGTCTCCCACCTCGGCTCTGATTGCGAAGGTGGCGGAGCTCAAGCAGCAGGGGAAGGATATCATCTCCCTGAACGTAGGGGAACCGGACTTTGGCACGCCGGATTACATCAAAGTGGCGGGCATGAAGGCCATCGCGGACAACTTCACCAAATATACCCCGGGCAACGGCATTCTGGAGCTGCGGCAGGAGATCGTGAAGAAGCTCAAGCAGGACAATGGAATCGAATACGGCCTCAACGAGATCACCACCTCCGTGGGCGCCAAGCAGGCGATTGCAAGCGCCATGATGGTCATTGCGGGGCCTGGGGACGAGGTGATTCTGCCCATCCCCTGCTGGGTCAGCTATACCGAGATGATCCGCCTGGCCGGCGCAACCCCTGTGTTTGTCCCGGTCCGGCCGGACAACTACGAGCTGGACCTGAAGGCGATTGAAGACGCCATCACCCCCAGGACAAAGGCCATCATCATCTGCACGCCCAACAACCCCACCGGGGCGGTGTACAGCGAGGAGAGCCTTCGGAAGCTGGCGGAACTGGCCGTCAAGCATGACTTCTTTATTGTGGCCGATGAGATCTATGAAAAGCTGGTGTATGACGGGGCGAAGCACTTCAGTGTAGCGTCTATCTCCCAGGAGGTAAAGGAGTGCACCGTCACAGTCAACGGATTTTCCAAGGCCTATGCCATGACCGGCTGGAGAATCGGCTATGCCGCCGCTCGCCCGGATGTGATCAAAGGGATTATGGCGGTGCAGAGTCAGACCACTTCCGCCACCAGCTCCATCTCCCAGAAGGCGGCTGCGGCGGCCCTCCGGGGGCCCCAGCATGACATGGAGGTTATGGTGGAGGAGTTCAAGTGCCGCAAGGACTATGTGGTGAAGCGGCTGAACGGCATCCCAGGGATTGTCTGTCCGGACGTGAAGGGCGCCTTCTATGTCTATCCGGATGTGCAGGCCTATCTGGGCAAATCCTTCGGGGACCGCAGGATCGAAACCGCGGTGGACCTCTGCCAGTATCTGCTGGATGAGGCGCTGGTCTCCACGGTCCCGGGCGAGGCCTACAATGTGCCCGGCAAGATTCGGATTTCCTACTCCAACTCCATGGAGAATCTGGAGAAGGCTCTGGACCGTGTGGAGAAGGCTCTGGAGGCCCTTCACTAAAATAGCAGATTATTTTAGAAAGGAGAGAGCAAAATGGAGAAAAAGGAATACGCAGTCAGCTACTACGGGGGACATGTGAGCGCGTGGCTGTGTGTTGTGGTTGCCATCGCCGGCATTATGTTTATGCTTCTGGGGTTGGGCGGCGGCACCAAGAGCATGATGGTGGCCCTGTTCTTTGCCCTGGTTCTGGGCCTGCTCCTGGCCAAGGACCGCAAGGCCTACGGCGAGGAGATGCTGACGGGCCTGCGGGAGTCCATGTTCTGTGTGATCTGTGTGGCGTTCTTTATGGCTGGTCTGCTGTCTGCCCTGCTGAAAAGCTGCGGCCTCATTGAGGCGATTATCTGGCTGGTGGCGGAACTGCATATCAACACCGGGTTTATCCCTGTGGTGGCGTTTCTGGTCTGTGTAATCATTTCCACCGCCTGCGGAACTTCCACCGGTACGGTGACCGCGGTCTCCGCGGTGATGTGTCCTCTGGCGGGCGAGTTGGATATCAATATGGGTCTGATGTGCGGTGCGGTGATCAGCGGATCTATTTTCGGCGATAACCTGGCCCCCATCTCCGACACCACCATCGCCTCCTCCCAGACCCAGGGCGTTACTGTGCAGGAGGCTGTGCGGACCCGGCTGCCCTATTCTCTCATTGTAGGTGCGATTTCCGCGGTTCTGTACATTGTGATCGGCCTGTCGCAGTCCAGCGGAGGCCGTGCGGCCATTGATGCGGACCCCTCCATGGCTCCTTCTCTGGTCTTTTTGATCGTTCCGGTTATCCTGATTCTGCTGATGGCCAGAGGGTGGGGACTGGTTTCCGCCCTGCTGCTGTCCAACGCACTGGTTGTTGCCCTCTGTCTGATTCTGGGCGTGGTAGATCCTGTGGTCTTGTTCAGCGATGACAGCCCCATTTCCAGCGGTATGATCAGCATGGCCAACGTGGCTATTGTCTCCTGCCTGATCGTGATGATGATTCAGATTCCCACCAAGAGCGGGGCTATGGACGCCTTTGCACGCTGGATTATCACCAAGTGCAAGACCATCCGCAGCGCGGAGCTGGTTGCCTACTGCATGGCGGTGTTTGGGGTGATTGCCACCCACAGCTCCACCAACACCATCATCTTTACCGGCCCCTTCGTCCGCAAGCTGATGGACGATTACAAGGAGGAGGCCGACCACAGCCGCAGCGCGAACATTCTGGACGCAGTGGCCTGCGGCACCAACGGACTGATTCCCCACGGCAACCCCGCCCTGGTTATCACCGGCGTTGCGACGGGGGTGGCGGGCGTTCCCGCTTCCTTCTCCTTCCTGGACTTCCTGGGCTACAACTATCACTGCTGGGGGCTGCTGATCATCTTCCTGCTGAGCATTTTGACCGGCATCGGCAGAAAGCGCGGAAAATAAGACACGTCATCTCCATCCCTTCTTCTCTTTACAAAGCAGGGCGGACAGCAAAGCAGTGCTGTCCGCCCTGTTTTTTCCAAAGAGCGAGATTGACCATAAAAAGGTTCTTTGATATACTACCCCCAAAGGGGAAGTGATTATGGACGATTTAAGAAAAAGGATACAGAGTATGTCCTTGACGCGGACAGACGCTGATATCGCGGAATATATTTTGGCGCATTTCGACACCATCGGCTTTCAGACCTCCACCACTCTGGCGGAGTCCATCGGGGTCAGCGATACGTCGGTCATCCGGTTTATTCGGAAACTGGGATTCAAGGGCTACTCCGAATTCCGGGCGGAGATGAATAAACGGGCTGCCCGGCAGATCAGGCAGTCGGAAAACGGACTGATGCCGGGAGAAAAATATGCCCGGTCTCTGGAACAATTAAATCCCAGCCACCTGCTCTATGACGTCAGCCAATATACGGTCGAAAACCTGCGGCGGTCTTACGACCAGCTGGATCAGGCCACCGTGGACCAGGTGGTGGACATCCTGCTCAACAGTGACCGGAAGTACGTGGTCGGGTTCCGGGGGACCGCCTGCTGCGCCCAGTACATGGCCAGCAAGCTGCTGTTTTTGACGCCCCACGTGGTCCCGGTCACCCATGCGGACGCCACTGCGGTGGAGAATGTATTGGATATCACAGAGAAGGACTGCCTGTTCCTGTACAGCTTTCCCCGCTACTCTGAGATCAACCAGGTGCTTATGGATATCGCCCGGGAGAGCGGGGCGAAGATCATTTTGATGACCGACCGCCGGACCTGCCCTCTGGCCAATAAGGCGGACGTGGTCATAGTGGCATATATAGACGGACTTGGGTTTACCAACTCCTATGTGGCCCCCCTCAGCCTGTCGGAGGTCATTCTGCTGGCGATGAGCGGCCGGAAGGATGTGACCCGCAGTGAGCGCTTCAATCGAATCGACGGGATCATCGAGCGGGAGAAGCTGTACTGAGTTTATGTGGGGAAAGGATGCTCTGAGC
>DVKM01000032.1 GCA_018716015.1 Candidatus Enterenecus stercoripullorum | reverse complement strand
GGCGAAGGCGGTGGCCGGAGAGGCGGGAGTGCCGTTTTTCTCCATCTCCGGATCGGATTTTGTGGAAATGTTCGCAGGTGTGGGCGCTTCCCGTGTCCGCGACCTGTTTGATGAGGCAAAGAAAAATTCTCCCTGCATCGTGTTTATCGACGAGATCGACGCCGTGGGCCGCCAGCGGGGCGCGGGCCTGGGCGGCGGCCACGACGAGCGGGAGCAGACCCTCAACCAGCTGCTGGTGGAGATGGACGGCTTTGCCGCCAACGAGGGGGTCATCGTGCTGGCGGCCACCAACCGCCAGGACATTCTGGACCCTGCCCTGCTGCGCCCCGGCCGGTTTGACCGGCAGGTGTATGTGGGCCGGCCGGACATGAAGGGCCGAGAAGAGATCCTGAGAGTGCACGCCCGAAAGAAGCCTCTGGCGGAAGACGTGGACCTGAAGGAGATCGCCCGGGAGACCACCGGCTTTACCGGGGCGGACCTGGAGAACCTGATGAACGAGGCGGCCCTGCTGGCTGCCCGGAAGGGGCAGCCCTTCATCACCCTGGCCAACATTCAGGAGTCGGTGATCAAGGTTATCGCCGGCCCCGAGAAGAAGAGCCGGGAGCAGATCGAGGAGGACCGGCGGATCACCGCCTATCACGAAGCGGGCCACGCTGTGGTCAGCCACGCCCTGCCCACCCAGGACCCGGTGCATCAGATCACCATCGTGCCCCGGGGCCAGGCGGCGGGCATGACCATCAACCGGCCCCAGGAGGACCGCAGCCACATCACCCGGCAGCGGTTGGTGGAGACCCTGTCCACCCTGCTGGGGGGCCGGTGCGCGGAGGAGACTGCCTTGGGCTTTGTGTGTACGGGGGCGGTGAGCGATTTGCAGCGGGCCACCGCCATCGCCCGGGACATGGTGACCAAGTACGGCATGAGCGAGAAGCTAGGCAACGTCACCTTCACCACTGGCCACGACGAGGTGTTCATTGGCCGGTCCATGGCCCAGGCCAAGCCCTATTCCGAGCAGACGGCGGCCCTCATCGACGCGGAGGTGAAAGCCTTTCTGGACAGCGCCTATGCCCGATGCAGGGAGATCCTCACCCGGGACCGGGAGAAGCTGGAACTGGTGGCCCGGTATCTGCTGGAGTATGAGACCATGGACGCTGAGCAGTTCCAGAAGGTGTATGACGACCCTGCCGCTTTGGCCGGGGAGACACAGGCGTAAGGGAGCAAAGCGATGGAAAAAGAAGTGGATTGGGAGTGGGAGACGCAAAACCCGCCGGCCCCCAACCGGGGCGGCAAGCGGGTGGCGCGGCAGGGCCAGAACGAGCCCCAGAGCGTGGGCCGGGAGATGTACCAGAATGTGCGCACCCTGGTGACGGTGCTGGCGGTACTCATCCTGCTGTTCACCTTTGTGCTGCGCATCATCGTGGTCAGCGGCCCCTCCATGGAAAATACCCTTCACAACGGGGACGCCATGCTGGTGTGGTCTCTGGGCTATACCCCCCGGCAGGGGGATATCGTGGTGCTGACCAAGCGCGCCTATCAGGAGGACTCCATCGTCAAGCGGGTCATCGCCACCGGGGGCCAGAGCGTGGATATCGATTATGATACCGGCACGGTGTATGTGGACGGAGTGGCCCTGGAGGAGGATTATATCAAGGAGCGGATGCAGATCCCCAGCTACGGGGATGTGGTCAACCATATCACTGTGCCCGAGGGCTGTATCTTTGTTATGGGGGATAACCGGAACCAGTCGGCGGACAGCCGCTATCCGGAAATCGGGATCGTGGACGAGCGGTGCGTCATCGGTCGGGTGGTTATGGTGCTCTTCCCCTTCTCCAACTTCGGACTGCTGTGATGGGAGGGGTGCGAAGATGAAAACGCAGCGATCCGGCAGACCTCTTTGGCTGCTGTGCACCCTGGCCCTGGCCCTGGCCGCTGCGGCCCTGCGCCGCTGGCAGCTGGCTACCGCATTTGAGGGAGAACTGAATCTAGCCGTCCCCATGGCGCCGGCCAGCATGGCCCTGGGCTGCACCCTGGTGATTGCCGGGGCGGCCTTTGGACTGCTGGCTGCGGGCCAGCGGGTGGTGGAGCCCCCCCGGGGGGAGAAGCGGAAGGGCCGCTGGGACCGGGCGCTGTCCGCCCCGGGAGATCCCATCGCTTTGGCGGTGATGGTGCTGGCGGCTTTCCTGATGCTGGCCGCAGCCCCCCTGCTGTTCCAGGAGGGCTGGGGCATGTGGCGGACCTTTCAAAACAGCGTGGATAAAACCGGGAATAACGGCGTGCTGATGCTGGCCACCGCGGCCACCTCCCTGGTGGGGGGCGTAGGGCTGCTGACTGTGGCCCAGGCGTCCTACCGGGGCAGGGGGCACGGCAAGGGGGCCATTGTGCTGCCCGCCGTCAACGGCTGCCTGTGGCTGATGGAGCTCTACCGGGGCCACGCCGCCGACCCGGTATTGTGGGACTATGTGCCCCTATTGCTGGCAGTGGTGGGGAGCATGCTGATGTATATGGACTGGGGCGGGCTGTCCTCCGGGCAGCCCAGGCCCCGGCGGACTTTGTGGCTGGCGGGTATGACTGCGGTACTCACTGCCGTGGCCCTGGCCGGGGACTGGCAGTGGGGGGAGGCCCTGCTACTGCTGTCCCAGCTGGTGACGGCCTTTGTGGTTTTAAGCCGCCTGCCCGTCAATCTGGAGCACCCCACCTGGGCCGCTCGGGTATCCATCCCGGAGCCGGAAAAGCAGTGGCTGGACGAGGGAGAAGAGGAAGAACCGTCTGGGGAGACCCCGGCGGGGGAGATACAGGAGGAACAACCCCATGAGTGAGAAACCCAAATTTTATTTAACAACGCCTATTTACTATCCGTCGGATAAGCTGCACATCGGCCACGCCTACTGCACGGTGGCCACTGACACCATCGCCCGCTACAAGCGGCTGCAGGGCTATGACGTGATGTTTCTGACCGGTACCGACGAGCACGGCCAGAAGATCGAGGACAAGGCCAAGGCCGCCGGCGTCACCCCCAAGGAGTTCGTGGACAACATCGTGGAGGGCCCACGGGGGGTCAAGGACCTGTGGAAGCTGATGAACATCTCCAACGACCGGTTCATCCGCACCACCGACGGCTACCACGTCAAATCCATACAGCGTATCTTCAAGCGGATGTACGACAACGGGGACATCTACAAGGGGAAGTATGTGGGCAAGTACTGCACCCCCTGTGAGTCCTTTTGGACCGAGTCCCAGTTGGTGGACGGCAGGTGTCCCGACTGCGGCCGGGAGGTACAGGACGCCCAGGAGGAGGCCTACTTCTTCCGGCTGAGCAAGTACGCCGGCCGCATCCAGCGCTTGTTGGAGGACACCGATTTTCTGGAGCCCCGCAGCCGGGTACACGAGATGGTGAACAACTTCATCAAGCCCGGCCTGGAGGACCTGTGCGTGTCCCGCACCTCCTTCACCTGGGGGGTGCCGGTGGATTTTGACCCCGGCCATGTGGTGTATGTGTGGATCGACGCGCTGTCAAACTATATCACCGCCCTGGGCTATGGCAACGACCAGTACCACGACTTTGACCGGTTCTGGCCCGCCGATGTGCACATCGTAGGCAAGGAGATCGTCCGATTCCACTCCATCATCTGGCCGGCTATGCTCATGAGTTTGGACCTGCCCCTGCCCAAAAAGGTGTTCGGCTACGGCTGGCTGCTGCTGTCCGGCGGCAAGATGAGCAAGAGCAAGGGCAACGTGGTGGACCCCTATATCCTCTCGGAGATGTTCGGGGTGGACGCGCTGCGGTTCTTCCTCATGCGCACCTTCCCCTTCGGCTCGGACGGAAATTTCTCCAACGAGCTGCTTATCCAGACCATCAACACCGACTTGGCCAACGACCTGGGCAACCTGGTCAGCCGCACCACCGCCATGGTGGGCAAATACTTTGGCGGCCAGCTTCCTGCGGGCTGCGGGGCCACAGGGGAAGAGAAAGATCTGGCCGCTCGGGCCGCCGCGCCGGAAACCATCGGGATGCTTACCGCCGCGGTAGGGCCGGAGAAGTTCGATGCCGAGCTCATCAGCCTGGCCGCCGGACTGCGGGGCCGCTACCAGCAGGCCATGGACGCCTACGCCCCCCATAAGGCTCTGGAGGAGGTCTTTGCTCTCGTTCAGCGGGCCAACAAGTATATTGACGAGAACGCCCCCTGGACCCTGGCCAAGGAGATGGAAGCCAACGGCCCCCGGCTGGCCCATATGATGTACAACCTGCTGGAGGCCACCCGGATCTGCGGCATTTTACTCACTCCCTTCATGCCCGGCAGCTGTGATAAGCTCTTTGACCAGATCGGCGCCTGCAAGGACTGCCGTACCTGGGATAGCGCCGGGGTGTGGGGCTCCCTGAGCACCACCGCCGCTGTCACCAAGGGGGACAACCTTTTCCCCCGGGTGGACATGGATAAGGCCCTGGAGGCATTGGATCAGGCGGAGGAGGCCGCCCGGAAGGCACAGCTGCCCCCCGTCGAGGTGGAGCCCCAGCTGAGCGAGCAGGTGGACTTTGAAACCTTCTGCAAGTGCGATTTCCGGGCAGTGAAGGTGAAGGACTGCCAGCCGGTTAAAAAGTCCAACAAGCTGCTGCGATTCACCCTGGACGACGGCACCGGCGCCGACCGGCAGATCCTGTCCGGCATCGCCATGTATTACAAGCCCGAGGAGCTCATCGGCAAGACCCTGGTGGCCATTGTCAACCTGCCCCCCCGGAAGATGATGGGGCTGGAGTCCAACGGTATGCTCATCTCCGCGGTACACACCGAGCACGGGGAGGAAAAGCTGCACCTAATTATGGTGGACGACGCCATCCCTGCCGGAGCAAAACTCTGCTGACGCCAAGCGACCGAGCCGTGACGAGCGGCGTGGGGGCACCCGGATGACGACAACCAATGAGAGAGGAGAAACAAACATGAAAAAAATCACCCTGTCCCTGCTGGCAGCCGCGCTGCTGGCCCTGAGCGCCTGCACCGGCAGCTTTGAACCCCCCATCAGCTTTGACCCGCCGGGCTCCGCCACGGAAACGCCGGACGAGCAGGAGTCCTCCCAGCCCAGCCAGGACGATTCGGGCGATGTGATCACCCCGGACGAGGACGGCTATGCCATGGGCTACCTGGGAGACACTTTGGATACGGCGTTTTTCGACTTTACCATCAACAGCGCCTATACCTGTGAGGAATTTGACGGTCTGACCGCCCAGGAGGACGGAGTGAACTATCTGACGGAGTTTTACGGCCGGCCGGCACCCGCTGGTGGATGCAAGTTCCTGGTAGTGGAGATCACGCTGCACAACAACACCCTGTCTACCCAGCCCATGACTGTGGTGGATTTCCAGGTCCAGTGGGATGTGCAGGAGGGGGATGATCCGGACGAGAACTATGCCTTCCCGTTGTGCCGGAGCGAGATCAACGCGGATGGGGAGGAGGAGTACGTTTCCCTCAGCGAGCAGCAGCTGCCCGCCTCCTATGACCTGGGGATCAATGAGGAACGCACCGGCATTCTGCTCTACGCGGTGCCCGCCGGGGCGCGGGACTACGCCATCTACTTTGAAGAATACTTTGCTGATGATACGGTGGGGGATCTGTTTCGGGTCTCCTTCAACGCGGAGGAAGGCGCTCAGTGACCGTGAGGCAGGGGACGTACTACGTTCCCTGCTTTTGCGAAAGGAGGATGGAAGATGCTGTTTGACACCCACGCCCACTACGACTCTAAGCAGTTTGACCGTGACCGTGACACGGTGTTGGCCGGACTGCCGGAGCAGGGCATAAGCCTGGTGTTGAACCCAGGCTGTGACCTGCCCTCCAGCCGTAAGGCGGTAGAGCTGGCCCAGCGTTACCCCTTTGTCTACGCCGCCGTGGGCGTTCACCCGGAGGACTGCGGGGAGTGGGAGGACGGCTGCCTGATAGAGCTGCGGGCGTTGGCAGCCAACCGGAAGGTGCGAGCCATCGGGGAGATCGGACTGGACTACTACTGGAAGGAGAACCCGCCTCGGGCCCTGCAGCAGAACGTGTTCCGCCGACAGATGGAGCTGGCCCAGTCCCTACACCTGCCCGTGATCGTCCACGACCGGGAGGCCCACGGGGATTGCCTGGACATTGTCCGGGCTTACCCAAAGGTTACCGGGGTGTTCCACTGCTTTTCCGGAAGCGCCGAGATGGCCAGGGAGCTGGTGGACCGAGGGTGGATGGTCTCCTTCACCGGAGTGCTCACTTACCCAAATGCCCGCAGGGCGGTGGAGGCGGCCCAGGCGGTGCCTTTGGAGCGGATCATGATTGAGACGGACAGCCCCTACATGGCCCCTGTGCCCTGCCGGGGCAAGCGGTGCGACTCCAGCCTGGTGATCCACACCTGCCGACGTCTGGCAGAGATCAAGGAAGTTTCACCGGAGGAGTGCGCCCGGATCACCCTGGAGAACGGGAAACGATTTTTCGGCATTTCCCAAATTTGACAGCCCTGTTTTGGGCGTTTCAGGCAACTGTTGCAAACCTATTGACAAGCATAGGAAAGAATGCTATAATTAAACCGTTGTTTTGAGTGTATGAACTGTGTATGCCCGCCCTTCGTACATGAAAGGGTGGGCTTTTCTATTCCGCTTCAAAACTCCAATCTATCTCTTTAGGAGGAATTCAAATGACTGGCACTGTGAAATGGTTCAACGCCGAGAAGGGCTATGGCTTCATCACCCCAGATGACGGCTCTGAGGATGTGTTCGTCCACTTCTCCGCGATTGTGGCCGACGGCTACAAGAAGCTGCTGGAGGGTCAGAAGGTCACCTTCGAGACCGAGCCCGATCCCCGGGGCGCCAAGGGCGTGCGCGCCACCAACGTGGTGGCTCAGCCCGAGGACTGATCGGAGCACACACATCGGTAGAGGGGCCGTCCGGTTGCGCCGGGCGGCCTTTTTTTGCCCGGGCGGAGCCAGCGGCGGGATTTCCGCCGCCCCACCGGGGCGACAGGACAGAAAAAAGCAAGGGCCCCGGGGCGGGGACCTTGCTTTTTTTGATCTCGTGAGCGACCTGTTAAGAGGGCTTCCTGGACAGCTTGTGCTTGGTCCCGTCGGGCTCCACCAGATAGGTGTTGTCCAGCTGGCCCAACAGGCTGGCCTTGACGCTGTCGATATACTCTCTGCGCAGGGCGGCCCGCTCCGCCTGTTCCTCCGGCGTGAGGGCCTTCCCCGCCTTCACCCGGCGGGCAAACTCGTTGATACGGTCAATCTTCGCCTGATCCATCTCACACATACCTCTCAATCTCGATGATGATACGGCCCTTCCGGGACTGGCCGCCCACAGTTTTCACCACGCATTTGCCCAGCCCCCGGCAGGTGAGCACATCCCCTTCCGCCACGGTTTTATCCGCTTTGACGCACTCTCGGTGGTTGACGCTCACCCGGCCGCCGGAGATCAAGCCGGCGGCCTTGCCCCGGGCGATGGAAAAGCCGGAGGCGAGCACCGCGTCCAGCCGCAAGGTGGCCACGGTGTCGTGGACCACCTTCACCTGGACGGGGGCGGGGGAGAGCTGGGACAGGGGGATCTCCCTCAGCTTTAGCCGGTACCGCCCGGCCTGGTCAAATTGGGACAGGATGATGGGGCCGGTCTCTTTCAGGGCCACAATCTGGGCCTTGCCCTCCAGCACCAGAATGTCCCCCACCTTCTCCCGGGTCAGGCCGATGCCCATCAGCCCGCCCAGGATGTCCCGGTGGCTCAGCTCTGTGTTGGGAGGGAAGACAGCCTCAATGGCGCACAGCTCCTCCCCGGCGTCGTAGTTTTCGACCTCCTGCCAGTCGGGGAGAAACACGCAGATGGTGCGCTCTGCGCCCTCATAGCCCCCGGCAAACAGGTGCCTGGGGTGGCCACAGGCGGCCAGCAGGGGCTCTGCCGCCGAGCGCTGGGCGGGGGAGAGGAACTGGGTGGGACAGGGGATGGCCCGGCGCTGAGCCCGCTCCATCTGGTCCAGCACCCGGGCCAGCACCACCCGCTCCTCGGAGTCTTTGGAGAATTTGTTCAGCAGTTCTGTTTTGTTCATGAAATACCTGGCTTTCTGCGTGTTTTGAGGGCCTGGCCTTCCTCGGAGCTTGCCGGCAGCCTATACCGCCACGCTCTTCTGAGCGTTATATAGCCGGGCGTACTCCCCGCCGGAGGCCAAGAGCTGGGTGTGGGTGCCCTCCTCCACGATGTGGTGCTCGTCTACCACGATGATGCGGTGGGCGTTGCGGATGGTGCTGAGTCGGTGGGCGATGATGAGGGTGGTGCGGCCCCGGGCCAGCTCGTCAAAGGCCCCTTGGATGCGGGCCTCGGTGAGGGAATCCAGGGCGGAGGTGGCCTCGTCCAGAATGAGGATAGGCGGGTTTTTCAGAAAGATGCGAGCAATGGACACCCGCTGCTTCTGCCCCCCGGACAGCATGAC
>DVKM01000031.1 GCA_018716015.1 Candidatus Enterenecus stercoripullorum | reverse complement strand
GCCCATCTGGGCGATGGTCACCGGATCCAGCTCGCCCCGGCAGAACAGGTGATTCTCAATGACCCCCAGCAGCACCTCGCAGGCTGCCGAGGAGGACAGGCCGGAGCCCGGCAGCACGTCGGACGACGCGTAGGCGTCAAAGCCGGAAATGGGATAGCCCATCCGGGCGGCCTGGGCCGCCATACCGCGCACCAGGGCGGCGGTGGACTCCTTCTCGTCCGCTCGGGGGTCCAGGGTGTCCAGCGTCACCTCCACCAGGGGCCAGCCCTCCGACTGAAAGCGGATGACGTTGGTGCCGTTGGGGGCGGCGCAGGCCAGAAAGTCCAGGTCCACAGCGGCGGCCAGCACCCGGCCGTGCTGGTGGTCGGTGTGGTTGCCGCCGATCTCCGTGCGGCCGGGGGCGCTGAACAAAGCGGTCTGTG
Organism: Candidatus Enterenecus stercoripullorum; assembly: GCA_018716015.1. Classification (GTDB taxonomy): domain Bacteria; phylum Bacillota; class Clostridia; order Oscillospirales; family Oscillospiraceae; genus Enterenecus; species Enterenecus stercoripullorum. Next base: position 11,150 of record DVKM01000031.1, on the reverse strand, counting down.
CCCGGCCATCGGGGTCGAAGGCGGCCTGGAAGCCCTCCACCACCTGAATGGCCCGGGCTCTGGCCCGGTCCAGGCGGCGGGCCGAGCCGTCCAGGGCGTATAATCTGGACAGAACCCCGTCGTGGGTGCCGGAGCGCAGGGAAGCAAGCAAGGTTTCGCAGGAGCTCATGGAAGATCACCTCATCCTTTTCGTTTCGGCCAAGGGCCGATCCTTTTGGCAAAAATAGCATAACAGGAACCTGTATTTTTGGCAAGAGGAAAAGCGCTTCCCTTTGCCTTTTTCCCCAAAGTCTGATACACTAGGGGCAAAGCGAATGAAATGGAGGCCTTTGCTATGGCACAACCGTCCCGCCGTCCCTTTGGACGCACCTTGGCAGGAGAGCCGGTGGAGCTGCTCGGCCTGGACAACGGCGTGCTGCGCTGTGAGATTCTGACCTTTGGCGCCACGCTACGCGTCCTGGAGGCGCCCGACCGCGCTGGAAACCGGGTGGATGTGGTGTTGGGCTATGATGACCTGGAAAGCTACCTGCGCCGGGACGGCTACCTGGGAGCGGCGGTGGGCCGGTGTGCCAACCGCATCGCCAACGGGCGCTTTACCCTGAACGGGAAGGAGTATGTTCTGGCGGTGAACAACGGCCCCAACCACCTGCACGGCGGCCGCGTAGGCTTTTCCCACCGGGCGTGGCAGGTGGAGGAACTGGAGGGGGACCGGGCGGTGCTCACCCTGTTCAGCCCCGACGGGGAGGAGGGGTACCCGGGGAACCTGAACGTCCGGGCGACCTACCGGCTGGACGGACCCGCCCTGGAGCTGAAGTATGAGGCCAGGAGCGATCAGGACACCCCCTGCAACCTGACCAATCACAGCTACTTCAACCTCGCCGGCCAGGGTTCGGGCCCAGTGCTGGACCAGGAGATCCAGATCTTTGCCCAGAGCTATACCCCCACCGACGATGTGAGCATTCCCCTGGGGCGGGTAGAGCCGGTGGAGGGCACCCCCATGGATTTGCGCCGGCCCACCCCCATCGGCGCCCGCATCGACGACGATTTTTCCCAGCTACACCAGGCCGGGGGCTATGACCACAACTATGTGGTGGACGGACCCGCGGGTACCCTGCGACCCGCGGCCTGGGCCCGGTCCGGCTCCACCGGCATCATCATGGAGACCCGGACCACCCTGCCTGGGGTGCAGCTCTACACCGCCAACGGCCTGGGGGAGCGCCCCGGGAAGGGCGGCGCGGCGTATGGGCCCCGCCACGCCTTTTGCTTGGAGACCCAGTTTTTCCCCGACTCCCCCAACCAGCCCCAGTTCCCCTCCTGCATCCTGAAGGCGGGGTCGGGGTATGAGCAGGTGACCCGCTACCGCTTCTCCACAGACGGGGGCTGAACTTGGGGCGGGGAAGCGGAGCCATTGTCCCGGAGACATCAGAGAGACGGGAAAGGAGAATGTGCTGTGCCAGCGCAATATTACAAAGACGCCCAGCGGCTTGCCATCCGGGAGCGGCGCAACTGCATCACTTCCGGGCAGTATCCCTATCTGCCGGTGCTGGATGATTTCCTGCCGGTGGAGAAGTCCGCCGGGGGGAGCAACCTGGGGCTGACCCAGGTGCCAGCGGAATTTGTCGTGGGGACCAAGACCGCCCTGCGCACCACGGCCTTTGCCCGCAACTTCATGCCCCTGCTGCCCGAGACCACAGAGTTTGCCAACAAATGGATTCTCCTGTGCCAATCTCACCTGGAGGAGGGCATCCGGGAGCCCGTCCTGCTGTACGAGTACATGAACCGCTACTATGTGGCCGAGGGCAACAAGCGGGTGAGCGTGCTGAAGTACTTTGACGCGGTGACCATTCCCGCCCGGGTGACCCGGATTCTCCCCGAGCGCAATGGGGACCGGGATGTGGAGCTGTATTATGAGTTTGTGGACTTCAGCAGGTACAGCGGCGTCAACTTCCTGGAGCTGACCAAGCCCGGCGGCTTCGCCCAGCTGCAGCGGCTGCTGGGCAAAGCGCCGGGGACGGCCTGGACGGAGGAGGAGCGGAGGAACTTTGCCGCCACCTACTATCAGTTCCGGCAGGCCTATGAGGCCAACGGGGGCAAGCGGCTGACCACCACGGTGGGAGACGCCATGCTGGTCTATATCAAGGTGTACGGCTACCAGGCGCTTCAGGGTAAAAGCGATCAGGAGATGAAGCGGTCGCTGGCCAAGGTGTGGGAGGAGATCACCCTGCAGCAGGAGCGGCAGCCCATCGCCCTGAACCTGGCCCCGGAGGAGAAAAAGAAGACCGGGCTTTTGTCCATGGTGCTGCCCGGCAGCCAGCCCAAGGAGCTGAAGGTGGCCTTCGTCAACGACAAGACGCCGGCCACCTCCGGGTGGACCCTGGCCCATGAGCTGGGGCGGCTGCACGTCCAGCAGGTGTTCCGGGGGCAGATCGCCACCAAGGCCTACCACGACGCGCTGGCCGGGGGCCTGGAACAGGTGATCCAGCAGGCCATTGACGAGGGCAGCAGGGTGATCTTCACCACCTCGCCGCGGATGCTACCCGGCAGCCTGCGCCTGGCGGTGGAGCACCCGGAGATTGTGATTTTAAACTGTTCACTGAACAAGTCCCACCGGTATATCCGCACCTACTACGCCCGGATGTACGAGGTGAAGTTCATTATCGGCGCCATTGCCGGGGCTCTGAAGCGGGACGGCCAGTTGGGCTATATCTGCAATTATCCCATCTATGGGCAGATCGCCGGGATCAACGCTTTTGCCCTGGGGGCGAAGATGGTCAACCCCCGGGCCAAGGTGTATCTGGAGTGGTCCTCCGTGACCGGGATGGAGCAGGCCAGAAAGCGGCTGACAGACCGGAAGATCGATCTGATCTCCCTGCAGGACATGATCAGTGTGGACGCGGGGGGGTTCTCCTACGGGCTGGCCCAGATGACGGACAAGGGGCCGCTGAATTTGGCCATGCCGGTGTGGCAGTGGGGGGTCTACTATGAGACCATCCTCCGCAGGATACTCAACGGCACCTTCCAGATGGAGTACGAGGAGAGCAGCAAGGCGCTGAACTACTACTGGGGCATGGCGTCGGGGGTGGTGGATCTGCGTTGCTCCGAGCTGCTGCCCGAGAGCACGCGGAAGCTGGCGGACTTTCTGAGAAAGGGCATCTGCGGCGGTGTGTGCGAGCCGTTTACCATGCCCATCTACACCCAGAATGGGTGGACGATTCACGGGGAGAATAACCACAGCCTGTCCCCGGAGCAGATCGTCAGCATGGACTGGCTGGTGGAGAACGTGGAGGGGTCGTTGCCGTATTATGACCAGCTTACCGAGGAGGGTAAGGCCACGGTGGATCTGGTGGGTGTAAACCCGTCCAAGGACAGGGGGAGCGGCGCACAGGTATAAAGCGCAGACACAGGGAAGAAACGAGGGGTAGTCATTAAGATCTTAGCTGTATCCGATGTCATCGCCAAGGAATATTACGATTTCTATACGCCGGGCAAACTGGCGCAGTTTGACCTGATCCTGGCCTGCGGCGATCTGAAAAAGGAATATCTGGAGTTCCTGGTAACCATGGCCCGGTGCCCGCTGCTGTATGTCCGTGGGAACCACGACGATTCCTTTGCCAGCAGGCCGCCGGAGGGGTGCGTGTGCATCGAGGACCGGCTGTACAACTACCAGGGCGTGCGCATCCTAGGTCTGGGAGGTTCCCACCGGTACCGGGAGGGAAATAATATGTATACCGAGGGGCAGATGGCCCGCCGGATCCGGCGGCAGAGATGGAAACTTTGGAAAAACGGCGGGTTTGACATCCTGCTCACCCATGCCCCGGCCAGACACATCAATGACTTTGACACCATTTCCCACCAGGGCTTCCAGTGCTTCACACAACTGCTGGACAAGTACCACCCGAAGTATTTCGTCCACGGTCATATCCACCTCAACTATGGCCTGGAGATCCCCCGGGAAACGGCCTATGGAGCCACCACCATCCTAAACGCCTACGGCAAGTGCATCTTTGAGTACTGAGGAGGGTGTCCGGGTGGACGGGGAGAGAACGAAAAAGGAAAAGACACCCACGGGATAGCGCCTTCGTCCCATGGGTGTCTTACGTTTTTATGGAGAATGTTTTAAAAAACGCGAAAGAGGGAAAAAGCAGGGAGAGTGTGTGCTATACTGAGGAAAAAAGGAAGGCGGGATGTCCCGTGGAAGAGATCCAAAGGCGGCAGCTCGTTTCACAGACCAGGAGGAAGAGGAGAAAACACCGCATAAGGGGTGGGAACCTGTTCCTGCTGGTATTGGCCCTGTGCGTGACCAGCGGATTGGCATACCGTTATTTTGGGCCAGTGGCGCCAGTGATGCTGGAGGTGAACTGTGTCTACCAGCAGCCGGAGCTGCCCAACGGCTGCGAGGCGGCCAGTTTGGCCGCTGTGCTCAACTATCTGTCCTACCCGGCCAGCAAGACGGAGCTTACGGAAGACTATATTCCCAGAGGGGAGACGTACTATGAAAATGGTGTGGCATACAGTCCGGATCCCAGGCGGACCTATGTGGGTGACCCCCGGGACAGCAGCGGGTTCTATATCCTCGCGCCCGGCCTGGCCGCTGGGGCAAACGCCTACCTGGCAGCCTGGGGAGGCAGCTATACCGCCAGGGATATCTCCGGGGCGGGGGAGCGGGAACTGATCGCCCAGCTTCAGGCGGGGAGGCCGGTGATTGTGTGGACCATAATGTACTACACTGACGCGCAATATGCCGATCTGACCTGGGTGATTGCCGGAACTAGTGAGCGCTACATTCCCTACGCCAACCTGCACTGTCGGGTGCTGTTTGGGGTGGAAGGGGAGAACTTCTATCTGGCAGACCCTATTTTCGGCGTGCAGGTGGTAAACCGGGAGACCGTGATGGACAGCTACCAGGCGCTGGGCAGCCAGGCGGTGGTGATCGTTGCGGAGTAATGGGGGGATGGGCCGGGCGCCCCAAGAGAATGCCCTGTTTCCGTTGCGCTTTTGCCGGGGATGGAGTAAACTATCCATTGCCAAGATCTTTCCTCGAAAGGGGAAGGGCCTGCTGTAGGCGGACGGCATGGAATGATTTTGGAGGTACATGACAATGAACGTACTCATGATCAACAGCAGCCCCAGGAAGAACGGGAACACTGCCATCGCCCTGCGGGAAATGGAGTCCATCTTTACCGCTCAGGGGATTGAAACGCAGACCATTCAGATCGGCAATCAGGACATCCGGGGCTGCATTGCCTGTGGATTCTGCATGGAGAACGGAAGATGTGTCTTTGATGACCTGGTCAACCAGGCGGCACCAAAGTTTGAGGCCTGTGATGGGCTGGTGGTGGCCAGCCCAGTCTATTACGGCTCGGCCAACGGCACCCTGATCTCCTTTCTGGACCGGCTGTTTTACAGCACCCCATTTGATAAGACGATGAAGGTAGGGGCCAGTGTGGTGGTGGCCCGCCGGGGCGGCGCCACCGCCACCTTTGACGAGTTGAATAAATATTTCACCATCTCGGGCATGCCGGTGGCCTCCAGCCAGTACTGGAACAGCGTCCACGGCCGAGAGTCGGGGGAGGCGGCCCAGGACGGGGAGGGGCTGCAGACCATGCGCACCCTGGCCCGGAACATGGCCTTTCTCCTGAAGAGCATCGCCCTGGGCAAGGCCCAGTACGGCCTGCCGGAAAAAGAGGAGCCCATCCGTACCCATTTCATCCGCTGAGCAGGCGGAATCATCCGATTTCACAAGCTACAGCCGCCGGGGAACCGGCGGTTGTATTTTATACCCTCCGGCAAAAAGGATGGTCCGCGACGGCTCCGGCGGCATAGGATAGGGTGCGGTCCGCCCGCGGGCGGGCCGCGCAAGACAAGTCAGAGGAGCGAATCGCGATGGATGAAAGTTTGAGCATGGCCGCCTTGAACGTGGGGGAGAGCGGCTATGTGACGCAGCTGACTGCCCAGCCCGCCATGGAGCGGCGGCTGAGGGACCTGGGGCTGGTGCGAGGTACCCGGGTGACCTGTCTGTTCAAAAGCCCCGCCGGCGACCCCTGCGCCTACCTGATCCGGGGAGCCCTCATCGCCCTGCGCCGGGCTGACGCCTCCGGCGTCCGGCTGGAGCGGGCGGCCCCGATGGCTCTATGAGCCGGGAAGCGCCCTGTATTGCCCTGGTGGGCAACCCCAACGTGGGGAAATCCACCCTGTTCAACGCCCTGACCGGACTGCGCCAGCACACGGGAAACTGGGCGGGCAAGACAGTGGCCACTGCCCAGGGGCGGTTTACCCATGGGGGGGTGGAGTACCGTCTGACCGACCTCCCGGGCGTCTACTCTCTCACTGCCAAGTCGCCGGAGGAGAAGGTCGCCTGGGATTACATTGCCAGCGGCCAAGCGGACGGGGTGGTGGTGGTGTGCGACGCCACCTGCCTGGAGCGCAACCTGATTCTGGCCCTCCAGGTGCTGGAGCTGACCGGAAAGGTGCTGGTGTGTGTCAATCTCATGGACGAGGCCCAGCGTCTGGGCCTCCAGGTGGATTTGGAGGGGCTGTCCCGACGGCTGGGTGCGCCGGTGGTGGGCGTCTCCGCCGGACGGCAGCAAGGGCTGGAGGAACTGAAGGACGCCATGGCCCGTCTGGCCGGGCCGGAGGAGGAGAAAGCGGGGGAACCCCGCACACCGGAGGAGCGAGCCAGGCTGGCCGAGCGGTACGCCGCCCAGACGGTGCGCAGCCGCCGCCAGGACGCCCTGCGCCGGCAGCGGAAGCTGGACCGGGTACTGGCCAGCCGCCTGACCGGCATTCCCCTTGTGCTGCTGCTCCTGGGGGTGGTTCTGTGGCTGACGGTGGCGGGGGCCAATCTACCCTCCCGGCTGCTGTCCCAGGGGTTTGACCGGCTGGGTGGCGTGCTGGCGCTCTGGCTGGCCGGAGCGCCGGCGTGGCTGTCCTCTCTGCTGGTGGACGGGGTCTGGCGGGTGACGGCCTGGGTGGTGTCGGTGATGCTGCCCCCCATGGCCATCTTTTTCCCCCTGTTCACCCTGTTGGAGGATCTGGGCTATCTGCCCCGGGTGGCCTTCCTCATGGACCATGCCTTCCAGAAGGCCAGGGCCTGCGGGAAACAAGCCCTCACCATGGCCATGAGCCTGGGGTGCAACGCCTGCGGCGTCACCGGCTGCCGCATCATCGACAGCCCCCGGGAACGGCTCATCGCCACGCTTACCGCCTCCCTGATGCCCTGCAACGGGAAGTTTCCCACCCTCATCGCCCTGATCACCATTTTCTTTGTGGGCAGCCGGGGCGGGCTGACAGGCTCGCTGCTGGGAGCGGCGTTGTTGCTGGGCGCGCTGCTGCTGGGGGCAGCGGCCACTCTGGCCTGCTCCCGGCTGCTGTCCGCCACGGTGCTCAAGGGAACCCCCTCCTCCTTCACCCTGGAGCTGCCCCCCTTCCGAAAGCCGAGGATCGGCCAGGTGGTGGTGCGCTCCCTGCTGGACCGGACGGTGTTCGTGCTGGGCCGGGCCCTGGCGGTGGCCGCCCCGGCGGGGCTGGCAATTTGGCTGCTGGCCAACGTGGAGGCGGGGGGAGCGTCTCTGCTGGACTGGTGCACCGGATTTTTAGACCCCTTTGCCCGGTTGTTCGGCCTGGACGGGGTGATCCTCATGGCCTTTCTGCTGGGCTGGCCCGCCAACGAGATCGTCATTCCGGTGATGCTCATGGCCTACTTATCCACCGGCACTCTGGTGGAATACGGCGATCTGGCCGCTTTGGGGGAGCTGCTGGCCGGGCAGGGGTGGACCGGGCTGACTGCGGTGTGTGTCACCCTGTTTGCCCTGTTTCATTGGCCTTGTTCCACCACCTGCCTGACCATCCGGCGGGAGACGGGGAGCTGGCGTTGGACAGCGTTGGCTGTGGTCCTGCCCACGGCCCTGGGGTTTGGACTGTGTTTCCTGGTGGCCAATGTGGGGCGGCTGCTGGGCCTGTAAGAGGCGCAAAAAAGGAGCTGGTCCCGGTTGACGGGATCAGCCCCTTTTGCGGTTTGGGGAATTTCGCGCACAACTGGGCTCACAGGGCGGCCTTTAGCGCATCCACCATGGCGTCGCCGCAAGCCCCATATTCCTCACTTCTGCCCCTGGCGAAAGTTCAGCCATTGCGCTGCGGCTCCGTTCCTCGCAAAACCCGCTGACGCTGGGCTTTTGCGGGGGGAATTTGCGCTTTGATACTGGCGGGCGAGTTACAGCGCCGCTTTCAGCGCGTCAACCATGTCGGTTTTCTCCCAGGGCAGATCCAGCTCCGGGCGGCCGAAGTGGCCGTAGGAGGCGACCTGCCGGTAGATGGGCCGGCGCAGGTCCAGCCGGTGGATGATGGCGGTGGGGCGCAGGTCAAACAGCCGCTCCACCACCTCTTCCAGTCTGGCGTCGGACACCGTGCCGGTGCCAAAGGTGTCCACCCGGATGGACACGGGATGAGCTACCCCAATGGCGTAGGCCAGCTGCACCTGGCAGCGGCCGGCCAGACCGGCGGCCACGATGTTCTTGGCCACCCAGCGGGCGGCGTAGGCGGCGGAGCGGTCCACCTTGGTGTGGTCCTAGCCGGAGAAGGCGCCGCCGCCATGGGGGGCGGAGCCGCCATAGGTGTCCACGATGATCTTGCGCCCGGTGAGGCCCGAGTCCCCCTGAGGGCCACCCACCACGAAGCGGCCGTTGGGGTTGACATAAAATTTGGTGTTCTGATCCAGCAGATGGGCGGGGATGGTGGGCTGGATGACCAGCCGGATCATGTCAGCGCGGATCTGCTCCAGGCTGGTCTCGGGGTTATGCTGGGTGGAGAGCACCACGGTGTCCACCCGGACGGGCTTGCCCGCGTCGTCATATTCCACGGTGACTTGGCTCTTGCCGTCGGGGCGGAGATAGTCCACCAGCCCCTGCTTGCGCACCCCGGCCAGCCGCTGGGCCAGCTTGTGGGCCAGGGAGATGGGCAGGGGCATGAGCTCATCCGTCTCCCGGCAGGCGTAGCCGAACATCATGCCCTGGTCGCCCGCGCCGCCGTCCAGCCCGTCGGTCATTTCGCCTTCCCTGGCCTCCAGGGACTGATCCACCCCCAGGGCGATGTCGGGGGACTGCTCGTCGATGTTGGCGATGACGCCGCAGGTGTCGCAGTCAAAGCCGTATTTGGCCCGGTCATAGCCGATGTCCCGGATGACGCCCCGGGCGATCTTGGGGATGTCCACATAGCAGGAGGTGGTGATCTCCCCCATGATGTGGACCAGGCCGGTGGATACGGTGGTCTCGCAGGCCACCCGGGCGTTGGGATCCTGTTCCAGGATGGCGTCCAGCACCGCGTCGGAGATCTGGTCGCAAATCTTGTCAGGGTGACCTTCCGTCACCGATTCAGAGGTAAACAGTCGCTTTGCCATAGGTCATTTCCTTTCTTTGTGTACATGCGGGGAGAGGCCGAAAAAAGCCCCGCCGGGCGGCGGGGCGAAGAGTTCAGGCGTTTCCTCATCTTGCGTTTCCGCCGGAATTGGCACCTTGCAGTGCAGGTTGCCGTGGGTTCATCGGGCCGGTCCCTCCGCCACTCTGGATAAGGCAGTATTCACTTTGCGGTAGCTATTATAGCCGGGGACAGGGCGCTTGTCAAGGACAGATGGGGCGGAGCGTCAAAAAACCGGGCAGACGCTCACGAGGGCCGGGGGGAGGGCAGGGCGTCTATGGATCGCCCCTCCGCTGCGGGCGGAATCGGACGGCTCACAGCAGAATGGCTACCACCGCGCACAGCAGCCCCAGGGCCAGAAAGACCCCCGCCCCATGGGTCAGGGCACTAAGGAGAAAGGGCAGCACGGCGCATCCCAGTCCGATCAGCGCTGCTTCTATCATGACCCGGCCCGGCTCCGTCTGGGGGTTGGGCTTTCTGTGCCGCATGACCAGCTTATATCCCACGATGCCGCACATCAGGCAAAGCAGGAGCATCAGCCCCACGCCGTTCCACACCATGCTGAGCAGCAGGAAGCAGATGGCGGCGGCCAGGGTCAGAAGAATTTTGTTCATAGTATTCATATTCATATGGAAATATTGAGTCAAACTAGGATTAAAGAGTCTTGTATATTGTAGGGATGATGTACTGCACCAAACGTAAATGAGAAACCATCTGAAAAGCTGAAAGATACGCTATCGCTTATGAGCCCGAACAAATCTACATCTTCATAAGAAGCTAAAACAGAACAAGAGGTGTTATAAGTGTTTGTTTTTAGGACAACGCAAGAGATAGTACCCTCTAAAGATGTTAGATAGTCAGATAACCCCATCCCACTCTGATGAGTGAAATTAAATTTTGCGGCCCTCGCAAATAATGACTCAGGAACATTTACTGTTTCAAAGTCAAGATTATACTTTAGATTATTTCCGCCACCACTTCCATGAGACACATAGCGACTGTAGGTGATTTGCCCAGTGACATTATTACCATCGATTGATAGCTGATCTCCAAACGCTAAACCAAATACGCCTTGAATATTTGTGGTATATCCAGGAGATGGAAGTTGGAGCCACTCGAAGGTACTATTCACTTTATAACGATCGATACCCTGATAATCACTCATTTCATTAAAGAACAAAGAAACTTTTATTACGCCGAAATTAACAGTTTTTATATCGGTTATATCGATTGCCTGAGGAGAAAAACCAGAATGGATTTTTTTATTCAAATGTTCTATATACTCATACGGGTACTCATGAAATTCTGTCACTTTTTTAGGCTGGAATTCTGGATCTTTTAATGCAGCCCCAAGACTTGTCTTTTCGATGAGAGGCGTACTGCGTATCTCCAAATACTCTACAACAAAGTAAGATGTTTTAGACTGAAATTCTGGCTGGGAAATGACCGGCTCAATAGCGGAAGCATGCAAGGATAAAAGTCCAACCACAACCGAAATGCAAACAATACATCTGAAAGCCTTTTTCATTTAAGATTACCCCCTAACAATTTAAATGTAAACATGAGGAAGCGTGCGAATTCGGCTTGCCACCCCCCCGGGGCGATTTTTCTCCCCCCTCTCCGTCCATGCCGTCCAGTTTCCAATTCTGACAATTTTAGTATACCAGGCAGATGGGAAAATGTCCAGAATTTTCTTGAAATACACCTGAAATTTTATGCGGTTTTCCGCCCGCGAGGGAAAA